>NZ_OZ245846.1:636428-954642 GCF_965228935.1 Ulvibacterium sp. | reverse complement strand
TCAACCTGGGGCTCTGGTCGGAAGTAATCATCATGTGAGCCCTTATCCCGGTGAGGATTTTCAGATGTTCGAACAAGACCTTCCGGGTGAGAATACCGCAGGATTCAATAAAGGGCCTATAAGCCAGTTGCCCTTGGAGATGTGCCTGACCATTAATGGTTCCTGGGGGTTTAACCTTCTGGACGATAATCACAAGTCGCCCAAGGAATTGGTGCATATGTTGGTGAAGTCGGCCGGTAGGGACGCTAATTTGTTGTTAAACGTTGGGCCCATGCCCAATGGGGAAATACAACCGGAGCATAAGGCATCGCTTAAGACCATGGGTGAATGGATGGCCAAAAACGGAGAAACTATTTATGGAACCCGTAAAGGAATCATAGCCCCTGAAGATTGGGGTGTCAGTACCCAAAAGGGAAAGACGTTATACATCCATGTTTTGGATTGGGACAAAGAGGTCTTACTCATTAATCCATTCAAAGAAAAAATACAATCGGTAACGTTCTATAAGGATAAGACCAAGGTCGGCCATCGTTTGGATAAATACGGCCTTCTGCTGGAAATCCCAAAGGACAAAAAAGACGATGTTGACACGATTATAGAGGTAGTCTTAAAATAGCAAGCAGGGGCTATAGAAAACTATCCACTTCTTTGTAGGCATCGATAACGGCCTGTTCGCCAGTTTTACCTTGCTTGGAATTTCCATGTTCCATGCCCAGGACGCCATCAAACCCTTTCTCATGAATCCACTTAAAGACGTTTTTATAATTAATTTCACCTGTGGTGGGCTCTTTCCGTCCCGGATTGTCACCAATTTGAATATAGGCGATTTCATCCCATGTGAGTTCCATATTATGGATGAGGTGTCCTTCATTTTTCTGCATATGATAGATATCGTACAATATTTTGCATGATGGGCTATCTACGCCTTTACATACCAAATAAGTCTGTTCCGATGTCCTCAAGTACAGATCCGGCGAATCCGATAATGGTTCAAGTACCATGACCAATCCATGGGGTTCAAAAATTTCCGCCCCTCTACGCAGGGCTTCAATGACATTTGCATTCTGAACACCGATAGGAAGGTTTCGCTCAAAACCACCTGGAACAACGGTCATCCATTTCGCATTGACACGTTTGGCCACCTCTACAGCTTTTTTACAACCATCCAAGAATATGTCCAGATATTCTTGTTTGCCCGCAGCGAGGGTATTTGCCATATTACCACCCTTGTCTACCACGAAGACGCCCATGGTCATATTGCGTTTGGCAAGAGTCTCCCCCATTTTGGTCTGTAAGGCCACGTCGCGTTTCATCATGCCATTGTCTTCAAAGGCTGTAAATCCCTGATCTGCCATAAAGTTGATTTGGTCTATAGGATCTTCTCCGGCAAGTCCCTTGAACATCCCCAAATGTGGGGCATATTTTAGGTTAAACTTGTATGGCGCCTCTATTTTGCTATTGTTGGCATAGGCCATGGTTCCACTTAGGGAAATTGCTCCACTGCCCAGTGCGGTTTTCTGAATAAAACTTCGTCTTTTCATAAATCTATTTTTATAAGGACCAAGCCTTGCCCCCTGTTAGTTCATTAACATCGCCACAACCGATATACTCCCCGGGAACAGGAAGGTATTCCAATACCTGCTCCCCCACATATTCAGAGGTTTTATAGCCCCAAATGGTTACATCCCTTAGGTTTTTGGCAAAGGCAAAACGTGAAACGGCGTCGTCTAGACTTGCTTCTTTTCCCTCGGCCATGGCCTCATTGTACTGTTGAATGGCTTCAAGGTTCTTCATTTCATCCGCTTTGGTAAACTTTAGGGCCTCGGCCAGGACGGGTTCCAAATCCGTGGAGGTTAGATTACCCGCCTTTTCCTTTCCAGAATTTTGCAAGGCGGTATTAAGGAAACGACCCATGGACATTTTTGTAAAGTCCTGTTCCTCCTTTGCCATAACTTGATCTGCAAAGCGGTCAATAAATACATGTACCTGAACTTCGGATGCCGATGGCGTGTCCGTTTTTGGAAGAATGATATCGACCAATTTGGTCAATGCAGCCCCTTCATCCTGGGTAAAGAAATCCGGTGTCCATTCCAAGGCCACTTCGCTTTTACAGCTCTGCATTAAACTGATCAGTGTTGGGGTAGCGACGGAATAGCCCATGGCCAGCCCCATATTTTTAAGTGCTTTTCTTCTATCCATTATATATTTCCTTTTTTTAGTTCTTTTGCTGCATGATCGGCCGCCCGGGCGGTAAAGGCCATATAGGTCAAGGATGGGTTTACGCAACTGGCCGAGGTCATGAAAGCGCCGTCCGTTACATAGACATTAGGTACCGTATGAACCTGATTATTTCCGTTGAGAACTGAAGTTTTTGGATTTCTTCCCATACGTGCGGTTCCCATTTCATGAATACCAAGACCTAAGGCACCTGGGCTATCAAAGGGTTCCACATCACGTAGGCCTGCTTTCTCCAACATTTCAACGGCCGAGTCTTTCATGTCCTTTCGCATCTCATATTCATTCTCCCGCAATTCCGCATCAAAGGTCAAAGTAGGCAGTCCCCATTGATCTTTTTTGTCATGGTCCAAGGTAAATCTATTGTCCTCATAGGGCAAGACCTCCCCGAAGCCTCCCATGCCAAAGGTCCATCCTCCGGGCTTTAAAATGGCATCCTTCATTGCCTTTCCATAACCGAGCTCTGCAATACTGTCGTCCCAATTGCCTCTACCCGCTCCGCCTTGATATCCGAAACCCCGCTTATATTCCTTGCGATTGGAGTTCCCTCCTAAATTTCTAAAGCGTGGGATGTATATGCCATTGGGCTTTCTTCCCTTATAATACTTATCCTCAAAACCATCGAACTTACCTTGCGCGCCTACCCTCAGATGATGATCCATTATGTTACGGCCCAATTGGTCGGAATCGTTGCCCAGACCGTTGGGGAATCTATCCGACTTGGATTGCATCAATATGGCAGTCGATGCCATTGCAGAAGCACAAAGGAAGATAACCTTGGCCTTAAATTCATGACTCTCTTTTGTGGTACGGTCAATGACCTTAACACCGGTAGCCCTTTTGGTATCCGGATCGTACAGTATTTCATGAACGATGGAATCCGGCCGTAAGGTCATATTTCCTGTACGCTCCGCCGCCGGAAGGGTAGAGGAAAGACTGCTGAAATACCCACCGAAAGGGCATCCACGGATACATCGGTTTCTAAATTGGCATTTAGTACGCCCATCAAACTTCTTATCGCCCGTTATGTGGGCCACCCGTCCGGCGGTTATAACCCGACCATCAAAATTTTCGGCAACTTTTTCCCGAACATGTTGTTCTACACAATTTAGCTCCATCATAGGGAGAAATTGCCCATCGGGCAATTGTGAAAGCCCAAGAAGTTCCCCACTCACCCCAATATAGGATTCTACCTTGTCATACCATGGTGCAATGTCCTTGTATCGTACCGGCCAATCGACCGCAATTCCCTCGCGTTTGTTCGCCTCAAAATCAATATCGCTCCAACGGTAACTATGACGGCCCCATTGCAGGGAACGTCCTCCTAAATGATACCCTCGCATCCAGTCAAAACGTTTGACTTCATTGTAGGGGTGCTCCAAGTCGTTTACAAACCACATACGGCTGGCCGCTTGGGTAGTATAACCTGTTCGTGCTTGTTTCAATTGTTGGGCCTTCTGTTCCGGAGTAGGTTGACCTCCGTTTGGAAAATCCCAAGGGTCTAAATTGGCGGTCTCATAGTCTTGGATATGTTTCACCATTCTACCGCGTTCCAGAACCAATGTTTTTAATCCTTTTTCGCACAATTCTTTTGCTGCCCAGCCTCCGCTGATGCCAGTTCCGACAACAATAGCGTCATACGACGCCTGTTCGTCGTTGTAATAAAATTTGCTCATGTACCTGATTGTTTATGCCCTAAATGTATTAAATATAAAATTAATTTTCTACATTTAAACGCTATACTCCTTGCGGTGTGGTTTACTATATCGATGTAGAAAATCAGCGGCGATCCATAAGCAAACAACTAATCCAAATACCATGAGAAGAAGACGTTTTATACAAAATGGCTCACGAGCGGGCCTGGCACTGTCCCTTTTGGGATTTCATGCCTGTAAGCAAGAAAAGAAAAAAGACTCCAAAGAAACCGAAGAAAATACGATAATGGAAGAAACCGGCCCTTTCTTTAAATTGTCCCTGGCCCAATGGTCCATCCATAAAATGATACGGGAAGACGGAGTAGATCCATATACCTTTGCCGAGAAGGCCAAGAAATGGGGGTTTACCGGCATTGAATATGTAAATCAATTGTACAACAAGGAATTGGAAGCGGCCAATTACTCCGATGAAGCAATGGCTGCTTTCGTGGAAAAATGTAATGCGGAAGCGAAAAAACATGGGGTAGAAAATGTACTGATAATGGTAGATGGAGAAGGTTATATGGCTGTGCCGGATGCCCAAGAACGCAAGCAAACCGTAGAAAACCATTACAAATGGGTCGATGCCGCAGCGGCCATGGGATGCCATGCCATACGGGTAAATCTTTATGGAGAAGAAGACCCAAAAGCCTGGAAGGAGGCCTCGGTGGATTCCCTTACCCAATTAGCTACCTATGCCAAGGATAAAAATATAAACGTAATCGTGGAGAACCATGGTGGACTTTCTTCCAACGGGGCCATGGTAGCGGATGTTATGGAAACCGTAAACATGGATAATTGTGGTACGTTACCGGATTTTGGGAATTTTTGTATCCGAAGGAACGACCCCGAGGATTATAGAAAGGGCTGTGCCGAAATGTACGATATTTATCAAGGTGTAACCGAGTTAATGCAACATGCCAAAGCAGTGAGCGCCAAATCCCACGAATTTGATGCCAATGGAAATGAGACCCAAATCGATTATACAAAAATGCTCCAAATTGTAAAGGATGCAGGTTACACAGGTTATATTGGTGTGGAGTACGAAGGGAGTGAACTAACTGAGGAGGAAGGTATTTTGGCCACTAGGGAATTGATGCTCAATGCTGCCAAAAAATTGAGCTGATACCAAAGTAATACGGTTTATGAAAGTTTTTTTTAACCAGCTTTTTGATTACAACTTTTATTGCAACAAAAAACTTATTGAGCGGTGTAGTGTAATGGAAGTCGTTCCAGAAAAGAGCATTGTACTTTTTAGTCATATCCTCAATGCCCATCATATTTGGAATGCTAGGATTCTTGGAAGACCTCCTGAATATAAGGTCTGGCAATCCCATGACGTAAAGGATTGGGGCGATATACATTACGAGAATCAACGGAGTTCCTTTGAGATTACCACCAATTCGGATGATTTCGAAAAACGGATCGATTATGAGAATACGGAGGGGCGTTTGTTCGCCAACACCTTACAGGATATTCTATTCCATATCATTAATCATTCCTCGCATCATCGGGGTCAGATAGCCATGGATTTTAGGGCTAACAATTTGGAGCCGTTGCCATTGGATTTTATTCATTACAAACGTTAACAAAGAGTAGAGGCATTATGAAAATAGGAGTTCGTTTGCAGCTGTCCCTAATGATGTTTTTGGAATTTTTTGTCTGGGGCAGTTGGTATGTTACCATGGGAATCTATTTGCCGAATACCTTGGGATCTGATGGTGCGGAAATAGCCATGGCCTATTCCACCCAGTCCTGGGGTGCCATTTTGGCTCCGTTTATCATTGGACTCATTGCCGATCGATTCTTTAACGCAGAACGTATTTTAGGCGTATTACATCTTTTGGGGGCCCTATTGATGTACCTCTTGTACCAAACCACGGACTTTACGTTGTTCTTCCCTTATCTTTTGGCCTATATGATTTTATACATGTCCAGCTTGGCCTTGGTCAATTCCGTGTCCTTTAACCAAATGAGGAATCCTGCCAAGGAATTCGCCCAGGTTCGTGTTTTTGGAACCATTGGATGGATAGCGGCGGGACTCCTTATCAGTTATTTGAATTGGGATTCCCAAGAGGGCATATCGGAAGGCATCCTAAGAAACACTTTTCTAATGGCCGCAATTTCATCGGCACTACTCGGGGTCTTTTGCTTTACCCTTCCGAAAACCCCTCCCAGAATGGACAAAAACAAGAAAGTAAGTATTTCGGATATTCTGGGCTTGGAGGCATTGGGACTCTTAAAAGACCGCAATTTTTTGATTTTCTTCATGGCATCCGTCCTTATCTGTATTCCCTTGGCCTTTTATTACCAACATGCGGGACAGTTTTTGGGCGAGATTGGGGTGGCCAATCCCGCAGGAAAGATGACCATTGGTCAGATCTCGGAAATTCTCTTTATGCTTCTACTTCCGTTCTTTTTCAAAAAGTATGGATTTAAAAAAACCATGTTGGTGGCCATGTTGGCTTGGGCCTTGCGCTATGTACTATTTGCTTATGGTAACCCGGGAGAGCTGGCCTTCTTATTATTGTTGGGGATTGCCCTGCACGGGATCTGTTACGATTTTTTCTTCGTTTCCGGACAGATCTATACCGATAGTAAGGCAGGTACCCATATTAAAAGTGCGGCCCAAGGATTGATTACCTTGGCTACCTACGGCCTAGGGATGCTTATCGGCTTTTGGATCGCAGGTAAAATTACCGATACCTATGTTTCTACGGAGGGCGCCCATGCATGGGAGATTATTTGGCTGTATCCGGCGGCATTTGCCCTTTTGGTATTTTTTCTGTTTTTTATTTTCTTCAAGAACGAAAAAATTACCTATAAAGCTTAGATATTTTCTATATATTAATCACATAAAAATCAACACCTATTTTAAAGTATTACCATTATGCCAAAGAAGATCAGATTAGGAATTTTAGGAGGGGGCGGGGATTCTCTCATAGGAGTTTTGCACCGGGTCGCTTCCCATATCAATGACAATTATGAAATAGTAGGAGCGGTTTTTAATCCGGTTTATGAAGAGAACATAGGTTTCGCCAAGGAAATAGATGTTCCTACCGATCGTATCTACAAGGATTTTGATGCTTTTATCGAAGGAGAAATGAACTTGCCCGAAGAAGAGCGTATTCAGGTCTGTTCCGTACAAACCCCTAACTTCCTCCATTTTCCCATGGCCAAAAAATTACTGGACAATGGGTTTCATGTTATCTGTGAAAAGCCGATGACCACCACCTTGGAAGAGGCAAAAATATTGCAGGAAGCCCATGAAAAGGCAGGAACGGTATTTGCCCTTACCCATACCTATACCGGTTATCCCATGGTGCGTCAAATGCGTGAAATGATAAAATCCGGGGCTTTGGGAAAAATCCATAAGGTAGATGCCCGGTATTATCAAGGGTGGATCAATACCATTATCCATGATAAGGAGAAGCGATCATCCGTATGGCGCCTGGATCCTGAAAAAGCAGGGATCAGTTCCTGTATGGGCGATATTGGGGTGCACGCCTTTAACTTGGTGGAATATACTACGGGACTTCGGATAAAATCCCTATTGTGCGATTTCAACTATTTATATGAAGACAATAAGATGGATGTGGACGGTACGATCCTTGTTCGAATGGATGACCATGTCAAAGGGGTTATCCGGGGAAGTCAAGTGGCTACCGGGGAGGAAAACGGACTGGCCATTGCTATTTATGGCGAAAAGGCCGCGTTCCGTTGGGAGCAGGAAAGGCCTAATTTCCTCTATAAAATGAGTGATACCGAACCCACCCAAGTATACAAACCTGGGCATGCCTACAATTCCGAATTGTCCCTAGACGGTACAAAACTACCACCGGGGCATCCCGAAGGCATATTCGATTCCATGGCCAACATCTATTTGGGAGCTGCCAGGGCCATACGGGGAGAGCAATATAATGATGGGGAATTCCCTACCATGTTGGATGGCGTTCGCGGGATGAATTTCATCGAAGCCACGGTAGAATCCCATAAGGGAGGTAATGTTTGGGTGAAGATGGAGAATTGACCTCTACAAAAACATATCGGAAGGACTATAAATAGGATAAGGCCCTAAAAATTAAAAACTTTTAGGGCCTTATCCCTGTAAAGATGTCAACTACAAAATGATTTGGAGCTATCGCTCAAATACCTTCTCAAATTCTTGGCATACAATGATCATACTGTCCCTTGGTACACGCCCAAAGGGCTCCAACTCCCGGGTATAATAATCCCAGTGTACACGTTGCCAATACTCTAAGGATTTATCTCCTTCGCCTTCCAGTTTGGCATATTCCTGGTCAATACTGAAATAGGGCTTAAATGAGACTTTGGTAAGCCTTACTATGCATTGGGCTTTGCCTTCCCAATCGGTAACAACAATAAAATCTCCAGTTTTGGGCAAGGTTTCCTTTCGATATTGAAGTCCTAATAATGAATCGGAAGTGGCCCTTTTAACCCCTTTCTTCACCAGTTTTGCACATTCATTGGCATCCGCCTCGTTGTCACAAAAATGAATGACGTTCGGTGCGTCTACAAAGGCAAATTCCAAATGGGCATCCAAAAAGTCACCCCACATATTTCTAGCGGAAGCGTTGTCCATTGATCAGTGTTTTGGTATCGCAAAATACGCTCATAATTTCTATCTAGAAAATAGTTTTATTTTTCAATTGTTCGGCTGCATGATTGGCCGCCCTTGCCGTAAATGCCATATATGTTAAGGATGGGTTCACACAACTTGAAGAAGTCATAAAAGCTCCATCGGTAACATATACATTTTTAACGGCATGTACTTGATTGTTCTTGTTCACCACTGATGTTTTTGGGTCATGACCCATTCTGGCACCTCCCATTTCATGAATGGCGGATCCAGGATTGGAAGTCGCATCATATCCTTGTACATCCACGAATCCGGCTTTTTCGAAAATGGCAATGGCCTCGTTCATCATGTCTTTCCGCATCTCCAGTTCATTTGTTTTTAACTCCACATTAAAATCCAATAATGGTAGGCCCCACTGGTCTTTTTTAACGGAACTTAGCGCTACCTTATTGTCATCATAGGGTAAAAACTCCCCAAAAGCAGTCATCCCAATTTGCCATTGCCCTGGCTTAAGGATAGCTTCCTTCAACTTATCCCCGTATACCGCTTCTGCAATCAAATCGGACCAATTGTTTCTGCTCGCGCCCCCTTGGTAACCGAATCCGCGTAGATAGTTTTTACGTTCCGTGTTCCCTCCAAGGTTTGTAAATCTGGGAATATAAAAGCCATTTGGCCTTCGTCCTTTATAGTATTTGTTCAAGTAACCCTTGATAGTGGCACTGGCACCTACTTTAAAATGATGGTCCATAATATGGGTTCCCAGCTTTCCCGAATCATTTCCCATTCCGTTGGGAAAACGATCGGATTTGGATTTTAATAAAATTCCGACCGATGCCATTGCGGAGGCACAGAGAAAAATGACTTGTGCCTTAAATTCCATCTTTTCATGGGTCTCCGTATCTATGACCTTTACACCTGTTGCTCGTTTGGAAGCCTCATCGTATATCACTTCATGGACAATGGAATTGGGCCTTAGCGTCATATTTCCTGTTCGCTCGGCAGCCGGAAGCGTGGAGGAGTTGCTACTAAAATAGCCACCAAAAGGGCACCCTCTTTGGCATCTGTTTCGGTACTGGCATGGCCCTCTATTGGCAAAGTCGGTTGTTTTTTTTGTGATATGCGCTGCGCGACCGATAGTTAACAAGCGGCCATCATCAAAATTTTTGGACATGCTGGCTTGAAGTTCCTTTTCCACGCAGTTAAGCTGCATCGGAGGTTGAAACTTGCCATCGGGTAATTGTTTTAATCCCAAGTTTTCCCCGCTTACCCCGATGTATTCCTCAACCTTATCATACCATGGGGCAATGTCCTTATATCGCACCGGCCAGTCCACACCGTGCCCATCCTTCTTATTGGCCTCAAAATCAATGTCGCTCCAGCGATAGCTTTGCCGTCCCCAGGTCAGCGATCGGCCACCTATTTGATAACCTCGAATCCAATCAAAATGTTTGGTCTCTTCATAGGGGTGCTCCAGGGCATTGACAAAAAAATGCATGGCATCCCGCTGTCTGTCCACACCTCCTCGCGGTAATAGGGAAAAGGTTTTCTTTTCCTGGCGGGTGAGATTGCCCCTGAATTCATAATCCCATGGATCGTCGTTCATAGTAGGGTAATCCTCAATATGCCTTACCATCCTTCCTCGTTCCAGGACTAAGGTTTTTAAACCATTCTCACAGAGTTCCTTGGCTGCCCAGCCCCCACTAATTCCGGTGCCCACCACTATGGCATCATATATTGTATTTGGATTTATGGACATGTACTGAATTTATGAAAACTTTCCGGCCTTGAACTGTTCTGCCGCATGGTTGGCCGCCCTTGCCGTAAAGGCCATATAAGTGAGGGAAGGATTTACACAGCTCGAGGAACTCATGAAGGCCCCATCGGTCATATAAACATTGGGAACTGTGTGGACTTGATTGTTTTTGTTCGTAACGGAGGTATTGGGGTTATGTCCCATTCGGGCTCCACCCATTTCGTGTATACCCAAACCTGGGCCGGTAGATTCCTCATAGGGTTCAACGTCCTTAAAACCCGCCTTGGTAAACATATCTACTACCTCCCGTATAATGTCCTCTCGCATCCTGTATTCATTTTCCTTGAATTCCACATCAAAATCAAGTTGGGGCAGTCCCCACTGATCTTTTTCCGTAGCGCTTAAAGTCACCTTGTTGTCATCATAAGGAAGGAACTCTCCGAAACCAGTCACTCCAATTTGCCAATTTCCAGGCTTCAGTATGGAATCCTTCAAATTTTTCCCATAGCCCATCTCCTTGATGGAAGCGGACCAATCTTCCCTACTGGCACTGCCCTGATATCCAAAACCCCGAAGATAATCCCGCTTGGTCTTTTCGTTCAGATTCACCCACCGGGGAATATAAAATCCGTTAGGCCGCCTGCCCTTGTAATATTTATCCAAATAGCCGTCTATTTTGGCAGTGGCCCCCAGTTTATAATGATGATCCATTATATTCCTGCCGAGCATCCCGGAATCATTGCCAATTCCATTGGGAAAACGACCGGACGTGGAGTTCAATAAAATTCCAACCGATGCCATTGCGGAGGCACAGAGAAAAATGACCCTTGCCTTAAATTCCATTTTTTCATGGGTTTCCGTATCAATGACCCGGACACCCGTGGCTTTTTTGGAAGCCTCGTCGTATATCACTTCATGAACAATGGAATTGGGCCTTAACGTCATATTCCCTGTCCGTTCGGCGGCTGGAAGTGTAGAGGAGTTGCTGCTAAAATATCCGCCAAAAGGACAACCCCGCCAGCATCTATTCCTGTATTGACAAGGATTCCGCCCTTCCACCTGGGCCTGCTTATCCGTAATATGCGCAACCCGTCCAATGGTCAGTAAACGGCCATCGTCATATTTTTCGGCCATTGTCTTTTTGAGGTCGTCCTCGCCACAGATCAAATCCATTGGAGGTTGAAACTTGCCATCGGGCAATTGTCTTAATCCCAGGTTTTCCCCACTTACCCCGATGTATTCCTCAACTTTATCGTACCACGGGGCAATGTCCTTATAGCGTACCGGCCAATCCACCCCGTGACCATCCTTTTTATTGGCCTCAAAATCGATATCGCTCCAGCGATAGCTTTGCCGCCCCCATGTCAGGGATCGGCCACCCACATGGTAGCCACGGATCCAGTCAAAGCGTTTGGTCTCTACATACGGATGCTCCAAATCGTTTACAAAAAAGTGTTTTACATCATCTTTGGGAGCCCAATTAACGCGTAGTTGCTTATGATATTTTTTCCTATCCTCGGCGGAAAGTTCTTTCTTATAGGGAAAATCCCAAGAATCCATATTCATTGTGGGATAGTCCTTGATGTGTTCCACTATTCTTCCCCGTTCCAATACCAAGGTCTTTAAACCATTCTCACAGAGTTCCTTGGCCGCCCAGCCTCCACTAATGCCCGTTCCCACCACAATGGCATCAAATACTTCTTCTTGATTCATATTGGATTTCTTATTTTAATTCTGATGGTTTTCCTATATTTATGATTTCCCTAAGCAAAGCAGAAACCAAGGGAAATTTTGGAAAACTAAATATAGGATTTATTCTAACACTTCCGTAAAATATAAAACCATAATCAAATTAATATAGAATACTATACCGATGAAGACAATTAAAGGACCTGCCGTTTTTTTGGCACAATTTGTAGATAGCAAGGCACCTTTTAACTCGCTGGACGGCATGTGCCAATGGGCGGCCGATTTGGGCTATAAAGGAATTCAAATTCCTACTTGGGAAAGCTTTTTGATCGATTTGGATAAAGCTGCGGAAAGCCAAACCTACTGTGATGAACTTAAGGGGAAGGTGAATTCCTATGGATTGGAAATTACCGAACTATCCACACATCTGCAAGGTCAATTAGTTGCGGTACACCCTGCCTTTGATATCATGTTCGATGGTTTTGCGCCCGATAGTGTAAGGAACAATCCCAAGGCCCGCACGGAGTGGGCGGTCGATGTGGTCAAAAAGGCCGGCACGGCGAGCAGAAGGTTAGGGATTACGGCACATGCCACTTTTTCCGGATCTCTTTTATGGCACACCTCATACCCTTGGCCACAAAGGCCTCCGGGACTTGTGGAGATGGGCTTTGAGGAATTGGCCAAACGGTGGAAGCCCATTCTGGATCATTTTGATGAGGAAGGGGTGGATGTCTGCTATGAAATACACCCTGGCGAGGATTTACATGATGGGGATACCTTTGAGCGTTTTTTGAAAGCTACCGGAAACCACAAAAGAGTCAATCTACTTTATGACCCTAGCCATTTTGTACTTCAGCAATTGGATTATATAGCCTATATAGACTTTTATCATGAGTTTATAAAATCTTTCCACGTAAAGGATTCCGAATTCAACCCAACGGGTAAAAAAGGAGTTTATGGTGGATATAATGACTGGGAAAATCGGGCCGGTCGTTTTCGTTCCTTGGGAGATGGTCAAATCGATTTTAAAACGATTTTCTCCAAACTAACTCAATACGGTTGTGACGTTTGGGCCGTAATGGAATGGGAATGTTGTATTAAAAGCCCTGAACAGGGGGCTAGGGAAGGTGCCATCTTTATCCAAGACCACATTATCGAAGCCACCCAAAGAACCTTTGACGATTTCGCCGGAGGCGAAACGGACAAGGAAGTGCTCAAGAAAATACTCGGAATTTAAAAATCGCTAAAACCTAAACTATGAAACAGCTTTTTTGTATTATGCTCATAACCCTATCCGCTTTAGGGTGCAAGGAGAAAGCAAAAACATCTGGCGATGAAGCCACGGGTGAGGCTATTTCGGAAGCCGATGTCACCACCACCGAGAACGAAGAATGGATCGTTCTTTTTGATGGCACCTCTTTCGATGGATGGAAAGAATATCTAAAGGAAGACATTTCCGAACATTGGAAACTGGAGGATGGAGCCATGGTCTTTTACCCCCCAAAAGATCGAAAAAAAGGGGAGAGCTATAACCTGGTGACCGAAAGGGAGTTCACCGATTTTGAACTTTCCTTGGAGTGGAGGATTGCCGAGGGAGGCAACAGCGGCATCTTTTGGGGTGTTGCGGAAATGCCTTCGCTCAAACAACCGTATCAAACCGGGCCTGAAATACAGGTACTCGATAATGAGAAACACCCAGATGGTAAAAATGGAACCAGCCATCAGGCAGGGGCCTTATACGATATGGTATCCCCGACCAAGGATGTTACCAAACCGGTCGGAGAGTGGAATACCTGTGTATTGGCCATTGATCATAAAACGAATAAGGGAAGTGTTTCTCTGAATGGGGAGAAAATAGTTGAGTTCCCTGTGAACGATCCCGAATGGAGTACCATGGTAGCCGATTCAAAATTTGCGGATTGGGAGCATTTTGGAAAACATACCACCGGTAAAATTGGACTGCAAGACCATGGGGATGGGGTAGCATTCCGTAATATAAAGATCAAGGAGCTATAGCAGGGAATCGCTAGGGACATTTGAATTGTAAATCGAGCCCGTGCAAGAGATTTCTGTACAAGTTACAAACACCAAGGATTAAAATACCTCACTAACACTTTATTTATGAAAAGACTACTCACATTAATCACCTTTTTTTCGCTTTCCATTGTATTTGGACAGGAAGCCATATTGGGAGAGACCCCGGGAATATTAAAAGATGGGGTAATCGTGCACCCCGAATATGCAGGTCCGGAACCGACCAAGCCCGAAGCCACGGAATTCTATGAGCCCAAGGTTCCCAAAGTTACTCCAGGAACAAATGGTGGTCCGCCGAGCGATGCCATTGTCCTTTTTGACGGTACAAGCTTTGATGGTTGGGTGAGCTCAAAAGATGGCACTTCTCCCGTTCCATGGCATTTGAACGAGGACGGAAGTATGACCGTTGCCGACAGAACTGGGGATATACAGACCAAACAAAAGTTTGGGGATATGCAACTACATATTGAATGGCGATCACCATTACCGGTTCAGCGAAAGAACCAAAATAGAGGTAATAGCGGTATTTTTATCAGTGGCCTTTATGAGATACAGGTCCTGGATCAAAATGATAACCCTACTTACGTCAACGGTCAAGTAGGATCTATATACAAGCAGGGGCCACCATTGGCTATGGCCTCGGTACCTACCGGGGATTGGAATACGTATGACATTATCTATCATGCACCTGAGTTTAACGCAGATGGCAAAAAAACAAAATCCGGTACCGTTACGGTTATCCATAATGGCGTGTTGATTCAGGACCATACGGAAATCAAGGGTACCACACCTTATATAGGATGGCCCAAAAACCCGCCACACGGCAAAGGCCCGTTAAAACTTCAAGATCATGGAGACGACAGCCGGGTCAGATATAGAAATATTTGGGTACGGGAACTGTGACCCTTTCACCTGGATATTTTGTAATTAAAACATACGTATGATTCAATCCATGACCGGTTTCGGGAAGCATGTGATACAACTTCCTGCAAAAAAAATTACGATTGAGTTAAAATCACTCAATAGCAAGAGCTTGGATTTGAATGCCCGAATGCCTTCGGCCTACCGCGAAAAAGAATTGGAACTCCGAAAGCTTATTGCCCATGAATTAACCAGGGGAAAAGTCGATTTTGGACTGTATATAGAATACACCGGGGATGAGACTTCGGCCCAGATAAATGAAGGTGTTGTACGACAGTATATGAAGCAATTGAGGTCTATTGCCCAAGGAGAAGATGCGCTCTTTTTGGAAATGGCCTTACGATTACCTGATGCCTTAAAAACGGACAAAGATGATATAGATAATGCTGAATATGCCGCCATCCTCGAAGCTTTAAAAACGGCTATTTCCGAAATACAAAAATTCCGCACCCAAGAGGGCCAGATATTGGAAAAGGATTTTATGGAAAGGATAACTACTTTGGAGTCCCTGCTGAAGGAGGTGAGGACCATGGATCCGGAAAGGCAATCAACAATTCGCGAACGTTTGGAAAAGGCCGTAGCCGATTTAAAGACGGATGTGGATGCCAACCGTTTTGAGCAGGAGCTTATTTATTATCTGGAGAAATATGACATTACCGAGGAAAAAGTTCGGCTTGCCAATCACTTGAACTACTTCTCCAAAACGTTGGGCTCAAAGGATTCCAATGGTAAAAAACTTGGCTTTATTTGTCAGGAAATCGGTCGTGAGATCAACACTATTGGCTCAAAGGCCAATTATGCCCCTATGCAACAACTGGTCGTCCAAATGAAGGATGAGTTGGAAAAGATAAAGGAACAAATGTTGAACGTTTTATGACGAAAGGGGGCAAATTGATCATATTTTCGGCCCCTTCAGGGAGTGGTAAGACTACTATCGTACGTTACCTTTTGGCACAGCCGGATTTGAATCTGGCCTTTTCGGTCTCTGCAACTTCAAGACAAAGGAGAGGTAAGGAAAAGCAGGGTCAGCATTATTATTTCATGTCCGTTTCGGAATTCAAGAAACACATAAAGAACGATGATTTTCTGGAGTGGGAAGAGGTATATCGGGATAATTTTTATGGCACCTTAAAAAGTGAGGTAGAACGATTGTGGTCCGAAGGCAAGAACGTAATCTTTGATATTGATGTGGTAGGGGGGCTTAGGATAAAAAAGAAATACCCGGAAAGGACACTTGCCGTTTTCGTAAAACCACCAAGTGTGGACGAACTAAAGATCAGACTAAAAAAACGGAGCACGGAAAGCGATGACAAGATTAATATGCGTATTGCAAAAGCGTCCGTGGAAATGGCCACCGCCCCACAGTTTGATAAGATCATCAAAAATTACGATTTGGACAAGGCACTTGAAGAAGCACATGCTCTGGTTGCGGAATTCATTGGGAATACGCCCTCGTTGAAAAACGAGGCTTAAAAAGGGAAGTGAAATTGAAAAGAATCGGCCTTTATTTTGGCACGTTTAACCCTATTCATATCGGCCACCTCATTATCGCCAACCACATGGTGGAGTTTTCCGATTTGGACGAGGTCTGGTTTGTAATTACCCCTAGGAGCCCTTTTAAGACCAAACAAACGCTTTTGGATAACCATCATCGGTATCAAATGGTATTCGAAGCGGTAAAGGAGTACCCCAACTTAAAACCCAGCAAGATAGAATTTGATTTGCCCCAGCCCAACTATACCATCGACACCTTGGTACGTTTGGATGAGAAGTATGGACATAACAGTGCATTTTCGTTGTTGATGGGAGAGGACAATCTCAAAGGGTTTCATAAATGGAAAAACTACGAAGCCATTTTGGAAAACTATACCCTTTATGTCTATCCTAGGATTTCAAAAGGAACGGTGGAGAATCGATTAAAGGAGCACCCCAAAATCCATCGCATAGATGCACCCGTAATGGAGATTTCCTCAACCTTCATCCGTAAAAATCATAATGCTGGGAAAAATATAAGGCCTTTGCTCCCGGAAGCGGTTTGGGTATATATGGATGAAATGAATTTTTACAGATAATCTTGAAATCTCAATTGTTCACGTCAAAAAGTGTAACCTCATAAGTGAAATTCTTCATTTCTCCATTAAGATTTACATCTTCCAAGGTCACGGTATAAGAAATGTCCTCGGAACTATTCGTATTTACACCTTCGGGCACCCAGACAATGGTACGATCCCCAAAAGCGTTGTCTAATTCCTCTAAAGATAGTGAGAGGGAATTTCCATCCACGTCTTTCATAGAAACTTTGGTAGCTGTAAAATCGGCATTTCTTATAGAGAAGGACCAGCGTGAATACACCAGGTTATTGGGAACATATCCTTCAGGGGGCCATGCAACAAATTCGGGTTCGTCCTCTGGAGGTGAGCCTGCATTTCCGAGCACCCAAATGGCGTTGGCCCTTTCCGTATTGCCAACCCCAATTTCCTGCAGTCGCGGCCATAGCAACCATCTTCTATGGCCTACCGGACCGTTGCTGGATCCTTGATCTCGGATATAGGCATCTATAGCCTGGGCATTTCTGGCCATGGCCAATAACGAATTTCCAGCACCTTCCTTGCCGTCTTCACTAAAGCACTTCCAACTATTGGGAGGCGAATGGTCCAGAGCTCCATTGGCGTGCATCATAAGGGCCGATTGTTGGGCCTTTTCACTCTTTGTGGCATTCTCCGATATGTCATTGTTTAACCCTACGGCCTTTCTAAAATAGGCCAAACGCATAAAGATTTTTTCTTTTGTACCTTGAGGGACGGAACCGGCGTTGCAGGAAGGTTCATCCCCTGTCCAAGCTACATCCCCATTGGTGCTGGCAGAGGCCAAATAGTGATCCTCATACAATTCCTTGGCCGCTAATCGGGCCGAGTTATCCGACAGAGGTTGTCCGTTATCGGTACCATCATCCATAATTTGTCCATCGTCGGTACTGTCATCAATGTTGGGCGAAGCTGTTTCCTTACTACAAGCCGCTACTATAAAAACACAAATTAGTAGGGATAAGAATGAGTTACGAGGTACTATGCGCATATTAGAAATCGTTTGGGTATACACCTTAAACGAAGGATTTCCCAAAAAGCACAATTTTTTCGATAAACGGACGATTGGATTAGCGGAACAAGGAAAGCACTTTGTTGAACAGTGTTTGGTAATATCTCTGTGAAAGTACTATGAACAAGTTTGTTGGATTGGCACATTACGAACCATTTCCACAATTTAAAATAGGGAATTCTCGCCTATACGGTAACGGCATTCACATGGCCATCATAGATTTCCAATAGGTTCAATGTTGCCGTAAGTAAGTCCTTGGTTTCTGATAGGAGACTAAAATAGAGTGCTGTATTTTTTGGGCTGGTCTCATCTACCCTTGTTCGGGTAACCTGTTTTTCTATTTTTTTATTGATATGGTCAAAAAGGTTCTGTTTATGGATGATTAAATTGGTGAGGCCAACATATTCCTTGGTTTCAAAGATTTGGGTAACCTTGGAAAAAAGATTATCGACATATTGATCCGTTTCCTTCAAATCCTTTATTTGATTGAAACGCAGTTTTTTATGATTGTTATTTACGTGTTTATATCCGGCCTTGGAAATATATTCCAAAGACTGGGTCATGTCTTCCAGATAATTTAACATGGTGATGTAAAAGTTACTGGTCCCCACGCTTGATTCATCCAAGTTCTTGATAAAATAGAAGATATTGTCCTTTAATTCTTCCACCTCCTTATCCAATTTGGAGATACTTTTTCTACTTTTTTTCAATCGTTCTATGTCGTGCTTGGCCAGGCCATCGATACAATACGTATATATCTTATTGGCTCTTTTCATGGTAAGTGCAATGTTGTCCGCACTTTCCTCGATAAGCTCCTTTATCGAACTACTTTCCGCTTTTTGCAGCCTTTCCTCGATTTTATTTTCCTTCACTTTTTTGGTGTGGGAGAGATAATTTTTTCCAATGAGTAAAAAGGCGGTAATAAGCAAGATCACTATGGCCACAATTCCTCCTAAATGGATAACGTAGGCTATGATTGCCGCAGCCGTAAAGGCACTTATGGCCGTGAAGAACCATCCGCCTATTACATTGAGAACACCGGCCACACGATAAACCGCACTTTCCGGCCCCCAAGCCCTATCGGCCAAAGAGGTACCCATCGCTACCATAAAAGTGACATAAGTGGTAGATAGGGGCAATTTCATGGAAGTTGCTATGGATATTAGCACACTCGCTACCATAAGATTTACGGAAGCCCTTACCAAATCGAATGCGGGAAGATCCTGAGCTCTAACTTTAGGAATATATACATAAGGTTTCTCAAAACGCTTGTCTATTTTAGCTCTAAGGGAGATTGGTAGAATACCCGAAAGGTTTTCCGTAGCTCTTATAGAAAATTTCACAATTTGTCTGGAAAGGAAATTAGGTTGAAAGCGTTCTTCTCCCTCGTCTTGCCGGGACAGGTCTACACTGGTTTTCACCACATTTCTTGCTTTGGAAGAAAACCAAAGGGTAACGACCATAATGACTCCGGACAGCAACAGAAGCAAGGTTGGTGTCCTTACGGCCTGCGATAAGCTTTCCATGGTATACTGTTCGGCAGTTACGCCTGCTTCGCTCCAACTGGTGTATGACTCAAGCGCGGCCAAAGGAACACCAATAAAGTTAACTAGGTCGTTTCCCGCAAAAGCCATGGCCAGGGCAAAGGTGCCGAGAACAATGATTATCGTATATATATTGAGTTTAAAAAATGAAGTAATCAACCATGAGATAAATGTCCAAACCAGAAAGTTTTCAAAAAGAAAGAGTACGGGATTGGAGCTAATATATTCAAGAACGATAGGGTCAAAAATATCCGCACTCTTTAATCCTTTAACTATTATGAAGTAAACTATGGATGTTATGGCCAATCCACCAAAGATGGCTCCGATCCATTTGGGCCTTTCCTGGAATTTAAAGGAAATGAGCAAACGTGAGGCAAATTGGATAAGGGCGCCAATGGAAAAGGCGACTACTACGGAAAGTAGAATGCCCAGAATGATCTCGGTCGCTTTTTCAGTGTTAATATAAGTGCCCAAATCAACGAACCCACCACCCAATGCCGTAATTTTTAGTAACGAAATGGCCACGGCGGCACCTAATAATTCAAATACAATGGATACTGTTGTGGAAGTTGGCATACCCAAGGTATTGAAAAAGTCCAACAGAAGAATATCCGTGATCATGACGGCCATGAATATGATCATGATCTCGGCAAACACAAATTCCCCCGGATTGAATATCCCTTTTCTGGCCACTTCCATCATGCCACTTGAAGACATTGCCCCAAAGGCAATACCAACACTGGCAACAATCATAATGGTCCTAAAGGAAATGGCCTTAGAGCCTATTGCGGAGTTTAGAAAGTTGACGGCATCATTGCTTACGCCTACTACCAAATCCGTGATAGCAAGCACAGCAAGAGCGATAATCATGAACAGATAAATGTTTTCGCCCATTAACATCAAATAAGCACAAAAATGACATTATAATTTGTTAAGTAAGTTAAAATAAAGTTATGAAAGTTGTTTATACAATTTCAGGGTGAGCGATAGGAAATTTGTTTGGTTTTGTGCTTTCATTGTAATCGGAGAATCGGTACCATCAAAGTTTTAATGGGCTATTATTGGAAAATCCAATTTTTATTACTGTTTTGAGCGAAAGAAGGAGAAGATGATGGACTTTGTTTTGGGCAAGGAATCGAGGGTAGTCAAAAAGAGGGGTTTTGCCTGAAAGCACTCATGTAAATTTAATGTTAATTTATTATTTAATTAATGTAAACAAAAGATTTTTAGGGTAAGCCTGAGGTATTGGAGTTGGAATTCAGTAATCCTGAATTCCAAAATATTGGCGCCAGAAACATATGGGTCTCGGGCTTTGGTCGAAAAATAATTGTGGATGGCAGAGCCAAGAATATACAGAGGTTTTCCCAAGCTGTTCGTTTTGGAAAAATACGGAATATTGAACTACTTTTTGCTTTTGGTCTCTTTTTCCGCGGATGCGATTGGCCCATAGGGCTCGGATTCGGTATCGGAAACCATCGCCAATTTAGAATTGATGGTTTTTGAATTTAACCCTTTTTGTATTCGAAGCACCTTGTCGGGTTTTGTCTCCACAGGGATTTCCAAGGTATCATAACCTAAAAAACTGATGACCAACACATAGTTTCCTGGGGCCACCCCATCAATTTCAAAATTACCGTGAAAATTGGTCTGCGTCTTCCACTTGGTATTTTTTAGCATCACGTCCGCAAATAGCATCGGCTCGCCATTAAGTTCATTGTCCAAGACTTTTCCGGATATAGAACTGGTTTCCTGAGCCAAAATGACTGTTGAAAAAAGGAACGGAATGATTAGAATTATCTTTTTCATCTTGAGGGACGCTGTTTTCTGCAAAGAAAACAGAACCAATTTAAGATAAGGTTACCTGTATATTATCAATAGGTCTATTTAAGGTTAATTAAATGTTAGCTGTCTTTGGGCAATCGATGCTATTGGAAATCGGCAAATGCTTAAAAGATGTATCTTGCACCCCTAAATGGAATAGCATGGATTGGGAACGGTTGCTTTCCTTAAAGCGATATGGCGACACCGGCAAAAGATTGCGCAAGGAACAGGATGAAACCCGATTGGGATTCGAGGTGGATTATGACCGGATTATTTTTTCTTCGGCTTTTCGGAGTCTACAGGACAAGACCCAAGTTATTCCCTTGTCCAAGACCGATTTTGTCCATACACGTTTGACCCATAGTCTGGAGGTATCCGTAGTAGGCCGTAGTTTGGGTAGGATAGCAGGGAAACGAATACTGGAGAAACATCCACACCTTCAAGAAGTCCATGGATATACATTCAATGATTTTGGGGCCATCGTGGCCGCCGCTGCCTTAGCACATGATATTGGGAACCCTCCTTTTGGTCACAGCGGGGAAAAGGCAATTGGAGAGTATTTTAAAAACGGCAACGGAAAAAAATACCAATCGGAATTGTCAAAAAAAGAATATCAAGACCTGATTGATTTTGAAGGGAATGCCAATGGATTCAAGCTGCTATCCGAATCCAAAGAAGGTGTTGAAGGCGGATTGCGTCTGAGCTATGCGGTACTGGGGGCTTTTATGAAGTATCCAAAGGAATCACTTCCCAAGAAACCTACCCAACATATCGCGGACAAGAAATTCGGTTTTTTTCAGTCGGATAGGGAGTTTTTTGGCGAAGTTGCCCAGGAATTGGGATTGTTATCCACATCAAAAAGTGAAAATATTTCCTTTTCCAGACATCCCTTGGCCTATCTCATGGAGGCCGCAGATGATATTTGTTACACCATAATTGATTTTGAGGATGGAATAAACCTTGGCCTTATTTCCGAGGAATTCGCGTTGGAGTATTTGATAAAATTGGTCAAGGATACCATAAGTACCAAGAAGTACAATGGTTTAGTGTATAAAGAGGATAGGCTAAGTTATCTCCGGGCTTTGGCCATTAACACGCTAATCAGGGATGCCATTGAGGTTTTTGTTGAGAACGAAGAGAAAATACTTAACGGTACATTTGATACTTCCTTATTGGACAAGAGTAAATTTAAAGCTCAAATTGCCGATATTATCTCGTTAAGTGTCCAGAAAGTCTATCGTTCCCAGGAGGTGGTGGAAAAAGAAATAGCCGGTTATAGGATTATTTCGGATATTTTGGATGTGTATACCGGCGCACTTGTTCGGGAAAAGGGGGGCACGTTTTCCAATTATGACAGATTGATGATACAGACCTTACCGAAGTTTTATCAACGGACGGATACATCCTTGTATAAAATATTATTGAATACCTCTTGTTATGTGGCCAGTCTTTCCGATGGCTCTGCCGTCCATATACATAATAAGATCATGGGCAAACAACTTTAAAAATCGTAAGAGACCCCTACACCCAATAATTGCTTGAACTGTATCCTAGGCTCTCCCGGATCTATTACAATGCCATCGGCATTTACTTGCTCATCGAACAAAATATCGTCGTCATATATCAAATGGGTACCAATGGTGGTAACAATATATTCATTGACCTTAAGGTTAAAGTTGAGTTCCCAATCTATATCAACATTGCCGAATCTGCGCAAATAGTCGGTATACAAATTTAGGCGATGTTTCAGTCCCATATTTTTAAATAGTTGGGTTTCCCAGGTATTGTTGACCAGAAAGCCAAACTCCAAAAAAACATTTTCCCCTTGTTGTATCATGTTTCCATCGGCATCAAAAATTGCTTTTTGCACCCCAAAGGCCCCTCTATCCGCCAAATCTTGATCCAGTACAAAAGTGGCCTTCTGGGTTACTGGCGAAATATATAGATTGAATCTTTGATCTTTGGTGATGTATGACGTTCCTGCTCCCAAAAAGGAATATCCCGGGGACATAAATCGGGATATTGGTGTAGTGCGATCGGGATACTTAAATCCATTGGAAAATTGGGTGTTGAAATTTGCCTTTACGGAATAATACCAATTGCTGATGGTATCCCTTTGATAGCCAAATGTAGAGCTAAATCGGATGAGGTCGTCCGTTTTCCGTATTTGCTGGCCTTCCTGTACATTGATTCCATATCTAAAGCGGAGTTCATTGTCCCACTGGATGTATCTAAATTTATAATTTCTCGCAAAACTGGCATTGCCCAAGGCGGATACGGAATTGTCTCCCCCGGCATTCCAGTTTACAAAGGCTACTTCGCTTAGGTTCAGCCCGAGTTTATTCAATCGGGTCCAAAAAGAAGGTACGCGAAATCTTTTGGGTTTTTCCGTAAGGGCCTTTGTTTTTTTAAACGATACTTCTGGAATGGTTAGATTAACGCCCCTGGGGATATTCTTTATCTTCTCTTGAATGCGACGGACTACGATGGTGTCAACAACGGTCGTATCCACAACCATACTATCCAATTGTGTGCCGGGAGGAACAGGATCCTGGGCCAGTAACGATCCGGCAGCGAAAGCAAAGGACAAAAGAAAAAAGGACAGGTTATGTCGGTTCTTGTTGCGCATCAAAAATTCTATTTAAAAAGTTTTTAAGGGAAGTGGCATCTATCTCCGCCAGTTGATGGAGTTCATCCATCGCACCGTGCTGTAGGAAAACATCATCTATTCCGAAGATATGAATTCTGCCCTGATACCTCATCTCATTGGCTTTTTCCAGTATGGCACTTCCAAACCCTCCGGCCTTGCAACCATCTTCAATGGTAATAATATGCTCGTAATTTTGAAAAATGTGTTCCAGACGATTTGTGTCCAAAGGTTTTATGAAACGCATATCATAATGCCCTATTTGTTGGTCGTTATCATTTTCATCAATAACCTTGCCAACCCTGTTTCCTATGGGGCCTACGGAAAGTATCGCGATTTTACTTCCTCTTTTTAATTCTTGGGAAGACCCTATGGCTATTTCTTGGAAAGGTTGTTTCCAATTCAGGGTAGTTCCCCGGCCCCTGGGATAACGTATGACAATAGGACCAGGAACCCCTAACTGTGCTGTAAACATAATGTTGCGGAGCTCCACTTCGTTCATAGGCGCAAAAATAATCACGTTGGGAATGCATCGCAAGTATGAAATGTCATAAACACCATGATGGGTTGCGCCATCCTCGCCGACAATACCGGCACGATCTAAGCAGAATACTACCGGTAGATTTTGTAGGGCCACATCATGTATCACCTGATCATAGGCACGTTGAAGAAAGGTCGAGTAAATATTACAAAAGGGGATAATACCCTCTAAGGCCATCCCAGCAGCTAAAGTAACGGCATGTTGTTCGGCGATTCCTACGTCAAAGGCCCTATTTGGAATTTCATCCATCAAGTACTTTAAAGAACTACCTGTAGGCATGGCCGGCGTAATCCCCACAATTTTAGGATTCTGCCTGGCAAGCTCGACCAAGGTATGTCCGAAAACATCTTGATATTTCGGGGGCTCGGTTTTGACCGACTTTGGAAGTATTTCTCCGGTGGATTTATCGAATTTTCCCGGGGCATGATAAACTACCTGGTTCTCTTCCGCCTTTTGCAGTCCTTTCCCCTTAGTGGTGATTATGTGTAACAATTTAGGTCCAGGGAGCGATTTTAACCGCGTCAGTTCGGTAATCAAATTTGGCAAATCATTACCGTCCACCGGGCCGGAATAATCCAAATTGAGGCACTCAAAAATATTTTCGTCCTTGGCCGTACCCCTTTTTACGTTGGTCAAATATTTTTTTAAGGCGCCCACACTGGGGTCTATTCCAATGGCATTGTCATTTAGGACGATCAATACATCAACATCGGTAACACCGGCATGATTCAATCCTTCAAAGGCCATTCCGCTGGCAATGGAAGCATCCCCGATTACCGCGATATGGTGTTTGTTCATTTCACCTTTTAACTTGGAGGCCAGTGCCATGCCCAAAATAGCCGAAATGGAGGTGGAACTATGTCCTGTACCAAAGGCGTCATATTCGCTTTCGTCAATTTTAGGGAACCCACTGATACCGCCCAATTGTCTGTTGGTACCGAAACTTTCCCTGCGCCCTGTTAAAATTTTGTGTCCATAGGCTTGGTGTCCCACATCCCAAACAAGTTTGTCCTTAGGGGTGTCAAAAACATAGTGAAGGGCAATGGTAAGTTCTACTACGCCTAGACTTGCCCCGAGATGCCCTTCCTTGGTCGATACGATATCTATAATGAACTCCCTTAGTTCCTGGGCAAGTTGGGGTAGTGCGTCCATGGGAATCCCGCGCAAGTCTTTAGGAGAATTTATTTGGGAAAGCATTTTCATTTTCGGGGACAAATGTACGGTAAAATGGTTGTGTGGCTCTTCACAATTTAACCCAAAATTGTACATTTGGTTTTATGGTTTTGCCTTTTGATGATGCGTACTTTATGAAGAAGGCCCTGGAGGAGGCCCATATGGCCTTTGAAAAGGGCGAGGTCCCCATAGGAGCTGTAATCGTAGCCCAGGACAGGATTATTGCACGTGCCCATAATCTTACCGAACAACTGAACGATGTTACGGCACATGCCGAAATGCAGGCGATAACCTCCGCCGCCAATTTTTTGGGAGGGAAATATTTGAACAATTGCACGCTCTATGTAACCCTGGAGCCCTGTCAAATGTGTGCCGGGGCGTTGTATTGGAGCCAGATTTCAAAGGTGGTGTTCGCCGCCAAGGATCCCAAAAGGGGGTTCATGGCAATGGGCGCTAAACTACATCCAAAAACAGAAGTCCTAGGAGGGTTAATGGAAAACGAGGCTTCCGTTCTTCTGAAACGATTTTTTATTCAAAAAAGGAATTTGAACTGAAGGTTTTGTACGGAGATAAAAAAACCCCGGTATTTCACCAGGGTCGGAATTCCATTCAATAATACAATACTTATCTTAATACTTGCACTTGTGCAGCTACCATACCCTTTCTGCCTTCTTCCTCAACGTATTCTACTTTGTCGCCTTCGTTTAGCTCAACCCCGTTCAATGCCGTGGCATGAACAAAGATGTCTTTTCCCGTTTCGTCGTTCGTAATGAATCCATATCCTTTGGAGTCATTAAAAAATTTTACTGTACCGGTCATTCAATTAAAATTATTTGTGAAAAAATGTTTGTCTCACTAAGGTATAATTTTTTTGGGCAAATCCGCTTGGATTATCGGTCAAATATTGATAAAGTCATTGGTTTTCAGACTTTTCACTTTCTTTTTTCCGCATTTTTCGAATGTTTTCCTCGTTAAGCATATAATCCTTCATCTTTTTTCCCTTGCTGGCCTTTATCAAAAAGAGGGGCATGGCCACAAGAAAAAGTCCAACAGTGCCAAAGCCAATGAACTTGCTGGCCAATAGGGGTTCCTCCTCTTGAATGGAAAACCCATAAAAAATTGAAGTGAAGGAGGCGATGGTGATAAGGGCAATAACGTATTTCATTCGTCTAAAAATAGTAAAAAGAGCATAATTTGATAATCCAATGTCCTGTTCGTTATTTTGTGAAGTTGATCAACTCGCGGCGGTATGCGGTCAATAATTTGGACTTGGACACAAAACCAAAGTACTTCCCCTCTTTGATTACCGGGAGATTCCAGGCCCCGCTATCCTGAAATTTACGCATTACCTGTTGCATGGAGTCCTCTCCATAAAAAATATGTTCAGGAGGATTTCGCATAAAATTCCTGACCAGGGTCGTATCATACATAGAGGTGTCGAACATAAACTCGCGGATATCGTCCAACAATATGATGCCCGACAAGGCCTTTTTTTCGTCTACCACTGGAAAAATGTTGCGAGTAGATTTTGACACGGACTGATGTAGCATATCACCTAAGGTCATGTCGGGGGATACGGGCTTGAAATTTTTTTCAATAACATCATCCAGTTGCATTAGGGTAAGCACTGCCTGATCCTTGTTATGGGTCAGTAAAGCACCCTGTTGCGCCAATTCCCTGGTATAAATGGAATGGTCGATGGCATTCTTGGTAATCAAATAAGAAATGGAGGCCGTAATCATTAGAGGTACAAAAAGCGCGTAACCTCCCGTGATTTCGGCAATTAGAAATATCGCGGTCAATGGGGCATGCAATACCCCGGCTATAAGACCGGCCATACCGATCAACGTAAAATTGCTTTCCGAGACGGCGAACCCCAGCCCAGAATGGTTGATCACTTTGGCCACAACGTTGCCCAAGGCGCTGCCCATTACCATGGTAGGGATAAATATCCCTCCGGCACCACCCGCTGCCAAGGTGGTGGTCATGGCCACCGCCTTAAAAATGGTAATACCAAAGAGCAAGGCTATAACTACCCAAATATTTTCAATGTAAGCATCAAATGGAGTTCTGCCCAGAGCAACGGCATGTTTCCCGTCCAATAGATTATTGATAAACCCAAAACCTTCCCCATATAGGGGAGGAATGAAGTACAGCATTATACCTATGGCCAAACCACCCACAAGTAGTTTATATTTTGGACTCCTGAACGGTTTAAAGAGTTTTTGGATGCCAAAGTACATTTTGGTGAAATATATGGAGGCAAACGCGGTACCAACACCAAGGACAACGTAGAACAACGTGTCCTTCACTTCAAAATCCTGGGTAATCGTAAAGTTAAAAAGGGCCTCATTGCCCAGAAAGAAGTAAGAGGTAAGTACGCCGGATATGGAGGCCAATAAAAGCGGCAGTACCGATAACATGGTCAAATCCAGACTAAATACTTCCACTGCAAAAATAATGGCCGCAATTGGAGATTGAAAAATGGAGGCAATAGCTCCTGCGGAAGCACAAGCGATCAATAGGGATCGGGTCTTGGTATTGATATGGAACAACCGGCTCATATTGGAGCTGATCGCCGCGCCGGAAGCAACTGCCGGGCCCAAAAGGCCTACGGAACCACCAAAACCTACGGTCAGCGGAGCGGCTATCAATTGGGTATAAATATGTTTGGGCGCAATAATACCTTTCCTTTTGGATAATGAAAAAAGAATGGAGGAGACTGCATGTTGCAGTTTTTCCTTATGTACAAATTTAACATAGAGGTATACGAGTGCCAGACCGATTATGGGTAACACGAAATACATCCCATAATTGGAAAAAAGAATACCTCTTTCCAGGGAAGATTCTATAAAATATGTGATATTCTTTAGGGTAACCGAAGCCAAACCGGCCAAAAGGCCGACCACAACGCTCAGTATTTGGATAAATGTTTTGTTGGAAATGTGCTTGTATCTCCAGACCAATACGCGTTTTAAAAGACTTTTCTTAGGGTAGGGCATTGCATCCATCCGTTGACTAAGGGCAAAGGTATCCAATTTCTATTGAAGAAAACCGCAGGAAACATTTCAGGGGAATGCCTAGTACTGCAATTGAAACTCGAAAGGTTTCGCAGACAGGAGCTCCCCGTTTTTGATTATGCTGAATTGTAAAACATACGTTCCTTCCGGCAAAACTTCGGTTGGAAAGGAAATCCACATAAAGCTTCCCCTGTGAAATGGATTACCGATTGGAGGGTCTTCCACGATGGTAAAACCGTCCTCGCAGCTATTGGCCAAAAACGAATTGACATCATCCGTGTCGTGGATTCTTTGATCCAATTGTGTATAGGTGTCCGTAGTGATAAGTGGATCCTCGACACTTGTAATGTTGATCCGATAATCTTCAGGTTTATTGAAATCAATTTCCGTCCGGATAGATGAATCCCAAAAGAACCCCTGAAAAAGGAGCTTTGTTTTGTCCGATTCACTACAGGGCACTATCTTTTGAAAAGTCAGTGCGTTTGTTCTTGGTTCCGGATTAAATAAATCAACGGTGCTAAAACTGCCGTTATAATAATCATTGAATTGCAGTGTCAACGTTGCTTCCAACCTTTCTTCATAGGCGATTGATGAATCAAACAAGGCCGATAGTTCGGTCGAGGGTGTAATCAGCAGGGAATCCTTGGAGATAATGGTAATTTCCGTGGGAATACTGTCGCTCTCCCTTTTTAGAAACGAAACGATACCGTCCCTTAACTCATTGTAGTCGTCATCAGCGAATATATTGGTAATCCATATGCTATTGGGATTTCCCTCCCGAATAAAGGTGTAGTTAAAAGGGAGTGTCCTAAACTGTATTTCTTCACCTTCTTTTACAAAATCATTTACCTTAAATACGGGCTTTGCCAGATAAGCGGTTCCGCGTTCAAGACCATTGATTTCCAGTATCTTTTGATTTTCAATAGGAATCTCCAAAACACTCCAATTCGCATCATTACGCTTCTTGTACCAGATTTCCGTTACTAAATCTCCCCCGTTTGTCGTAAGATTTGAATAGGTATATTGGAGCTCAATGGAGGCAGATGTGATTTCACCAATACTGGAAGCCAATCCTTCCAAGTCTATTCTAGCCTCGGAGGACATGGTATCCGTACCGTTTTTGCTACAACCAAAGGATAGGACGGCAAATGCCGTGAATAAAATAATTCTCATGGTACGCTGGCAAGGGTCCAACTTAAAAACACGGGACTACTTTGTCCCAGGCTTGGGTCTATTGACTATGTCCGTAATTTTAGCCCCAACTCATCCAATTGCTCTTGGTCAATAGGGGAAGGGGCATCGATCATTACGTCCCTACCACTGTTGTTTTTGGGAAAGGCAATAAAATCCCGAATAGTTTCCTGTCCACCTAAAATAGCTACCAAACGATCTAGGCCAAAGGCAATTCCACCATGTGGGGGCGCACCATACTGGAATGCATCCATTAAAAATCCAAATTGGGCGCGCGCCTCTTCCGGGCTAAAGCCCAAATGGCGGAACATGGTGGCTTGGACTTCCTTATCATGGATTCGAATCGATCCACCACCAATTTCATTACCGTTCAAGACCAAGTCATAGGCATTGGCCTTTACTTTTCCGGGATCTGTTTCCAACAGTTCCAATTGACCGGGTTTGGGCGAGGTAAATGGATGGTGCATGGCATGGTACCGACCTGTTTCCTCGTCCAATTCCAACAAAGGGAAATCGGTTATCCAGAGTGGGGCAAATTCATTGGGCTTTCTAAGCCCTAAACGTTCCGCCATTTCCATACGCAATGCACTTAATTGGGCCCGTGTTTCATGGGTAGATCCAGACAGTACGCAGATGAGGTCTCCCGCTTGGGCACCAATGACCTTTGTCCAACTGGCCAGGTCGTCTTGATCGTAAAATTTATCAACCGACGACTTAAAGGTACCGTCCTCATTGCATTTTACATAAACCATTCCCTTTGCACCGATTTGTGGACGTCTTACCCAATCGATCAATTTATCGATTTCCTTTCGGGTATATTCGGCGCCACCGGGTACGGCAATACCACCAACATATTCGGCCGAATTGAATACATTGAAATCCCTATGTTGGGCCACTTCATTCAATTCACCCAGTTCCATGCCGAAACGGATATCCGGTTTATCATTTCCGAAGCGCTTCATGGCTTCATCAAAAGTCATTCTTGGAAAAGTATCTACTTCAATCCCGTTAATTTCGGCCAACAAATGTTGGGTAAGGCCCTCAAAGGTGTTAAGGATATCCTCCTGTTCTACAAAAGCCATCTCACAGTCTATCTGCGTAAATTCAGGTTGCCTGTCCGCCCGTAGATCCTCGTCCCGAAAACATTTGACGATCTGAAAGTATTTGTCCATTCCTCCGACCATCAACAGCTGTTTAAAGGTTTGTGGGGATTGGGGAAGGGCATAAAACTGTCCTTCGTTCATTCGGCTGGGCACCACGAAGTCTCGGGCACCTTCGGGAGTGGATTTTATAAGATACGGTGTTTCCACCTCAATAAAACCTTCCTCCGAGAGATACTTGCGTACCTCCATGGTTACCCTGCTCCGGAAGATAAGATTGTCCTTGACCTGATTTCTACGAATGTCCAAATAGCGATACTTCATTCGCAGATCCTCGCCACCATCGGTTTCATCTTCAATAGTGAATGGAGGCGTTTTGGACGCATTGAGTATGGTAAGCTCACTTACCAAAACCTCTATATTGCCAGTGGGAAGGTTGGGGTTTTTGGAGGCTCTTTCAATGACTTTGCCTTTGGCCTGCACTACAAACTCCCTACCTAAATTTCTGGCTTTTTCCAGTAACTCTGGGGAGCTTCGCTCTTCGTCGAATACCAATTGAGTGATACCATAGCGATCTCGTAGGTCTGCCCAGACTACAAAACCTTTGTCCCTGGTTTTTTGCACCCAGCCTGTGAGTGTAACCAAAGCGTTACAATGGGATTCCCTCAATTCACCGCAGGTATGGCTCCTGTACATATATTCTGGTTTTGGACGGCAAAGTTAAGAAGTATCCGTATTTAAAGACCATGGATTTCAGCGGATTTTTCTGCAAAAGGACAAAAAAGATTATAAACTGATAAAAGTCATAATTCTCTTAAAATTAGATTATTATATTAGTAATGTAAATTTAATGTTAACTAAAAGTTATGTAAACATGTTTTTTATGTAAAATAAATGTATCTTTGTAACGTTAATACTGAATAGATTACGAATTTAAATCCGATAAAATCATGAAATTAATTACTATAGTATTGGCACTTGCATTCAGCTTAGGAATCGGTGCCCAAGAAAATAAGCCCACCTTTGAAAAGGAAGGTGATTTGACAAAGGCCACGTATTTTCACGATAATGGTGAGATAGCACAAACCGGTTATTTTCTAGAAGGAAAACTGCACGGAGAGTGGACAATGTTCGATGATGCCGGTAAGAAAATAGCTAATGGAAACTATGAAATGGGCAAACGTACCGGAAAATGGCTTTTCTGGGAAGGAGAAATACTTAAGGAAGTAGATTTTGCCGACAATAGGATTGCAAGCGTAGTTGAATCCAAGAAAGCTGATCCAGTTGTTATTAATTAAAATGAGTTAGTAAGATAAAGATAAAAAGGAACGGCCCCGATAAACATCGGGGCCGTTCCTTTTTTAAGGTAAAACTAGATTCGACTAAGCGGCGACTTCCAATTCTTTTTCGTTCACTTCACTTGTTTTTCTGGTTCCCCATATCCGTACCTTAATGCGATACGTGATATTAAAAAGTACAGGAACTATGATCAGGGTAAGGAAGGTGGCCACGATCAATCCAAAGATGACCGTCCATGCCAACGGCCCCCAGAAAATTACGTTATCCCCGCCCATATAAATCTTGGGATTAAATTCGGAGAAAAGCGAGAAGAAGTCGATATTCAGGCCAATGGCCAAAGGAATCAGACCCAGGACCGTGGTAATCGCGGTCAAGATTACGGGACGTAACCTGGCCTTCCCACCTTGTACGATTATTTGGGTAACTTCCTCCATACTCAACAAATCCTTGTCGTCCATTCCCAACTGGACCTTTTTACGGTCGATTAATATCTGGGTATAGTCCAGGAGTACTACCCCGTTGTTAACTACAATTCCGGCCAGGGAAATAATTCCCATCATCGTCATCATAATCACAAAAGGCCAGCCGGTCAACATTAATCCACCAAAGACGCCGATAAAGCTCAGGAAAATGGCGATCATAATAATAAGCGGTTTGGAAATGCCCCCAAACTGGAAAATCAAAATCAACATAATCAATCCTAAACCACCAAAAAAGGCTCCCACCAAAAATTGCATTTGCTTGTTCTGTTCTTCAATTTCACCCGTAAAGTCTATTTTCACCCCTTCCGGAATACCATTGAAGTTCTTCATTTCTTCCTGGACCTGTGCCACGACCTCGGCGGGGTTACCTCCTGCCTTAAGTCCGGAATATACGGTAACCACCCGGTTTCCATCCCTGTGTTTAATAGCGCTGAATCCCGAGGAGTTCCGTTGTTGGGCCACGGCGGATACCGGCACTTCCTTGATCTGCCCGCTCGCTTGGTCCCTAAAAATGATATTTTGGTTGAACAGGGCATTTTTATCGAACCTGATGCTTTCATCAAATCGGACATTGATATCATAGTCTTCCCCATCCAACTTATACACTCCGGCCTTCTCACCAAAAAGTGAGCGACGCAACTGCGTACCTACTTGTCCCACGGCAACGCCCAGTTCCCCTGCTTTTTCACGATCTACGACCACCTGCACCGAGGGTTTGCTTTTGTTTACATCAATTTTCAATTCTTCTATAAAAGGGATACTCTTGGTGTTGATGAAGTTCCGGATTTCCTCCGCAGTGCTGATCAATTGATCGTAATCTTTCCCTTCCAATTCTATGTTAACCGGATAACCGGCCGGAGGGCCATTATAATCCTTTTCCACGGAAATGGTGACTCCGGGATAAATACCTTTTAAGTTATCTTGAATGGCACCGCGCAGTTCCTCGGTATCCAATCCGTTCCGGTATTTGTACTCACGCATGGAAACGGTCACTTTGCCCCTATGTGGCATTTCAGCCGAGGAACCTCCATCGGTCTGGGGATTTCCTGCGCCTTCACCAACTTGGGAAACTGCGGATTCTACCAAATAGCTTTCCTCCCCATTTCGATACTTTGGCCTATTGACCACCTCATATACCCTTTTTTCAACACTCTGGGTCAATTCGTTCGTTTTTTCAATGGATGTTCCCTGGGGGTATTCGATATACACATAGATTTCATTCGGGGTATTGTCCGGGAAAAATTCGATTTTCGTCCGCCCTGCTCCTATGGACATACCGAAGAGCATAAAGGTCGCTACCAACAAGAAAACAGTGACACCAAAATACCAGTACACATTTCCTCCCCTTAAGGCATGTTTTATCTGCTTCTCATAAAAGTTCTCGAATCGCGGCATAATCGTGTTCTGAAAGCGATTGGCCCCTGGTTTCAGGAAGTACTTGTATACCCAGAACATAATGGCCGTGAAAACAATCACTGTACCCAGTCCACGAACGGTACCGCCCACAATGAAAATAAAAATACCGATGGCCACCAAAATACCTGTGGTCCGTATCAATTGTTTAAGGTCGAGTTCCTTTTGACCGGTTTCCATAAACTGGGATACCAGCATGGAATTCATGAAAATAGCTACGAACAATGAGGATCCCAAAACAACGGACAATGTCAGCGGAAAGAAAATCATGAACTGACCAAAGATCCCAGGCCATAATCCCAGCGGGACAAAGGCGGCAACCGTGGTCACGGTCGAAATGATAATTGGAAAGGCGATTTCCCCGATACCTTTTTTGGTGGCCTGGACCCGGGACATGCCCTCGCCCATTAAACGATATACATTTTCTACCACCACAATACCGTTATCCACCAACATTCCCAGACCCATAATCATTCCGAACAGGATCATGGTATTGAGCGTATTTCCGAATAGGTTCAATATGGTGAACGATATGAACATGGACATTGGGATGGCAAAACCTACAAAAAGGGCATTGCGAAATCCGAGGAAGAACATCAATACGGTTACCACTAGGATAATCCCGAAAATAATGTTGTTCACCAAATCATCTACTTGGTTCAAGGTCCTGCCCGAGGAATCATTGGCGATGGAAATATTAAGATCGGCGGGATAATAGTTTTGCTGGGCTTCTTTTACCAGTTCCCGAACCTTGGTTGTGGCTTCGATCATGTTTTTGCCCGACCGTTTTTTGATATCGAGCATAACCACACTCTCGCCAAATTCACGGGCATAGGTGGTTTTTTCCTCCTCATCGAAGGAGACGGTGGCAATGTCCTTTAGATACACGGCCCCATCCTCGGATTTAACGACAAAATCATTTAGCTCCTGGGGATCGTCCACTTCCCCGAGTATACGAATAGTCCTGCGCTGCTCACTGGTCTTGATGTTTCCGGCGGACATGGTCATATTGCCATTGGCAATAGCGTTTATCACATCTTGAAAGCTTACTCTTGCGGCCATCATTTTATAAACGTCTACCGCAACTTCCACTTCCTTTTCCTGCGCCCCCCTGATATCTACCTCCTTGATTTCTTGAAGGTTTTCTATTTCATCTTCCAGATACTCCGCATATTCCTTAAGTTTTTCAACGGGATAGTCGCCCGTGAAATTAACGTTCATTATGGGAAAGGACTCGGCCAGGTTAAGGTCAAAGATACTGGGCTCTACCTTGGCGCCATTAAAGGTAGGCCAATCCTCACTTGCCTTTTCAACATCAACTTCGTCCTTAACATTCTGTTTGGCCTGCTCCACCGTAATCTCTTCATCGAATTCCACGGTAATGATGGAGTAATCTTCCTGGGAAGTAGAAATGGTCTCCACAACATTGCTCAGGTTTTTCAACCGGTCTTCCAGGGGATCGGTAACGAGCCGTTCCATATCTTCGGCCGTATTTCCAGGGAACAAAGTGCTCACATAGATTTTGGTTTCCACGATTTCCGGAAAATCCTCTCGAGGCATGGCCTGATAGCCCTTAAATCCTACCCATAGGAAAATGGCGATCATAACATAGATGACCGATGGGTTGTCTATGGCCCAGGAAGATAGCCTAAACTCTTTATTGGCGTTTTTCTTTTGTCTGCTCATCGCTTTATTAGTTCAATATTTTTACATTTTGCCCTTCCTTGATGCTCCGGGCACCTTCCTCGATCAATAATTCGCCTTCGGCAACCCCGGAAAGTACTTCTACCATTCTACCTTGGGCCAGTCCGGTTTCAATAATTCGCCGATTGGCCGTGGCTTTGTCTTCACTCATTTTTTCCGCAACATATACATATTGCTGACCTTCGGCATTTTCGGAAATAATTCCTTGGGGAATTAGGATGGCCGATTCATTGGTATAATCATTAAGACTCACTTTGGCCGTAAGATTTGGCTTTATATGACCGTTTTTATTGGGAACCGATATTTCAACTCGAAAGGCCCTATTACCAGGGTTAATAAAGTTTCCGGTCTGTCTGATGGTAGACACCACGGTATCCCGTAAGACTGGAAAGAAAACCTTTGCCTCCTTTCCTTCTTGAACACCACTCAGGTAATTTTCAGGGACATCTACCTCAACGTACATGTCCGATAAGTTCACAATGCGAAATACTTCGGAACCGACCCCAGGGGCCACCACCGTACCTTGATCCTTGATAACATCATCAATAATTCCTGTAAATGGAGCCCGGATCGATGACTTGTCCAACTGGCTTTTTGCCTGGTTTACGGCACTTTCGGCTGCCTCATAATTGGATTTGGCCTGCAAATACTGTATCTCAGAACCTATTTTTTGATCCCACAATCGTTTTTGCCGCTCAAAAGTGGTTTGGGCCAATGCCGCCTGAGTCTTCAATTGTGCCAATTGACTTCCTACACCCCCATCATCTATTGTAGCCAACAACTGTCCTTTTCTAACTTTGTTACCTTCCTTGACGTACACTTTTTGAAGGGTTCCGGACATCTCTGGATAAATCAATACGTTCTGTTTTGTTTTTACATTGCCTTGAAGCTCCAAAAAGTGATCGAATTTCTCGGGAGTTGCCATAAGGGTTGTAACCAATGGCAGATTTTCCTCACCGGATTTAACGGCAATCACGGAATCCAGAAGTTTGATGTTGGATTCCAACTCTTTTTGTTTTCCGGCAATTTTGGTTTTTTCCGCACGTAGGGATTCAAGATTCCCCTCCGCGATCAAAGCCTCTAGAGATTGTTCGCCAGAACCTCCACAGGCTACAATCATCATGACGGTCGCTAAAGCATATATTGTTTTTTTCATTTTTTTAGGTTTAAAAGTTGATGTTTTTATGCTTATTCGTTAATGATGGTTTCCAAATCGGTCTTCCTATTAATGACATCCACCATGGATTGAAGATACCCTTGTTGCGCATCGTATAATTGGGTCTGCGCCTGCCGCAATTCAAAACTACTGGCAATACCTTCGGAATACTTAATTTGGTTTTTATTTTCGATTCGTTCCGCTAATCTTAGATTTTCCTTGGCCGTTTCATATTCTTCGGTGGCAAAGATAAAATCACTTTTTGCCCTTTCCCACTGCAGTCTTATTTGTTCTTCGGCTTCCGACAATTGCGTCTTGGCTTTCTCCAAGGCAATTTTTGCACGTTGGGTACTGGCACTTCTTCCTAAAGAACTAAATATAGGAATGGTAAGGTCTACACCGAAGGTCGAAAACTCAAACCAATCCTGATCGCTATTGAAAAACTCAAAATTGTTTCCAAAAGCGGACGTGCCATAGTTGATGAAAGCGTTCAATGTTGGCAATGCCTTGCTTTTTGCCAATTTTAATTCATAGAAGCGCTGTTCGTTAAGGTTTTGGACCAATTTATAATCTACGTTGTTTTCGATATTAAAATCCGATTCCAAAAGTGCAAACTGTATCTGGCTTTGTGTCAAATTGTCTAGATTTTCTTCCAGCTTGGTAGGCGCATCTATATCTATTCCCATAATAAGATTCAGCATCTGAAGCGTAATTTTTTCAAAACGTATGGCATTTTTAAGCTGGTTTTCTACTGAGGAAAGCGTGATTTCCAATTGCTCCACACTTTCCTCGTCCCCTAAGCCATTTTCAAAGAGTTTTTGTGTCTCGTACAAATTTTTCTCCAAGGTGGCCTTGTTCTTTTCAGAAATTTCTACGCTCTCTTGGGCGAGCAAAACGTTACCGTAGGCTTCAACGACCGCTTTCCGGACATCCAAATCGGTCTTCTCCTTGTTATACTCACTGTAATTTAAAAAAGCCTTAGTGGCCTGTACACCTACAATGTAGGAGCCATCGAATATCTGCTGCTTCAGGGTTCCCGTCGCGATAATCTGCTGGGGTACACCAAAGATAACTGGTGTAAATGTCCCGGGTTCCCCATCCGGAAAAAATTCAGAGGGGATTAAAGAGACCGGCTGCTTCAATTGATTTTGATAATTTACGGTACCGTCTATTTGAGGAAGCCCCGATGCGATAACTTCCCATTTTTGTTTTTGGGCGTCCGTTAGATCCCTATTGGCATTAACGGAACTATAATTGTTTTCCAGGGCAAAGGCAATGGCCTCTTCCAGGGAAAAGCTATACGTTTGTTCTACCTGTTCCTGTGAATGTGCAAATGTAATGGCACAAAGTGCAAAGAACATTATAAAATGATTCCTCATCTATTCTAGGTTTGAGTTGATAATTCCATTCAATATTTTTCGCCCCTTGGGCGTCACTATACCTCGTATATGATATTCCAAATAATTGTCCATTAAGGATTCCGTTGGAAATTTTTCTATGGGAAAAAGGTTATGGTCCTTTATACTGGTGACTCCAAAAAAGTAAATCCGCGCAACAAAACCGATATCAAGATTTTCACGATATATACCCTGTTCCATCCCCCTTTTAATGTTGTCCAAAACACGATCCTGCATCATTTCAAATTGTTTTTGCTTGATGTTTTCATGAATTTTTGGATAATACTTTTGCAGTTGGTACTGCGGGGAAGACTTTTCGCCCTTTAAATGCAGCATAAGGAATTTTTTGATTTCATAGATTTCCTCGATTGGATCTTTTTTTAAGGAACAGATGTAATCTATACCCTTGGATACACCACAAAAAAGGTGAAAGGTGCTATCTTCTATGAGTTTGGTCTTATTGTCATAGTGGGTATAAATCGTTTTTTTGGAGATGCCCATTTCGTTGGCCAAGTCGTCCATGGTAACACTCTTGAACCCCAAGTTCAAGAACATATCCGTAGCCTTTTCTAAAATTTCTTCTTTCATAATAAGGCCGCAAATATACACAGGAAACTAAAAACACATTAAAAGTTTCCAAGGTTTTGCAATTATTTAACATTACCACTGACAGATATCATTGTTCTTCTCGTTTTTTTCGTTCTACATACTCCCTATAGGCATTTTCACCTTCTTCCTTCCAGTAGCTGTCATAATATTTCCATTCTGAAAAATCATTTCTTGCACCTCGGCAATCACCGGCTTTCCATTTTCTCCTGGACTTTGACTTACTTTTCGAATGATGGCCTCCAAAGCTTCCAAAAAGAATCTTTGCCAGTGCAAGGATTCCAACAGCTTGCCAATAGGTGATTTTGGTCAAACCAAAAATATCCGGCATGAGCCAATTCCATAACCACATGATGAGATAACCGAAGAGAAACACAAAAACTATGGCGGCAATAATGGCGAAAAATATCTTGAATGCTTTGGTGACTCCTTTTTTAACCTTGGTCTTCACGACACGTTCTACATGATCTTCCATTTTTTCAAATTTTAATTATTGTTGTTTTTTTCAGATTTTAATTTTGTCAATAATAAGGCTAGAGCACGATGGCGCCTAGACATTAATGTTCCTTGGGGAACGCCCATTTCATCGGACAGTTCCCTATAGCTATAGCCCTCAAAATCCACGGCGAGTAAAATATCGCGGTAATCGGGCTTTAAATTGAAGATTGCCCGTTTCAACTCATTTTTCATATGGTCCGAATAGGCATTGTCCGTTTTGCCGTAAAACACCTCCGCAAACTCCATAAACCGATCTTCTATTTCACTTTCCAAACGTGTCTCGGACTTCTTGGTTCGCATTAGGTCAATGATCTTGTTCCGTATGGAATTGTACACGAAACCGGCTATATTTTCAATTGGGGAAAGACTATCGGCCCTGGAAAATAGTTTAAGGGCAACGTCCTGCACAATATCCTCCGCATCCCTATCCGCGGCATTATCTATTCGCGATCTTACATAAAAGCTCAGCGAATGATATTCGTCGTTGAAAAAGGTTTTTAATTTGGTATAGTTTTCGGTATTCGAAACCATTCGAAAGTGGGTTATTGGAAAACTTCAATTATATAGACGAAGGTTTTCAAATCTATTGCACTTTATTTCACTTATCCACCACTATTTCCGGTGTGCACTGCATAAGATGTTGGCAATAGGTGTATTTTTGGGGAAATTTGTTACAATGCAATCCATAGAATTCTATCGCTCCGAGTTCATTTCGTATTTAGAAAAAAAAGTAAAGACCCGGGAACCCAGAAACCTATATGAACCCATTACCTATATTCTGAATTTGGAAGGCAAGCGTCTACGTCCTGTACTGGTGTTGATGGCCGCCGAAATCTTTGGGGTCGACTATAAAAAGGCATTGGATGCTGCGCTTTCCGTTGAAGTATTTCACAATTTTTCATTGGTACATGATGATATCATGGATCGGGCTCCATTGCGGAGAGGTAAACCCTCGGTACACGAAAAATGGAACGTAAACACTGGAATCCTCTCAGGTGATGCCATGCTCATTGTTGCTTATCAATTGTTTGAGAATTATGAGGGCCCCATGTTTAAGGATTTGGCAAAGCTTTTTAGCAAAACGGCATTGGAAGTATGTGAGGGTCAACAATATGATATGGATTTTGAGGAGAGGGACGATGTCACCATTTCGGAATATCTGAGGATGATCGAGTATAAAACGGCAGTACTTGTCGCAGCGACCTTAAAAATGGGGGCTATAGTAGCCGGGGCATCAATGGAAGCGCAGGACGCAGTCTATGATTTCGGACTTAATCTGGGAATCGCCTTTCAAATAAAGGATGACTTTTTGGATGCTTTTGGCGATTCGGAGACCTTTGGCAAGCAAGTAGGAGGTGATATCATTGAAAACAAGAAAACGTTTCTATACTTAAAAGCATTGGAACTGGGCAAGCCGGAACAAAAAAAGGAGTTGTTGGACCTATATTCCATTAGACCTGGGGATCCCACTGCCAAAATCAATTCCATTAAGGACATTTTCATCGATAGCGGTGCCGCCAAGACTACGGAAACGGCCATTGGTGATTATACGCAAAGAGCGTTTAAAAATCTCGAAAGATTGGATGTTTCTGCTGACAAAAAGGCTTCCCTAAAAGAATTTGGGGAAAATTTGATGCGCCGCCAGGTTTAGAACAATCGTTTAAGTAGTGCCTTGGTGAAAGGAATTTTTGGACTTCCCCAAATATTTCCCAAGTCTTCCCAAATGTTGGTTTCCTCATCGAGGAACTTAAAGACCTGTTGGGGCGTCCTATTTTTGAAAAGAGCTTCGAACACCTTAAATCCAATGGCGTTGTTGTCCTTTAGTACATCTAAAAACAAGAGATCATAATACCAAAACCTGTTCTTAAAACTAAATGTGGTCAAAGGTTTTCCGGTTTTCAGGAACTCCAAAAGAACGGGAATCTTTTTGGACGTACTCATAAAGGTGTAACCGGTACTGGGTTTGGCCCAACCGCCCGCGGTACCTATATAGTAAATCCTAGCGGTATTGCGTTCACTAAAATGGTAACAGGTCATAGGGATACTACCCTTTTCCGTCTCCACTATCTCATAATCGGTACGCTCTAACTTGGATTTTAGATAATCCTCCAAGGCAACTTTGTAGTCCTCTTCCGGAAGTAAATCCTCGGAAAACAGGGTATACTCCACTAAAGCCTCGGTCTCTGAGAAAGGTAACACGTACATAAATCGAGTATTTCCCCTTTGCGGAATTGAAAAATCCATATAAGTTGCCTGATCTATATCAAAAACTGGACGAGTGGTTTTCACGAACCACCCTAGGAAATGCTGTTGTAATACCGGATACTTTTTTTGGCCGGTCGCCATTTGATATTCGAAAATACTATTAAAGACCTGCTTCCCCCTATATTCCTTTTTTTCCGTAATTACGATAACGACATCCTGGTCTTCTTGGATCATCGATACCTTTTCTTGGCTGAACGTAATATTGGGAAAGTTTGAAATCCGACTAAAATATGAACTATAAAAATCGATGCCCTTGACCATTTTATAGGAATACGGGGCAATAGGGAACCGTTGGGAAAACTGTTGGCTGGCAAAATAAATATGGTTCCAGGTCTTGTGTACAATATCATCAAAGCGGCCCGCTCCCTTTTCCCAAAAACACCAGGTACGATCATTGGCCGTTTTTACGTCCTTGTCCAATATTAAAATCGATTTGTCCTTAAAAAAAGCATCTCGTCCCAAAGCCTCCGCCAACATGAGGCCTGAAGCCCCTGCCCCGATAATGATATAGTCAAATGGTGTACTCTCTTTTTGCAAATGCCCGGGTTTTGCCCTTAAAAGTAGGGAATATAGACTGTTTTGCAATATGCTTGTTCACTTTAGTCCCTTCATTTTTGTCTGTCGTTCAGGGCCGGTGATAGCAAGTGGATAATCATCGGTTTAATCCATAGCACATCCCAAAAAACCTCTGGATTTTTCGATTTGACATGTAGACCTATTTGGGGTTAAAAGTAAGTGGCTACTATGTTGCAATTGCTATCAAAGGCCATTTACTTTCGCTCGGATTCTTTTTTGGAAAAGTGGGAATATACATTTCAACAAGTACCGGACTTTCCAATTCCACCTACGGGCCTTAGCGCTCTGTCCATATGTACAAAACGAACAAAGCGCAAAAAAAGACCGGGAGGCCAACTAAGCGCATTCGCTTTTCATCATAGCAAGCCCAATTTTTAGTTTTGTCTAAAAATTTGTTTTTACATATAAAAATGTATTTTTGTATAAAATGAAATTTAAGTGACACTTTCTGAGGAGGACTATATTAAAACCATTTATCACCTAAGCAAAGGGGAGCCTACAAGCGTATCTACCAATTCCATAGCGGAGCAAATGGAAACAAAACCTTCTTCGGTGACGGACATGATCAAAAAGCTTTCGGAAAAGGGATTGGTCAATTACAAAAAATACAAGGGGGTATACCTAACCGAGTTCGGTACCAAAACGGCATTGACCTTGGTTCGAAAGCATCGTCTTTGGGAAGTATTCTTAGTAGAAAAACTGGACTTTTCTTGGGATGAGGTACATGATGTTGCGGAGCAATTGGAGCATATAAAAAGCGAAAAATTGGTAGATCGTTTGGATAAGCATTTGGGATATCCGCAAGTGGATCCCCATGGGGATCCCATACCCTCAAAGGAAGGGGAATTTAAAAAAGCGGTCAAAAAGCTACTAAATGAAGTGCCCATTGGAGCAGAGGGAATATGTGTCGGGGTCAAGGATTCCACACCTCCCTTTCTAAAGTTTTTGGATAAGAATAATATCGCCTTGGGCGATGCCATACAGGTTTTGGACAAGGAAGAGTTTGATGGCTCGCTACATTTAAAAATAAAAGGCAGGGATATTCATATTTCCGAACAGATCGCGGCCAACCTCTATATTAAAATCACGGAATAACTATGCAACAGGTAATCGACTATTTTGAATCCATAAACCCAATTTTGGCAGCGCTCTATGCCACCTTGTTTACTTGGGGTCTTACGGCATGCGGTGCCGCCCTCGTTTTTTTGTTTAAGGGAATGAATAGGGCCCTTTTGGATGGTATGCTAGGTTTTACCGGCGGGGTTATGGTCGCCGCAAGTTTTTGGAGTCTTTTGGCCCCGGGGATAGAGATGAGCCCGGGGGAAGGCTTTATAAAAGTGGTTCCCGCGGCCATTGGTTTTTTATTGGGGGCCATTTTCATATATGGATTGGACAAAATATTGCCCCATTTGCATATAAATTTTAAGGAAAGCGAGGCCGAGGGTGTAAAGACTCCTTGGCACAGGACTACCTTGCTCACCTTGGCCATTACCCTTCACAATATTCCTGAAGGTTTGGCCGTGGGTGTACTTTTTGGAGGTGTGGCGGCCGGTTTTGAGGGGGCCAGCATCGGAGGGGCGGTTGCACTGGCTTTGGGTATAGGGTTACAGAATTTCCCGGAAGGTTTTGCAGTGGCCATGCCATTACGCCGTCAAGGCTTAAGCCGTTATAAAAGTTTTCTCTACGGTCAGGCTTCGGCTATTGTTGAGCCCATAGCCGGAGTTTTGGGAGCATGGGCAGTATTGACTTTCCAGCCTATTTTGCCTTATGCGCTTTCGTTTGCGGCGGGTGCCATGATATTTGTTGTCGTAGAGGAGGTAATCCCCGAAACACAGCAGGACAAGTATACCGATATTGCTACCATGGGCTTTATCGGGGGGTTTATTATTATGATGACCTTGGATGTAGGATTGGGATAAAACCTTATTCCCCTATAAGCCCAAAAGCACCCTTGGTCAAAAACCGGTTGTTGGCATCCCATTTCCCCACATCTCCAATAGCGGTATAATCGGCATGGGTCTGCCCTGTTCGTACTTCCATTTTCCTGAATTGATAATTGTCATTGTTTTCGGAAACAAGGAGAAGTGCATAGGTCTTGTTATCAATAGTTACAATAGCCTCCGAGGGCAAGGCAAGTACCTGGATCTCATCCATTACAATATCCGCCTCCACGAACATACCTGTCAAAAAATTGTTCTCCTTCTCATTTTTTAGATGCGCATGCACTTGAATTGTACGATTATCGGTAATGGTCGTGCCAACCAAATATACTTCGGCCTCAAAGGTCTTGTCCGAAGCTTCTGGAATCCTAAAATGTATGGGCTGTCCCTTTTTTACCTTCATGATATCCTTTTCGAAAACCGCCAATTCCAGATGTATATGGTCATTGTCCACAATTTCCAAAATGGGCGAAGATGGCGATACATAAGCTCCTTTGGATACCCATACCTGGGTAACGCTTCCGGAAATTGGGGAATAAAGCGATGCCGTCGCTGTAATGTTACCATTTTCCACTTCTAAAGGGGAAATGTTTAACATCCTTAATTGTTTCTGTAGCCCATTATATTGGGCTTGAGCCATTTTAAATTCACTTTCTGTCCTTAGATAGTTTTTTTGCGACGAAATTTTTTCCTCGAAAAGGATTTTGTGTCGATCGTATTCCGATTTTAGATAGCCCAACCGTTCCCTTACTTCCAGATATTCCTGTTGAAGCGCTACAAATTCAGGGTTTTCCAAAGTTACCAAAAGTTGACCTTTGTCTACTTTGTTCCCGACCAATAAGGGCGTTTTTTGAATATACCCGCCTATCATTGCGTTTACAACCGCCCTGTTCTCCGGGGGGACATCTATCATACCATTGGTACTAACGGTTACTGGAAAGGTTCTTTCTTCCAAATGGCTCAATACCATCCCATTTTCCTTAAACTGTTCCTCGGTGATGGTGAGTTCATTGACGGCTGTTTCCGCGCTCACTTCGGAACTCCCGGCATGTTTACTTTCCCCGCAGGCCAAGGCATTTAAAAGGACTAGGGTTATGAGGGATATGTAGGGTATATGTTTCATGATTGAATTTTAAAGGGTTAAATAATTAAGATGGATGACCGTTTGGTTGAGTTGGTTAAGATTATCCAGATAGTCCAACTGAATTTCATAGGCGTTTTCCAAGCTAAGTATATATTGAAAAAAATCGATTTCCCCGTTCCTAAAGCTCAGTTCCGCCGTTTTTAAAAGTTCCTCGGAAAGCCGGTTCCCTTCCTGTTCATAGTATTCCAGGGCCTTCATATGTACATGGTATCGAGCCATAAGTTCGTCATAACGGGCATCGAAGCGAATTTTATAGTCCTTGGATTTCTCCTCGGCTATTTCCTGGGCAATCTCACTGGACTTTATCCTGGCCGATTGTCCGCTAAAGAAAAGAGGGATTTTTAACCCCAATTGATACCCGTAAAGTGTACCGCTAAGATTGGGTGCCGTACCCTGAAAATAGTTTAGGCCGATATCCGGCATCAATTGCTGTTTGGCCAGGCTACGTTCCGCCTGCATAAGGGCTACATTACTTTCATGGAACCGTAGCTCCGGACTTTGGATGACTTGGGGCGAATTCAAAACAACTTGGGTCATTGGTATCTTGGCAATATGGGGCAAGGTATCCACTTGAACAATTTTCATCAGATTGGTATAAGCGGCGTCAATTTCTTGAATGGCCTGTTCCAAACGAATACCTATTTTTCGCTGTTTGGACTGCGCGGTAATCTTTTCCAAATAATTGGTCTCCCCCAATTCAAAACGCCGTTGGGCCATTCGGGAAGAGTTTTGGTAAAGGCTGTCCAATCGTTTAAAAATGGCCTCCTTTTCCTTGGTATACAGATAGGTGTAATATGCAGCGACCACTTCTCGTTTTATACCTTTTTCCAGTATCTCATAGCTGTTGGATGCCATAACCGTCCGCGCCTTGTTCCGTCGCTTTTCCGCAAAATATACCGTTGGGAACAGAAAATCTTGCTGTATCCCAAAAACGCGAAGAGGTTCATCGGTCAAGGTAAGGTTGTTTTCATCAAATTGATAATAGATCTCGGTCTTATCGAAATCGAAGGCACTGGATATCAGAGCGTCGGACTGCTCAACATTTAACTCGGCGGCTTTTAGGGCTGCATTGTTTTCCAGGGCCGTCGAAATCAATTCCTCCAAGGGCAATGGTCGTTCCTGCGCCTTGGCCATTGGGGTAAAGAGGAGTCCAGCAAACAACATTAAGATTACCCCATTTCTCTTCTTCCATTTTTTTGATAGACCAATTTTTGAATCGTTAAAAATGACATACAATATCGGTAGGACTACCAAGGTCAACAAAGTGGCCGTGACCAGACCCCCAATGACCACTGTGGCCAAAGGCCGTTGCACCTCTGCCCCTGCACTGGTGGATACCGCCATAGGCAAAAAGCCCAAGGCGGTTGTCGAGGCCGTAAGCAAAACGGCACGTAATCTGTCCTTTGTTCCTTGTTTTACGAGTGCTTCCATGGTTTCAAAAGATTGTTGTTTGAGCTCTTTAAAATGTTCCAATAATACAATGCCGTTAAGTACGGCAATCCCAAAAAGGGCAATGAATCCGACGCCTGCTGAAATGCTAAAGGGCATATTCCTGAGCCACAATAGTAGTACGCCACCCACTATCGCCAAAGGAATGGCGGAAAAGATGAGCAAGGCTTCCTTAATGGATTTAAAAGCGAAATACAACAGAATGAAAATCAATAATAGGGCAATAGGTACGGCTATCCAAAGTCGGGCTTTGGCACTTTGCAGGTTTTCGAACTGCCCACCATAAGTTATGGAGTAGCCAACGGGTAGCTGTAAATTTTCATCAATTAATCTGTGTACGTCGTTTACCACGGATTGCAAATCCCTGTTACGTACATTGATACCTACCACGATACGCCTTCGGGTATCGTCCCTGGAGATCTTGGCGGCCCCTTTTTGATAGCTGATATCCGCTAGTTCCCTCAACGGTACTTTCCCACCAGAGGGCAAATCCACATACAGATTTTTGAGATTATCGATGTCCTCTCTCTGCTCTTTATCCAACCGTACTACCAGCTCAAACCGTTTTTCCCCCTCATAGACGCTACCTACAGTACGCCCTGCAAAGCCCATGGCCACCATATCGTTAAGGTCGGCGATGTTAAGTCCGTAGCGTGCTATTTTGGCCCTAACGTATTTGACGTTCATCTGAGGGAGGCCTACTATTTTTTCTACGGAAATATCGGCCGCTCCTTTCACATTTTGGATGAGTTCCTTTATTTCATTGCCCTTATTGCTGAGGACATCCAAGTCTTCCCCGAAAATTTTAATGGCAATATCTGCCCGTACCCCAGTAATGAGTTCATTGAATCGCATTTCTATGGGCTGGGTAAATTCTACTTCCATTCCGGCGATTATGCCAAGGGCTTCCTTGAACTTTTCGGCCAACCCGTCCTTAGTTCTGGCGGAAACCCATTCGCTTTTGGGTTTTAGGATGATAATGACATCACTCTCCTCCATGGACATGGGATCCGTAGGTACTTCAGCTGCACCGATACGGGTCACCACCTGTTCAACTTCGGGGAAATTCTCCAAAAGTATTTTTTCGATCTGAGTGGTGGTCTCCACAGTCTTTTCCAAGGAAGTGCCCGTTTTCAATATAGGTTGTATCACAAAATCACCTTCGTCCAGGGTGGGGACGAATTCCCCTCCCATTGAACTAAATAGTAGTCCTGCTATTCCTAATAATACCCCTGAAATCCCGAGAACCCATTTCTTGCTGCTTAGGGCCCAATCAATCAATGGCCCATATCCCCTGTTCAGTAGGTTCATAAGCCGTACTGAAACATTTTTTTCGGACGTGTTGGAAGGCCTTAGGAAAAGTGTGGCGGCCACGGGTACATAAGTAAAACATAATACAATGGCCCCAGAAAGCGTGAAGTTAAACGTGAGTGCCATAGGTTTGAACATTTTGCCTTCCACTCCGCCCAGGGAAAGGATGGGAATCAACACAATGAGGATGATTAGTTGCCCAAAGATGGCGGAATTCATCATTTTGGAAGCACTGTTCATGGTAATGCCGTCCCGTTTTTCCTGTCGGTCGTTTTTAGAAAGCGTAACCAGTTGTGAACGTTGTTGGGTAATCTGAAAAGCAATGAATTCTACAATAATGACTGCCCCATCGATGATGATTCCAAAATCAATGGCGCCTAGGCTCATCAGGTTGGCATCTACTCCAAACAGATACATCAAGGAAAGGGCAAAAAATAGACTTAATGGAATTACCGAGGCAACCACAAGTCCGGAACGTAGATTGCCCAGGAGCAGTACCACCACAAAAACAACAATGAGACAACCCAAGACCAGATTTTCGGTTACGGTAAACGTGGTCTTGGCAATGAGTTCACTGCGGTCCAGAAAGGCATTGATATAAACGCCTTCGGGCAGCGTTTTGGAAATAATGGCGACCCGTTCCTTCACTGCATCGATAACTTTTTTGGAATTGGCATCCTTGAGCATCATTACCTGCCCCAATACCTTTTCACCCTCACCGTTTCCCGTAATGGCACCAAATCGGGTAGCACTGCCGTAACCCACTTTGGCGATATCCTTGATATAGACCGGAATACCGTTCCTGGTTTTTACCACAATGTCCTCAATATCAGACAAAGAAGCTACTAGCCCTTCACCTCTTATAAAGTAAGCTTGATTTGTCTTTTCGATATACCCGCCGCCCGCTACATTGTTATTTTCCTCCAAGGCAGTAAAGACTTCACCGGCATCAATGTCCATGGCATTGAGCTTTTCGGTATTGAGGGCCACCTCGTATTGTTTTTGGAAACCACCCCATGTATTTACTTCCACCACCCCCGGGATACCTGAAAGTTGACGTTTTACAACCCAGTCCTGAATAGTCCTAAGGTCGGTTACGGAATAATGGTCTTCATAGCCCTCCTCCACATCTAGGATGTATTGATAGATTTCACCGAGCCCGGTCGTAATGGGCCCCATTTCCGGTATCCCAAAACCTTTCGGAATTTTTTCAGAGGCCGATTTTATTTTTTCGGCAATAAGCTGACGTGGTAAATACGTGCCCATATCGTCCTCAAAAACGATGGTCACTACGGAAAGTCCAAATTTGGATATGGAACGGATTTCCCTAACCCCGGGAAGGTTGGCCATTTCCAGCTCCACAGGATAGGTAATGAACTGCTCCATATCCTGGGTAGAGAGATTGCGCGATGTAGTAATCACCTGTACTTGGTTGTTGGTTACATCAGGAACGGCACCTATGGGTATTTGGGTTAAGGAATACAATCCAAAACAAATGATGAACAGGGTGAAGAGAAGAACTATAAATTTATTTCGTATACTTAATTTGATGATGCGCGATAACATAATCCATTGAATAAGGTGAAGGCAAACTAATGTGAAATTGTCCGCCTAAAAATGATGAATATCAGTAATGGATTATGCGTATCGGGGAGGTTGGAAAAGCCCATCTCCAAGCAATGGAGAATACGAATCGGCATAATGGAAATTTCCGGTATCCAGGGATATTGTTTCCACATGGGAGGTATAGGGTACCGGGTCATTGATTACAAAGGCCGAAAGTGATAGGGAATGGCAATGATGTTGAAAAGGAAGTTCCTCATGATCCTTTTGTTCTTCCTGATGTTTTTGGTTGTGCTCAGCTTTGAGCTCGCCATAATGCTTGGAGAGAAAGACCCAAAAACTATCTCCATAAGCCTCGGCATGAAATTGGGCGTGTTCGATAAGCTCATCCAATTCCACCAAATCGTTGATATGGATGTTAAAGCTCTGAAAAAGAATGAGCAAGGAGATTATTATGGAAATAAGTTTTGTCATCTTCTAAGTTCCCTAAAGATACGATTTTCTGAAGAGGTACGAAAAGAATTAAGATTCTCTTTGTCTATTGAAGAGCGTAGCTTCAATGGATTTAAGGGCTTGGGTAATCTTAGGGTGTTAATTTATGTTTTTTACTTTGCTTAACAATGCAAACAAAGGCTTGCGAATGTAAGCTCATTCCGCTATTTTCATAAAGAATTCAAATTATTCTTCCATGCGTAAATTCTATTATTTAGTTGTATTTCTGGCCTTCTTCCAGGCTTTAAAGGCCCAAAAACAAAACTTCTCGTATACGGATGTTTTTGACCTACAATACGTCTCCGATCCACAGATTTCCCCGGATGGGGAGTGGGTGGTCTATAGGAGAATGGCTTTTGATATTATGGAAGATAAGGCTTCGGGCAATCTTTGGATGATAAAGGCCGATGGTTCCAAACATCAAAAATTGACGTCCAGGGAAGTTAATGAATCCAATCCGCGCTGGTCCCCCCAAGGAGATCGCTTGGCCTTTACAAGCAGTACGGATGAAGGGTCGGAGATTTATATCTATTGGATTGCTTCTGGTAAAATCGCCAAGCTTACCCAACTTCCTTTTAGTCCAAGCGCCCTAACATGGTCACCTAAGGGCGGGCAGCTTGCCTTTTCTATGAACGTAGCGAAAGAGCCACCGGTTTTGGCCAAAATGCCCAAAAAGCCCAAAGGCGCAAAATGGGCGGAAAAACCAAGAGTAACAGATCGATTATATCATGAGGCGGACGGTAGGGGCTATATTGATCCAGGGTTCAATCATATTTTCACAATTCCTGCGGATGGGGGGGCTCCAAGACAATTAACCTCCGGGGATTTCCATCATAGGGGGAGCCTTTCCTGGTCCAAGGACGGCCAACACATTTATTTTTCAGGGAATAGGAACGAAGATTGGGAATACGACTTCAGGAATAGCGAGATTTATTCCGTTGGGGTCTATGATGGGCAGATCAATGCGCTAACGGATCGGGATGGCCCGGATTACCATCCGGTAGTTTCGCCGGACGGAACAAAAATAGCCTATATCAGTGTCGAGGATAAGAGGCAGGCCTATCAAGTGCGTAGGCTCCATATCATGAATCGGGATGGCAGTGACCCAAAAGTGGTCTCCCAAAATTTGGATAGGACGGTTTCCAATCCGATATGGGATACTAAGGGGAACGGTCTTTATTGTTCTTATGATGATAGAGGGAATACCAAAATTGCCCATATTGCCCTAAATGGAAAGGTAGCCAAACTAGTGGATAATATGGGGGGCACTTCAATTGGCAGGCCCTATGCGGGAGGATCGTTTAGTATATCCGGGAACGGAACCATCGCTTATACCCAAACCCGACCGGAATATCCTTCCGAATTGGCGATTTTGAAATCCAAGGTGAAAAATCCGGCAAAGATTACTTCCCTGAATAAGGCTTTATTGGATTTTCGAAATTTAGGAAAAGTGGAGGAAATCTGGTATACATCCAGTTTTGACCAACGGAATATACAGGGATGGGTGGTATACCCCCCAAATTACGACGCCTCCAAAAAGTATCCTTTTTTGGTTGAAAATCATGGGGGGCCCATTCTAAACTATGGAGATCGTTTTTCGGCCGAAATGCAATTGTACGCGGCTGCCGGGTACATTGTTTTTTATCCAAACCCACGCGGGAGTACCGGTTATGGTGAGGAATTCGCCAATCTGCTCTACCGTAATTATCCGGGAGAAGATTATAATGATGTAATGGACGGAGTGGATTATTGCATCCAAAAAGGGATTGCCCATGAAGATCAGCTTTTTGTTACGGGAGGTAGTGCCGGGGGCATTATGTCCGCATGGATGATAGGCAAGAACAACCGTTTTGAAGCGGCCGTAGTAGCCAAACCTGTAATGAATTGGATCAGTAAGACCTTGGTAGCCGATAATTATTTTCGCTATGCCAACAGCCGTTATACAGGGCAACCTTGGGAAAGTTTTGAGACCTATTGGAAATTTTCCCCAATTTCATTGGTCGGCAATGTAGAGACCCCGACCATGGTGTTAGTGGGAATGGACGATTTGCGGACACCGCCCAGTGAGGCCAAGCAGTTGTACCATGCGCTAAAATTGAGAAAAATTCCAACGGTATTGGTCGAAATTCCAAACGCTAGCCACGGTATTGCCAATAGGCCTAGCAATTTAATCACCAAGATAACACATACCTTGGCCTGGTTCCAGAAATACCGTGAATAGAATTGGACAATAGCTTTGAACATGAATCTGAATTTGAACGCAATTCTTTTGTTGCTTGTAGCCTTTCAGCTATTCTTTATTGCTATTTTTTCATTGACCAACAAAAAAGGCAACAGAACCGGTAATCTTCTGCTCGGCACTTTTTTCCTGATATTGGCCATAAACGCAACGGATATCCTATTGCAGATTTATAATGTTTGGTCCTTCTTTCCGCTGTTTTTACTATTGGACGATTCTTTTTTATTGCTTTTCGGGCCGTTGATCTATCTGTATACCCTATCCTGTGTAGATGAACATTTTCCGTTCCTCAAAAAAAAATGGATTCATTTTGTTCCCTTTATCCTATGCTTGTTGGGACTTCTGACTTTCTACTTTCTAGAGAAAGCCCCCATTGCGTATGCGCTTGAGACGATAAGCAAGGCCAATCTTCCAAAAGGGGCGATACTGTTTGTAATTATAGCCTATCTACATGGAGGAGTTTACCTGTGGCTGTCAAAACGTGTGGTGACCTTACAAGGCAAGGCAATGAAGGACTATCATTCCAATCTGGCCAGGATCAACTTGGATTGGTTGCATTTTATGATAAATTCATTCATCGGACTGTGGGTATTGGGCGTTTTGCTGACGGTAGTTCCCTATACTTCATATAGGCCCTATGTAAATGGTATATTGTTCGGTTTTATCGTGTTTCTTTTTTACTTCATAAACAAAGTAATTTTTAAGGCATTAAAGCACTCCGAACTATTTTCCGGAATTCCATTTTCAACCTTGGCCAAAAAGAAGTATTCCGGATCTACCCTGTCCGCCGATAAGCAAAATAGATTCAGGGAAGCATTGGTTTTACAAATGGAAACGGAAAAACGGTACTTAGATCCTGATCTTACATTAACTGACCTGGCCAAGATTTTGGATCTTCCCCCAAAGGAACTTTCACAGATCATCAACCAATCTTTCGAGAAGCACTTTTTCGATTTTGTGAATTCGTATAGAATAGACGAGGCCAAAAAATTACTCCGGGACACCCAAAATACCATGACCATACAGGAGGTGATGTATTCCGTAGGCTTTTCTTCCAAGTCGTCCTTTAACACCATCTTCAAAAAGAAGACCAAGCAAACACCTTCCCAATTTCGACTTTCCTCGTCTGCAAAGATAAATCCTAAAAAGGGTTCGTCTTCCTGAAGTAAAACCATTCTCCAGAATATCACTTCTACTTTTACAGGGTAACCTAAAAGTAAGAAACTATGAATCGTCAATTCAAGAATACGCTAAGGGATAGGTTGGGAAACTATTTGGAATCCAAGAAGTCGGCGACCTTAATCGAAATGGTGCTTATTTTTGGAATCGTTCTTTTGTTTATTCAGGTAGTTACCCCATTTTTTCAGGGGAATCAAATGATGCAACAGGGAGTCGTATGGTTGGCCAATGTAATCATGATAGCCTTGGTCTGTTTTGGGCAATGGCTTAGGAGGTCAAATTTCCGTGACCTGGGATTGGTATTACCTATCTGGAACTGGAAAATTTACCTAAAAATAGTTTTGTGGTCCTTTTTACTTTTTGTCATCGCCCTATTAAGTTTTATACTGGGATCCGTGATCATGTCCATCTTGACCGGAACCACTGCTCAACCCGATGTTGACAACTATCTATACTTGAGGGAAAACCCTTGGGTATTCTTGGTATCGTTATTGGGAGTTTACCTGGTATCCTCCTTTGGGGAGGAGTTGGTATATCGCGGATTTCTCATTCAACGTATTTCATGGCTGTTAGAGGGGATAAAATTCGGAAAGACCTATTCGGTTTTGATCAGTGCCGTGATTTTTGGCTTGGCCCATTATACCTGGGGGGTTACCGGAATGGTGCAAACGGGCTTTATGGGTCTGGTACTGGGTACTTTCCATATACGGTATACAAATAGCTTGATCATACTCATCCTGGCACATGTATATATGGATACACTTTTGTTGGCAAGCATATACTTGGGTTGATTGGATCCTATCGCCATCCCGACTTTTGATAAAGAATATAATTTAAATCCGTTGAAAATTTTTATTCATTTGGATCGTTTGTAATTTAGGGAACGCAAGAAGCGGTATGGCAACGAAAAAACGACATAAATTTTGGAATGTAGTAGTGGTCATTACCGTAATTATTTGTACGCTTGCCCTTATGGCCCACTATAAAAATTGGATCAGGACGAATGCCAGTAACATCCAAATACTATCCGGATTTTATTACAACAAGATAAAGTTTTCAGAGCTAGACAGTGTATTGATGGTGGAAAAGATCCCGCCTATGGAACGCCTTAATGGATTTTCGGCCTTGGAAAGGGAAAAGGGCATTTTCAGGGAGTTCAAGGATTCCCTTACCGACAAAAAGGTGTATGTATATGTGGATCATTTTCCCAACCCTAAGATAAAACTGGTATATAAGGATTCGTTAAGGCTCTACATGAATCTGAGGGATTCTTTGGAGAATGAAAAAATGTACCATTTTTTGAAGAACAAAAGGGACAGCCTACCCTTACAATTTTCATCCAAAAAATGAGTTTATAAGCTTTGGAGTTTTTATTTTTGAACCGATGAAAAAAAGGTTTTTGGTTTTTCTGTTGTTACCGATTTTTGGCCTGGCCCAAAACAGACTTTCTATTTCCATAGAAGGAGTAAAAACATCTGACGGTAAAATAAGCGTCGCCATTTATGATAATGAAAATGGCTTTCTGGAGTTTGATGGGGTATTTAAGTTCGATAGCACCAAGGCACAGAAAGGCACCACCGAACTTTCCATTGAGAGCCTCCCGCCCGGTAAATATGCCGTGGCTATTTTCCATGATGAGAATGGCAACGACGTTCTCGACCGCAATTGGCTGGGCATACCCAAGGAAAAGATAGGCTTTTCCAATGCCAAGATGAAAACCTTTGGCCCTCCGAGCTTCACGGAGTGCGCATTTGAGCTACGTTCCGACAAGGAAATCACTGTGGTGCTTTAATGTATTGTATCGAGGCTTCCTACTATTTCTAAACCAATTTCTAGAGGTAATGTTTAAAAATCTGTTAAATAGTTTTTGAAATGAATGTTCCAATATATATTTGATCATCCATAAAGTAAAAATGCCGAGGATAGTAGAATTTGATAAGGAAAAAGCACTGAAGAACGCTATGCACGTTTTTTGGGAGAAGGGTTACAATGGAACTTCCATGCAGGATTTAGTGGATGCCACCGGCCTAAATCGTTCCAGTATATACAATTCCTTCGGTTCAAAGTTGGAGCTTTATCGGATTACTTTGTCCCGTTATCAAAGGGAGACTGGCGGAATCTTTCAAAAGGCCTTGATAAGTGCCAAGAATCCCTTAGAGGCCATACAACTTATTTTTGAAGGCTTTTTACCTGAGATAACGGGCGATAAGAAAGACAAAGGTTGCTTTGTATTAAATTGTAAGGCGGAAATGGGGAATCAGGACCATAATGTTAGGGAGTGGCTTTTGGATACCCAGGAACAAACACTGTCCACTTTTCAGAATTTGATACGGGAGGGTCAGGAGCTAGGCATAATCAATAAACGACAAGATTGTAGAAATTATGCCCATTTTGTGTTCAATGCGTTCCAAGGTTTTAGAATGACGGGGATTTTAATTAAGGATAAAAAAGTGCTTCAACAGATAATAAAGAATACACTTAACGTAATAGCTTAAATTTTTTTAATCATATTTGGAACGATTGTTTCAAAATAAAATTTTAATACGATGAATAGATTCGACAACAAAGTAGTAGTGATTTCCGGGGGAAATTCCGGAATAGGTTTAGAGGCCGTAAAAGGTTTTTTAAAGGAAGGAGCCAAAGTGGTGTTTTCAGGGCGAAGAAAAGAGGCCCTGGACGAGGTGGCCAAAGGTCTTGAAGGGGACTTCAAAGCGGTTTTGGCCGATCAATCCAAACCAGGGGACAATGAAAAATTGATCCAGGAGGCCGTTAACGCCTACGGCAAAATTGATGTGCTCTTTGCGAATGCCGGGGTAGCCTTCTTTGCACCGGCAGATCAAATTGACGAAGACCATTTTGATTCCCAATTCGATATCAACATCAAGGGACCGGCCTTCTTGACCAAGTATGCCATTCCCCATTTAAATGATGGCGGGAGTATAATCTTCAATACCTCTATCGTGCATCAAAAGGGATTTGAGGGTGCGGCCGTGTACAGTGCCACCAAAGGTGCCTTGCGGGCTTACGCCCGGGTACTTACCACGGAACTTGCTCCGCGCCAAATTCGTATTAACTCCATAGCTCCGGGACCGATTGCCACTCCAATTTATGACAAAATGGGGATGCCCCAGGAAGTGGTGAGTGAAATGGGGCAAGGATTTGCCGAGGCGAATCCCTTAAAACGTTTCGGCAATCCCAAGGAAATAGCGGATGCCGTATTGTTCTTGGCTTCCGATGAGGCCAGTTATGTAAATGGAATAGAACTTTCCGTTGATGGAGGGTTGAGTCAAATTTAAGGGTATAATACTATAACCATGTACCAGCCTGTTAGGAAACATCCTAACAGGTTTTTTTATGATATGGCAATCCATTCTCTGCTTATCTTTGCCCAGATTATGGAGACAATTTTTCTGGTTCAGTTTATGGGGGCCCTATATGGCTTGTTGGCGATTGTATTTGGCGCTTTTGGGGCACACGCTCTCAAGAAATCCTTTACGGAAGAACAACTAAAAAGTTTTGAAACCGGTGTAAAGTATCAGATGTATCACGCGCTTCTTTTGATCGTACTGGGTTTTAATTTTGGATTCAACACTCCTTTGGAAAGCTATATCGCCAATTGTTTTATTATTGGTACCTTTCTTTTTTCATTTAGCATTTATGGGCTTACGTTGAGTGCCTCCAAAGGAAGAAAATGGCGGTTTCTCGGCCCCATTACGCCCTTGGGAGGATTGGTGTTGGTCGCCGGTTGGGGAATGCTCCTGTATTCTTTTATCGGGAATCTTATCTAGCCAATAGTAAGGTGTGCCATGAACCATCTGGTCCACCGCTTCGTACCGTCCGGTACCTTGGGAATCATGCTATTCGGTTTAAACCCGCTTTTAGGCTTTAGTTAACAGGTTTTGGTGGTTATCCTTGGGGTTTTACGCATAACTTTATAAAGTTTATGGAAGATCCCTATAGATTCTATTTCTGAAGTACTTTGGGTTATGCGATATGAAATTACCAGAAGGTGCCCCAAGTGTGGCCAAATGACGAAGAACAGTGATTATTGCAATAATTGTGGTGCGTTGATCAATACCAATCTTCGTCGAAAATTGGAACGTGAGGAACGGGAAAGGAAAAGGCAGAAAAAAGAAGAATTGGAGAAACCTGATGCCATAACCGCTTTTTTTGAAAAGGTACGCAACCATGGCAATCCACTTGTAAGAATAGTTGCTTTTGCTTTTTATTCCGTTTGGGCGGTAGTGCTGGCCATCGGGGCTTTTTTGGCCTATATATTCGCCTATATTGCAGCTTAAAGCAGTAAATTATGCCCAATTTAGAATCAAGGAATATCCAAACCATACCAAAGGGGCTAAAGGCCTTGTACTTTCCACTGTTTTGTTTAACGGCGGCGATTGTTTTTAGCCTGCAAAAAATGAGCGTTGCCCTTCCACAGTGGATCAACAATTACTTGAACGATTTTTTGTGTATGCCCACCGTACTTTTTATAGGTCAATTTACTATACGCAAGCTGAAGCGGAATAACACGATACGGTTGCCATGGCCCTTGATTTTGACGCTCACCCTATTTTACAGCGTTTATTTTGAGTATTATCTGCCCAGGATTAATTTGCGCTATACAGCGGATTTTTGGGATGTTGCCCTGTATTTTTCAGGGTCGGCGTTTTTTTATTTAATGGAAAACAAATTGGTTGTAAGAACATAGTTTACGACCGACCCTTTAACAATCCCTATAATCTTAGATACATATTCCCATTGATAGTGTTCAGGCGCAAACTGTTCTTGCCATTTGCGGTTCGGCCGGATATTTTTTGACCTACATGGCGGTCCGTAGATTTGAACTTTAACTTTGCATCGGCATAAATATCCCCATGAATGGTTTCGGCGACCAAATCGGCATCGATCATTTTAAGGTCAATTTCCCCATTGATGGTACTTAGATCAAGTTCCCCGGCATATTGGGCAATTTCGATATCCCCGTTGATCAAATCGACGGTGAAATCGCCCTCAATGACCTCGGATTTTAGATCGCCGTTAATACTACTGATCTTGACCCGGGCATTTTTAGGAACATGGAGTACATAATTGAACTCATACAGGTCCCCCGTGTTGTAGCAGTACTTTCTTCTATCGGGATTGTTTTTGATACAATCCTCACGATAGGCCTTAAAGATGGGTTCGGCTTCCGAAGTAATGGCAATCCGAGTATTACTTGTACTAACATCCAAATTGTAAAGGTCTAGGAATTTTTCGTCCTCGGTATGGATGTCCGCCTTAAAATAGACCGAGGATCTGTCCCACGACTTTACCTCTATCATGGAAGCGAATTTCACATCCACGTCTATAAATTGATTTTTATAATCAATGTTCTTCTCAATGATTTTCTGTGCGCCGACCTGTAGGCTGATGAGGCCTAGCAATACTACCGTTATTTTTTTCATGACCGTTCTGTTTTTTCGATTATTTTTTTCTGAGATAAATGTTTCCGTTGGTGGTGCTCAATTTAATATCCACGCCCCCGTTGTTGACCGTCCCCTTTACCTTTTTGGAGGCAATGGCCCTTAGGCCGTCCTTGTCCGGCAAGCTGATTTCAAAATTGGTATATATGGATCCGTTGACCGTGCCTAGACTAAAGTCGGCAGGGGTATTCTCCGGCATCGTAATATCCAATACACCATTGGTCGAATAGATGGTTATCGGAGAATCCTGGCTCACGTTTGTAAACTGTACCTCTACTTCGCCATTTAAGGTATTGGCGGTCAAAGGCCCGCTTACGTCCTCGATTTTGATGCTCCCGTTCAATTCTGCGGTTGCCTCTATCTCCCCCCGGAATCCTGAAATTTTGATACTGCCCTGCCAGTTGGTCCTAACCGAGATATTTTGTTTTGCCGGTAAATAGATTTCGGCACGTTGCGATTTTCTTAGATTTCTTACCAAGAGGTCGGTTCCTTCCTGGATAACATAAAACCCAACATCGGTATTGTCCGAACCGCTCTCCCCGACCAAGCGCAATCCTTTGGCCCTTTCGGGAATTTTATAAGATGACCCTCCCTTGATCAAAAGTTGGTCACTGGCGTGTGTTTTGACAACGATGTCATTTTTGGATTCGACCTTTACCCATTCGATTCCGTTTAGGGATTTTGTGTAATCTTCCTGCGCCCATATTCCGGTGCAAATAAAACTTAATAAAAATGTGATTTTAAGTAACTTCATGATGCTTCGTTTTTTGATGCTTCGACAAGGCTCAGCACTTGTGTTTATATAATACTCGGCAATAGTGATTCAATTTGTTCCTTAACAAAGGGTTGGGTTCCGTCCTGCTGCATCAACTCCTTTAACGGTATTACGGCCTTCTTTTCCTGGATACGGACCAAGGTCTGGATAATCGTAATTTGTATTCCGGGATCCTTCTCGACCTTCAAGGCTTGGATGAAGGCGTTTTTTACGATTTCAGAAGCCGTAAACTTTTCCAGCGCTTCTGCGGACGCCATGCGTACATTGGTATTTTCGTCGTGCAACATTCTATCGGTCAACGCTTTTACAATGGTTTCATCAGGATTCCCGAACTCGTCGATATAGTTGACCCCCTGAATGCGCCTACTGGCCGACTTGTTCTCCATAAGGGAAAGCATGGCCGTTTGTCTTAATTCCAGGCCCTTGTCCTGCAAGGTGGCTATTTCCATACGGGATTCGCGTTCCTCTAGATATTGGCCCAGTAGAAACGAACCTACCAGGGCAGCAATACTGGCTGCTATCTTTAAAAGATTTCCCCAGCCCGATTTTGAAGGGGCGTGCTTGGAATTCAAGGGAACCACCTTGGCCGCTTCCTGTTTTTCCTGCTCCAAAAGTTTGAGGAAATTGGCCTCGACCCGATTCGATGGCACTGCCATTTCTTCATTGGCAAAGGCATCAAAAAGAGTTTTTAGTTGCTCCAATTCTTTCCTGCATTCAGGACATTCCTTTAAATAGGCCTCTACTTTTTGTCTTTGAACGGGATCCAAAACCCCATCCAGGTAGTCCGGAAGTAAATCAATAACCTGCTTTTTGTCCATCGTCATAAATTTTCAAAATAGATTGCTTTCAATTTTTTTAGGGCCCGGCTCACCTTTGTCTTCACCGCTCCCTCCGTACTGCCGACTATGTGGGCCAACTCGGCATACTTAATTTCCTGAAACCGGTTTAAGACCAACAGTTCCTTATCGGAGGGGTTGAGCTTGTCCAAAGCTTTTTGTAAATGGGTATAGTCTTCCTTGGGTGCTTCGTTTACGGTTAATCTATAGGAAACGTCATCCAAATCTTCATGATCCATCTGGTTCTTTTTAAGATGTTTTTTGAGACAATTTCTCGCAATGGTAAACATCCATGAGACAAACTTTCCATTTTTATAGGATGCCCTATACCGCATTATGTTATAAAATACCTCTTGTGTAACATCTTCACTCAACATCCTGTCCCTACACATCTTGTAGAGAAAATTATAGACATGAAGGTGATGTCTTTTAAAAAGTACCTTCAATAGGTCCAGGTTCCCTTGGGCTACCATGGCCATGATAATCTCGTCTGTTTGCTCCTTCAAAAGAGAAAGTCTTTAGGTGACATTCAATATTATATAGCAGGAAAAATACAAAAGGTTACATCCCCGGACGCAAAAAATGATTTTTTACAGGGAATATGCTCCAGGAATAAAGAAACAAGAGTTAAAGGGGAATAAGTTTGTACGGTATAGGTCTTGTTAATCCTCCAGTTCGGCTTCCGAAACAAATTCCTTAATGGCGGTATTGGGTTCTATGATATCATACCCGGACCAAAATTCCGGATCGTAGTTGGGCATATAGGTAGGGAGTATGGAATTGTTTTCCCTAAGGTTTTCATATTGGGCCTCGTTGATCGGATCGACATCGAAAACAACCAGTTCATAGCGATTTTTGCCACTGACCGCGACATCGATTTTTAAGGAAAGTTCATTTTGCTTTCGGCGTCCACGAACGTTTTTGTTTTTTTCTATTATTTTCAAGGGTCTTTTAAAACCTATACGGTTTCCCTTGGTTATCTCATAATAACGCAATTGATATTTGCCATCCTTTCCTTTTGAAAAGATCATCCTCCCCTTTGCCAGATATTCGTTAAAGGAAATACCCAGAAGCTTAAAATTCCGTAAGGTCTCAACGTTCTCAAAGTCCATCCGGATAACGGCAAAATCGTCGGAGTTGATATAAAGCCTACCCTTGAAATCCTCGGAATTCTCCGGTTCAAAACGAAGTACATAGACGGCATCGTCCCCCAAATAGGTATAATCCTCCAAAGTGAGGATATAGCGTCTTGGTTTAAAGATAACGTTGTAATCCGAATTCTTGAAAACGGGCAGGTTTTTGTAAAGATTCCCCAAAGTGCGCCTTTTGTAATTGGCAAAGAACTCTTTGCGCTCCTGCTCGTTTTCCCGGGTTTTCTTTAAGTGCTCGTTCAGGGCTTCCACATCACTGGAGTCTACCTCGGTTTCGAAAAGTTCATCGGCATCCACCTTTGTACCGAATAATCCGGATTTGATTTTGAAATAGGAATCCGTTTTTATGTTTTCCTTTACAATGGAATTGAACTTCTTTTCCAAGGTTTCCGCGTCCAAAGTCTTGCTTTTGTCATACAGTTCGGATGCCTTTATAATGGCCAACTTTTGTTCCTTGGCCTTGCTGGCACCATACAGGTCGCCCAACATTTCGGTATAGTAACTGTTGTTTTTGGGGAAGGTATTTTTTACGCTGTCCAAAAAATTGGTGTTAAATGCGGGAATGGTCGATTTCTTGAGGACATAATCCCCCTTTACGATGTTTTGGTGATACGATTCCCTAAGGAACAATCGCTTCTTGGTCAATTCCAGATGATAATTCCTTTCCAGATTTTTTTTCACCTCCTCCAAGATTTCACGGGGGGTATAATTCTTGTTGGAAACAATGACCTCTTTCAGTTCTATGGCCTTGGGTCTTAGATAAATGGTGTTCTCCTTAAACTCGGAGATGGGCTTTCCAATAGATTCATAGCCGATACAGGAAATAAACAATGAATCCGAGGCTTGAATGTTTTCTTCCAGTCGAAACGAAAAACGTCCCTCCTCGTTGGTGATCATTCCGCGCTTTTTCAACTGTACGGTGACGTAGGGAACTGGTTTTGAGGTGACGGAATCCACAATCCTTGCATTTAGGATCTGGGCACTGGCATTTTCGATACCAAGGAACAGAACAATAAGGGTAAAAGCGGATGCAACTTTGCCCATGCAGGATCAATTTTCCGACAAACTAAAGCATAGTACCTAGGAAAACCATACTTTTTAGGATTTTTTTGGCTGGATTTATTGTTTTTTTAACAAGCTAGAATGGATGATTGTGGACACCCTTAATGACATCCGCAATCGTTTTGCCCACAAGCGCTTTTCTTTCCCTTTTTTGAAGCGAAAATGGATTTGGGCAATAGGAATTTATAAATAAGGTAGCCCACTGCCAAGGCGAGGGTGATGTAAACCAATATGGGTTGAAGAAACTCCATTTTCCAAAATCCTATTTAATAAATTGATAGGCGATTAGAGCTACAATATACGCAAAAACGCTCATAAACAGTAATTGCGCTATGGGCCATTTCCAACTATTGGTCTCCCGTTTTACAATGGCCAAGGTGCTCATGCATTGCATGGCAAAGGCATAGAACAGTAGAATTGAAATACCTGACGCCAAGTTGAACAAGGGTTTTTTGGTTCTGGGATTCACTTCTACCGCCATACGGGTTTTGATGGTCTCCTCCTCATCGCTACCAACGCTATAGATGGTCGCCAGGGTACCCACAAATACTTCACGTGCGGCAAAGGAAGTGAGGAGAGCGATTCCAATTTTCCAATCGTAACCCAAAGGTCTCACCAAGGGTTCAATGGCCTTTCCCATTTGCCCAATGTACGAATGCTCCAGCTTATGGCTGGCTATTTCCTGTTCAACGGCCCTTTGCTCCAGATCCAAGGTTATGGCTGCCAGGGAATCCTGCATGGCCTTAAGACTTATGGCGCGTTCGGTATCGATGACACTGACCGGGGTTGAATTTTTATATTCATTCAACTTGCGTTCCATATACCCTAGACTGTATGCGGACAATCCCTCTCTTTCAATGCGCTGCTTCACTATGGTTTCCGCATTTTCAAATTCCTCTGAATATCCATTGGAACCTAAAAACCAAAGCACTATGGATATGGCCAGGATAATTTTTCCAGCTCCCAGGACAAAGCTTTTGGTTTTTTCCCATACCGTGTACACCACATTTTTAAGCAACGGCATTTTGTAACTGGGCATCTCTACCACAAAAAAGGTTCTACTTTTTATTTTTAGGATCTTGTTCAGTATCATGGCGGCAAATATGGCCGTCCCAAAACCGATGAGATATAACAACATCAATGTCAAGGGTTGATACCCCAATCCCAAAAAGCGCCCTTCCGGAATAACGAGCGCAATGATGATGAGGTAAATGGGCAATCTTGCGGAGCAGGTGGTAAACGGAACCACCAGAATGGTAATCAGCCTCTCTTTCCAATTCTCTATGGTACGGGTGGCCATGACCGCGGGAATGGCACAGGCGGTTCCTGAAATTAAGGGTACCACACTCTTTCCACTTAGGCCAAAGGGGCGCATTAGCCGATCCATTAAAAAGACCACACGGCTCATATAGCCTGATTCCTCCAAAAGGGAAATGAACAGAAACAAAAAAGCGATTTGGGGAATGAATATAACGATGCCCCCAATACCGGCCAAGATACCTTCGGCGATCAAATCGGTAAAGGCCCCTTCCGGTAACGTACTTTTCACCCATTCACTGGCGGATGCAAATAGCTCGTCGATAAGATCTTGGGGGTAGGTACTCCAATCAAAAATGGCCTGAAAAATGGTCAAGAGGATAGTGAAGAAAATAAGATATCCAAAGACCTTATGGGTCAATATTCGATCCAAAGTCGCTCGGAAGCCTTTGGCCGCATTGCTGTCTACCTTATAGGTTTCCTTAAGGACATCGTTTATGAATTTATACCGTAGAATCGTTTCTTTTTGTTGCAAACGCTTTAGCTCCGATTTTGATTTGACCGCAAAGGTGGCCGCATTTTTTAGCGACCTTTTTTCAATGGGCATAAAGTTTACATCCTGTGTAATGACCAACCAAAGCTTGTACAGATCTTCCTTGGGGAAAGCATTCTTCAATCGTTCAAAATAGTCCTTGGAAATTACGGTAATGTCCACATTGGGGGAAGATGGCAAGCTTTTATAGTCGGCGATCAGCTCTTTTAGATGATCAATACCTGTGCCTTTTCGGGTACTTATCAAGGCAATTTTGGTTTGCAGCTTTTCCTCGAGCAACGGAACGTCGATGGTGATTCCCTTTCTGGACATCCGGTCGGACATATTGATTACCAGTATCGTGGGGATTTTGAGGTCCTTGATCTGGGTAAACAGGAACAGGTTCCGTTTTAGGTTCTCCACATCGGAAATAACGATAGCTACATCCGGATGGTCCTTGTCATTTTTGTTCAGGAGCAGTTCTACGGCCACACTCTCGTCCAGGGAAGTGGTATTGAGACTGTATGTACCGGGGAGATCTAGAATGTGGGCCTTTACGCCCCTGGGCAGTTTACAGACACCTTCTTTTTTTTCCACGGTGATGCCCGGATAGTTGCCTACTTTTTGATTAAGTCCCGTAAGTTGGTTAAAGACCGATGTTTTCCCCGTATTGGGATTACCGATAAGCGCTACCTTGATCTGCTTGCTCATACCGTAGAAACATCATCCAAGATTTCCAATTCAATTTGTAGTGCCACGGAACGACGTATGGCAATATGCGACCCGTTTACATTGATGTAGATGGGGTCTTTTAGGGGGGCTACTTGTAGCAGTTCAATTTGATTTCCGGGCAGACATCCCAGTTCCAGCAATTTAATGGGAAGGATATCTTTCTCAAATTCCTTGATAATCCCTTTCTGCCCTTGCTTGAGATGTGCTACGGTAATGGCCAACCTTATTTAGATTCATTTTAATTAAGGGCAAATGTAACGTAAAATTCTCGGTTTGCTACATCGAAACCCCAAAAAAGAACCAATTTTGGCATAGTTAGTATCTATGGTCGCCGTGTTCGGCTGTCCAAAAATAACCGTCCCTTTATTTGGAATTCAAAAAGTGCCGACGATCTTATCTTGAAAAGGGGATGGTTTATTTTTATTCCAGGTAGGAATCTTTCAAGATTCTTAGGTCATTTAACAACTTGTCTATGTCCTCGGGGTCGGTGCCATCATAAAAGCCCCGGATGCGCCTTTCCTTATCCACCAGAATAAAATTCTCGGTATGTATCATGTCGAAAGGGCCGCCATCACCATCCGTTTTAACGGCCAGATACGATTTTCGGGCCAAATCATAGATTTGTTTTTTATCCCCGGTGACCAGGTTCCATTTTTCGTCCAAGACCCCTTTTTCCAGAGCATATCTTTTGAGCTGGGCAACGGAATCAATTTGGGGGGTTACCGAATGGGACAAAAGCAAGATTTCCTTATCGCCCTTGATTTCCTCCTGGATTCCGGCCATGTTTTTGGTCATTATGGGACAAATGGTGGGGCAGGTGGTAAAGAAGAAATCCGCCACGTATATTTTGTCCCTATAATCCGCTTGCGTAATGGTCTTTCCATTTTGGTTCGTTAGCGAAAAATCGGCTATGGTATGATATTTTCGAACATGATGTACGGTGCTGTCCACCAATTCCGGGTTCACCATGGAAGGTTGGTAAACGGGCAGGGTTTTATTGGGTTGCAGCGCATTGTAAAATAGATATACGATGACGGCCGAAAGGGAAAGAAGCACTATCCCAAAAAGTTTGAACTTGCCAAAAAAATTGCCCATCCGATTTTCTTACAAAGATACGGCACGTCCCGAAAGCTTTCAAGAAATATGGCCCGCCTTCTTGCCAAAACTTTCTTAAATAGGAGGAGCCTTTTCAGCTTTCTTTTTTTTACAGAGGGTAAACGCTTACTTTTGTGCGATTGAATTATTAGATAATGCCATGAGTCCCATATTGATAAAGACCATTCAATTTTTTTTAAGCCTGTCCATTTTGATCGTACTACACGAGCTGGGGCACTTTATACCAGCCAAGCTTTTTAAGACCCGAGTGGAAAAATTCTACCTGTTTTTTGATGTCAAGTTTTCGCTATTCAAGAAAAAGATTGGGGAAACCGTTTATGGAATCGGATGGCTGCCACTAGGAGGTTATGTAAAGATTTCGGGCATGATCGATGAAAGCATGGATACCGAGGCCATGAAGGAGGAGCCCAAACCGTGGGAGTTTCGGAGCAAGCCGGCTTGGCAACGCTTGATCATTATGTTGGGAGGGGTTACGGTAAACTTTGTATTGGCGGTCTTAATTTATATCGGTATGGCGTATGCCTACGGGGATCAGTATGTGCCCATGAATAGCCTAAAGGATGGCATAGCCGTAATGGAACCGGAAATAGGGGATGAGATAGGTATCCAGACCGGCGATAAGATCATTGCCGTCGACGGGGACGAGATAGAGGAGTTTGGAAAGGTTTTTATGGAAATCGTAAATGGTAATTCCATTACCATTGAGCGGGATGGGCGGATCATAGAAAAAGAAATCCCGGTGAATTTTATTGCCACGCTCTTGGAGGATGAGGACAGGATTCAGTTTTTAAGCTATAGATTGCCGTTTGTAATTGGGCAGGTGCCCAAGGAATCGCATAACTTGGACTCTGGATTTAGGGAATTGGACGAAGTTGTTGCGGTCAATGGAAATTCCGTTACCTATAGGGACGAAATTATTCCCTATTTGGAAGCGAATAAGGGAGGAAACCTGGATTTGACCGTTAAACGTGAGAATGGTACCACAGAAGTCATTTCGGCCAAGGTAAATGAGGAGGGCAAATTGGGCGTGGTAATTGGGGGTCTTACGATGCAGGAATTGGCCGATAGGGGCCTGTTTAAAATCGAGACCAAGAAGTATTCCTTTTTTGAGGCCATCCCCGCCGGAATAGACAAGGGCGTTACCACCCTTTCAGGTTATGTGAAGCAGCTCAAGAAGATTTTCAATCCAGAAACCGGTGCCTATAAAGGAGTGGGAGGGTTTGCCGCAATCGGGGGGCTCTTCCCCAGCACCTGGAACTGGCCCGCCTTTTGGAACACTACGGCCTTTATTTCCATAATACTTGCCTTTATGAACATATTGCCCATACCCGCATTGGATGGCGGCCATGTAACCTTTTTGCTGTATGAGATGGTTACGGGCAGAAAACCCAGTGACAAATTTTTGGAATATGCCCAAATGGTCGGATTCTTTTTGTTGATCGCTCTATTGTTGTTTGCCAACGGAAACGATCTGTACAAATGGCTTTTTAAATAGTAGGGCTGTTTTTGTTGGGGGCAACAAAAAAAACGATTATATTTGCACCCGCCTACGCTAAAAGAAATGTAGCTACGGCAGGCAGGCCCTTAGAGTTTAAGACTGCTGGGGCAAAAAAAATTGATCGAATACCTTCCTCCTTAGCTCAGTTGGTTAGAGCATCTGACTGTTAATCAGAGGGTCCTTGGTTCGAGCCCAAGAGGGGGAGCAGAGCGAGACCAAAAAGCTGCACGAAGGTGCGGCTTTTTTGCGTTTGCGCCTTGGGCGAGAAGTTTACCCTGAGCCTGCCTGTCGGCAGACAGGCGAAGTCGAAGGAAGCCCAGCAAGGCTAGACCAAAGCCGTCCATGAAAGTGAGCGTTTTTTTTGTTTGAGTCGCTATGGCCCCTATTCTCCGTCAAAAGTGCATAGGTATGATTTGTGGTAATAGAAATTGGAAGGCACCACCAGTTTGAGACTGGCGGTAGCGGGGGTAAATAAAACCATTTTTGTCTTGTGAGATAGAATCATAATTTAGGTAAACAACAGTATTTAAAACCGTCAACCTAAGTCATGATTTCTGTACTTTTTGAATAGTTTGATTATGCGGATAACTCACAACCTATGTTTCAAATGGCAAACATATTTTCGCGAACTGAACAAATTAAAGAGCCAACCGCTACACATTTGTGAAGCTTTCCGTCAAGGGTTTAAAGTGCCAATTATATCTTGTTGGGGGCAGATTAATATATTCATTTTCCGGGACATGTTTAAAGCCAAGTCTTTTGTATAGATTTCCTGCGCTTTGCAGTAAGGGGTCTGTTTCCAAATAACAGTTTTGGTATCCTTTTTCACGAGCTTTGTACAGACAAGATCTGATAAGTTCCATTCCCAATCCAAGTCCTCTCCATGCGTTATCTAGGTAGAACTTTTTTAGCTCGCAACCCCGATTCTTCATCTTGGATAGTGGAAGAATACCAACGGTGCCAATGACCCTACAATTGAGTGTGAGGACCATGAAAAACGATTTTTCTCCAGCGTAGGATTCATAAATGTTGTCGAGTTCTATGTCTTTCAAGTATTCTTCGTGAGCATCGATTTCCCTTCTAACTTGTAAAATCAACGTTCTTACCAAATCGCTATCCGCAGCGTTCATTTCACGTATTTCGAATTTGCCAAACTTCCTGAAAACAGCTAGTGGCTTATGGATTTCTTGGTTTGCCACTCTGTTATCCGAATAAGGTTAGCCCAAAGAATTTATCCAGTACATTCAGGACAAAGACAAACCCAAGAATCCAAGGGCACAAATATTTGATGGAGAATCCCAAAAATTTGGCAACAAGGGTATTCGAGAAATTCTTACTGCCATTGGAAATCTCCTTGAACAAGTTTTCCTTTTTCCAAATGAAAGCAACAAAAAGAGCCATTAGAAAGCCATTTAATGGTAAGAAAGAATTGCTGGCCACATCAGAAATGAACGTCATAAAATCGGTTGGATCTGACGCCCCAAAGTAGGTCACAAACTTTGTGAAGAAACCTGAATAGCCGTTCGATGACAATGAAGGTATTCCCAAGATGAAAATTCCGGCTGCAACCAGCCAAACCGCTCTGGATCTTTTGATTCTTTTTTCGTCAACCAAGTAGGAAACGGGAATCTCCAAGATGGACACCGTGGATGTCAAAGCAGCGAACGACAACAATAGGAAGAACAATATTCCAACCACGATTCCCATAACAGGGCCCATATTGCCGAATACCCCAGGGAGTGACATAAACACCAAACCGGCACCTCCATGCGTATCCAGTCCTTGGGAGATTACCATCGGGAACAACATAAGTCCTGCCATAAATGCGATTCCCACATCCAATAGGGTTATGGCCACCGCGGAAGAAATGATATTGTCCTTTTTGCCTACATAGCTTCCATAGGTTATCATGGCCCCCATTCCCAAAGAGAGGGAGAAGAATGCATGCCCCAAGGCATTATAGACCACTTCACCGGTAATCTTGGAAAAATCAGGAAAAAGGTAAAACTGTGCCGCTTTGGATGCACCGGGCAGAGTCATGGCATAGCCCGCCAACAACAATATAATAATGAACAAAACAGGCATCAATATTTTTGCAGCCTTTTCAATTCCTCCGGAAATTCCTCTGGACACAATATAGGCAGTGGTAGCCATAAAGAGAATGGAATAGCTTCCTACCTTAATGATGTCCTTAACGAAAACGGGAAACTGTCCTCCAATAGAAAAATTTCCAAACAGTATTTCTATAAAATAGCCAAAACACCAACCGGCAACCACATTATAGAAAGACAAGATCAAAACGCAGGACAAGATGCCCAACTTGCCCACGAAGGACCACTTTTCGTGTCCCAGGGCAATGAACGCACCAACGGGATTTCTTTGGGCCTTTCTACCGATTGCAATTTCCGCTACCATCAACGGAAAGCAAAGAATAAGACAAAAGGCCAGATAAACTATTACAAAAGCGGCACCTCCGCTTTCACCTACTTCAAAGGGGAATTTCCAAATATTCCCTAAACCAACAGCAGAACCTGCCGCGGCGGCTATAAATCCAATCTTACTGGAAAAACCAGATCTTTCTGTCATATTGTTTTTGTTTAATGAAATGAATTAAGGCCACTGTCGAATGGGAAGGGCATGAATGAAATAGGGAACTTTCTAAGAGATTCGTTTTAATTTGGTATAATCAGGAGTGTTTCGTTCTTTTTATTGTCTTAGCAAAGTCAATCCAAAGCCGGACTGCTTTGTAGGGCTTTTCTACCCTCATGGTTTTCCAAAACATAGTGCATTCGGGCTATTTGGTCTTTTGTGAATATGTTCATGACCTCATCATGGGACCAGTTCATGTAGTTGCCCATCATAACGGTTTCCCCGGCACAACCCAAAAAGGATTGGTTTCCATAAACCGGCTTATCAACCGCTGGAGTGTCATCGCAATAATCGTTGTTTTCGCAATCTCCCGCTCCCCAGGGATGCAGCAGCCCCAGATAATGCCCCATTTCATGAGTTAAGGTCCTTCCAAATTTGGCAAAGCAATCTATGTTAGACGCTCCAAAATGTATCCAATTGATTAAAATACCTTCTGCATCATTGGGTCCTGGCCAAGATGAAGGTTTAATTCCGGGAAGATCCGTTTCTGGCAAAGTTGAAATACCCAATACCAGACATTCCGTCGATTGTGGCAAAGGGGTAGTCCATATGTTAATATATTCACTGGGATCCCAGTAAGCATATTGCGCAAAATGGTTCTGATTATATCCCAATATGGGAACCTGTACTTCGGTGGTATCAATTCGATTGATGCCATTGATAGGCATTCCGTCGGGATCCTGTTTGGCAAGGACAAATTCAATTTTAGTATCTCCTCCATCAGGGTGATCGTTAAATCCTCTGGTACCTTCCTTTCTCCTGAAGTCTTCGTTAAGAATCTCAATTTGCCTTTTAATCCGTTCTTCTGAAATGTTGGGGCCTTCCCCAACCCTTTCTCCCTTGTGCATTACATGAACAACCACCGGAAGTAAAATCACCTCCTCTTTTGGGTCATTGGGTATAGGGCTTTCAAATTCCTCATCTTTGCTACAGGATGCGATCACCAGCATGATCATAGTAAAAACTACTATCGACCATTCCCACTTTATCGATTCCATAAATCCTATTCTTTATTTATGTCCTTAAAGGTTATCATTTCCCATACCTTATTTGATGCGCCCTTATAGAATCCTGTTTCGTGTTCATACCCCTTTGGATTTTTGAAAGTGCCAAACAGCATATCAAACAAAGAAATATCAGAATAGTTATAGGCATGTATACCCTTGGCATGGTGTATGGCATGCGCCTCTGGCCTTTGTATGATGTAGCCCAACCATCTAGGGGTCTTGATATTGCTGTGCTGAAAAATGGATAGGAACGTGGTTCCGAGAATTATCAATGTCGTTGCCTCGGGAGTAAATCCGGCTACTACCACCAGGCACAAACTCCCCAGAAAGGTAAAGCCAATCATGTCCATTGGACTGAAGTAAAACGCCCCATAGCTATCCAAACGTTCCGCACTGTGGTGCATTTGGTGGAATATCTTCCAAAGTGTGTCACTTTTATGCATGGCACGGTGCCATATGTAGACCCCAAATTCATAAACAAGTATACCCACAATGGCTCCACCGAAGGTTCCCAAACCAGTTAGGTCAAAAAGTTGATAATGGGCGAGATGGCCATCCCAAAACAAAGGTAGATATGAGGATAGGAAAAAGAACAAGGCAAAGGCCAGCATTCCTTTCAGTTTCCAAAACCTGACTTTGGGCAAATTTCGTGCAGGGAAAAAGGCTTCCCAAAGCATCAACCCTCCATATAGGGCAAAAATAATGTATGATATCGGGTTGAGAATCAACTCTAAAGGTGTGGGCAAACTTGCCAAAACTTCTTCCATTTAAAATAGCTTTCTGTGCAGCTTTCTTTTCAAGTTCTCTTTTCTTCTCAACCATATTGCCCTTACGGTCGTACGGTCTTCGATTGTTCTTTTTGGACTGTTCATTTTTCTTGATTTAATTTTCGGAGGGCAAATGTATTTCAAAAGTCAACAGGGTGAAAATAAAGAGAGTAGACCGGTAGTGTACAGCGCATTATGTGAAGTGGACAAAAAAAAGATTGTCTTAAACTTTGAGGGACATGAGGTAGACAAAAAATGTCAAATATCTGATAATAAGGTTTTTATAAAGTACTAAATTTTAACTTTATAAAATGGAGCGAGAGGGTGTGATTACCCTTTTTCAATGTCCAAAAAGTAGTCCAAAAGTTCTTTGTCGGGCGCTATTCCCAATTTTTTTCGAAGGCGATAGCGTGCAGTTTTTACACTTTCGGGTGAAATGCCTAGAATATTTGCTGTTTCCTTTATACTTAAATTCAGCCGGGTGAGCGAAGAAATTTTTAAATCGTTTGCACTTATTTTAGGATGCAATTCTTTCAACCTACTATAAAAGTCGGTATGGACCTCTTCAAAATGACGTCTAAAATCTTCCCAATCCCTATCAACGTTTACCTGCTGTTTTATGGTACCCTTTATTTCAGAAAGCAACTTTGTTCGTTTGCTCTGGGTTGTATCTTCAAGTAGATTTATGCTTTCAAGCAGTTGTAGAAACAGTTCATTTTTTTGAGCAAAATTTAAGGTGTACGAAGTAAGCTCTTTGTTTTTGAAATCTAATTGTTGACGCAATTCCCGTTGCTTCAAAGCTGCGTTTTCGAGTTCCGTTCGGGCCAATGCCTCTTTTGATCTTAAAAGTTCGGTTTCCTTTTTTTCACGTTGCTTTTGATGTCGTAACATAAGTAATGCCGTAATGGCCAGTGTTACCAGTAAAAGAGATAGAAAAACGTTCATTAATGTCCGTGAATGTCGGCTTTCTTGAAGCAATTCAATTTCTTTTTCCTTATTGGTAAGTTCGTTATTGAATTCCAACGCTGCAATCTGTTTGGATTTGTCGGTATCATAGATTGAATCCCTTAGTTTAATAAATGCATCGTAAAAGGAAAGTGATACTTCCAATTGCCCTTGCTCTTTTTTTAGGAGTTTAAGTTCTTTATAGGCTTCTAAGATGTATTTGCGTAGTTTATTTTGCGTAGCTTTTTCCAAAGCTTCCAACAATAGATTTTCAGAATCCTCATATTCTCCCCTTAGGCGCTGTAATTTTCCATATTGTATAAGATTTCCAATAAATCCGTCTACATCATTCACATTATCTCCAAGAGCTGTTGCTTTTTTCAAATGGTAGTCGGCTTGTTCCAACTCATTTTCAAGGATAAAAAGTCTGCCCAGTAAATTATGGGATTCAGCCATACCATAAAAAAAACCGTCATCGGAATGCATATTCAGTGCATTGGTTAGATACTCCCTTGCTTCCGGCAATTGATTTTCTTGTATGAGCACCAAACCAATTTTGTTAAAGGTGGTGGCTATACGTGATTTTAAATTAAGCTTAGTGAACTTTTCGATTGAACTTTCATAAATATCCAACGCCTTGTCCAAATCTCCGATATCGGCATAGACCATTCCGCTGTTCATCAAACAATTTGCCGCACCCTCCAGATCCCCGATTTCCGAATATGCATTTTGGCAGTCGGTCAAATTTTCGAGGGCAAGTTTGGGTTTGCCGAGTGTCCAATAGGCCACTCCAAGAACTCGTTTAGCCATGGCAATACCATGTGGATAGTTCAGTTTTTCTGCCAACGTCAATGCCTCAGAACCATTGGCAATCGATTTGTTTGAGTTGACAATCCAATAACGATAGCCCAGATCGTTCAAGGCATCGACACGATCTTTATTCGGAGCGGGAAGTCCTTTCAAAACTCGTTCAAGGCTATCTACAGTGGTCTCATGGTTTTGCCCATGTAGATACCCCGATACTATTAGAATGACGAAAAAGATAACATTAAACCTCATGTCAGATTATTATCTGATCACAAAGATAAAAGATGTGCAAATTTCCTATTGTTGTGACGTTTTTATTCTTAGTGAAATATTATTCAAAACATTAGAAAAACAGCTATACCAAATTTTTCAAACCTTGTTAATTTATAATCTAATCTGCTATTTGGCTTATAGAATAGATTAAATTATTCGAATCACATTCTTCCCATTGATTATACCTTAAATCATAATCTTTTGGTGTCAAAATACGGCCACTTTCTAAGATAAGACACAAATACAATAGCAGGCTCTCTGTTGCAAGGGTGTCTCATTTCTGGTCTTTTTTAGTGGTTTCAATAATTACGATTTCTTGGAATCCAATTCTGATCTTCAGCTGTTAGAATGATTGGTTAGAAGATATTCATTTCCTTGGCCTATTTGAAATTAAAGCTTTTGTAATCAATCTTTAAGATATAAACTTGAATATTAGGAGGGGTGTTTAGTTTAAATCATTGATAGGTAATATTTAATGTGGTTAATAAATTGGAATATATCTCAAAATTGGAGCTTTTAATCATAGGGTCGCCGGTTCGAGCCCAGCAGGGGGAGTAAGCTGGTAAAGCCATGCCGCTTCCAAGCGGCCCTCCCATTAAGTAAGGGCCGTTTTCATTTTTGTAATTTTTTTAGCGCTATCCTAACCCAGGGTTTAAAATCCGGGAACAAGGGGCAATACGATATGACTGGGTCGCTTTCCCCCATGGTGGATGGTTTGTTGGGCGACGCGGACCTCCGCATCCTCTCCGAGGGGTTTGCCCGTATTGGGATTACGATCAAACTGTGGGAAGTTACTGGAAGTAATGTCTACCCGGATACGGTGGCCGGGCTGAAATACGTTCGCGGTTCCTGTCATTTCAATTTCGAATTCGTAAACCTGGTTTGGGGTAAGCAGGTTTATTTTATCCAAGCCATCCTTAAAGCGGGCCCGCAGAATACCCTCCGATACCGGATAGGCACCGCCATCCGGATACACGTCTACAAGCTTGATCATCCAGTCGGTGTCCGGTCCGTCGGTAGCGGCGTACAGCTTCATGGTAATCGGGCCGGCCACGGTCACCGGTTCGGTCAGGAAATCCGAAGTATAGACCAAAACGTCGTTTCTACGTTCTATGATTCGCTGATCCTTCGGCCCGGCAATGGTAGGGGTACCACAACAATTATTTCCCCCGTAGGTCATTACGGGTAGGTTGGGATCGTAGGTATACTGGTCGGTGCCAATGCTAACGGGTTTATCGAAGGTAAGCTCACCGGAGCCGCGCAGGCTGTTGGCAGGCCCGTCTCCCGTAAGGTACAGCTCCTTGTATTGTGTTCCTGGGATAGGCCAGTCCTTTTCCTCCCGCCAAGAATTTTCGCCCATGTAAAATATTTTTACCGGTAGTTCCTTATCCAGCCCGTTGTCGATTCCTTTTAGGTGAAAATCGTAATAGCGAAGCTCTTCCTCAAAAATATCGATGTAGGCATGGTCCCCGAATTCCAGGTCTCCAAACCGAGTTCCGGGACCATGGCCCCAGGGTCCAACGAGCAACTTGGTACCGGCGCGGGCGGCTTTTGTTCCACCGTATTTTTTCATTCCCGTATACCCGTTTAAGGTGCCCATAAGGAATATATCGAACCAGCCTCCAGTGTTATAGGCGGGGACCATCACCTTATCAAAACGTTCCTCGTCACTGATGGCCTTCCAATAGCTGTCATAACTCTCATGGGCCAGCCAATCCCGGTAGTGCTGAACCGCATAACCCGCACTCTGCAAGTCGCCATTTTTCAGGGGAAGGTGCATCAAGATATTTTCATATTTTAATTCCTCGGGAGTAAAATCGGAGGTATGCCAAAGTTGAGGCAACATGATGCGGTTGGGCATACGTACCGCACCCCATCCAAAATTAAAACTTAGCCGAAAGGCGCCTCCCATGGTAATCCAGTTGGCATACAGGTTGGTCGAGGCCACGGAGGGAAAGATGGCATCGAGGCTGGGAGGGCTCTGACTGGCGGCTGCCCATTGGTTATGCCCTAGGTAGGAACCACCCTGCATGGCAATCTTTCCATTCGAAAAATCCTGTTCGGCGATCCACTCGATGGTATCGTGGCCATCTTTGGCCTCATCACGGAAAGGCTCCCACTTTCCCTCGCTTTCATAACGTCCCCGTACATCCTGTACGATTCCTATGTAGCCCCGCTGCGCAAATTTCATCATCCGCTCATGGTGAACACCGATGCGTTGCAAACCATACGGACTACGGGTGACGATGACCGGATACTTTCCTAGTTTGGCAGGACGATAGATATCGGCATAAAGGAGGATTCCATCCCGCATGGGCACCGGAACCTGCCGAACAAGACGGATTTCGTTCAGCACCGGACCGGGACCTTCCGAGGCGATTGGGGCCGTTTGGGATATTCCCGCATAGAAAAAGAACAAAATAGCAAGAAGCAACAGGTTTTTTACAGGGTACCCGTTGCCAAAAAAGGGGAGAGTTTTCAGTGGTTGCATCTGATTTTATTTAACAGGTGGATTTTTTTATAAAACGAATCGAATTGCCATAGATAAAGGTTGTTAAAGAAAAAAGACGCTCATCGTGCGTAATTTAGTGCTAATGACACCTTAAAATCATTCACGGACGAGCCTATTGAGTAAAGATACTATAGAAAACTAGATTTTGGATTATTTAAGTCAACCAACCAAAGAATCAAAGATGGCGCGCTACCAAATGATTCCCTTGGTTCAATTGATTTTCATCGATTAAAGGTCGGCAATCAGTGGCGGGAATCCCTGTTAAGCAATACCTTAGCGGAGACTAAAAGTGGAACAGCAAGGGGGCGTAGGCGAGACCAAAGCCACCCGTTTGCACGGATGGCCTTTTTCTTTTTATACTTCTGGTCGGAAAGCTCTCCTGCTCTTTAGGTTGTCCAACCTGCGATTATGGGCAGAGCCCATCGTATGACAAATTAGGGTTGTACAATGGTAGCTGAAGCCTTATTCTTTCTTTTTCTCACACAAGGAAAACCAGTTCCCGGAGTCATCAACGAACAAAGCTTCGTAGGCATAAAATTCCTTGGTCGGCTCTTTCTTAAAAACTACACCTTTAGTCCTTAACTCCTCATACGTTGCAAGCAAATCGTTACATTCGAAAACGCCAAAACCAAATGTGCCTTTTTTGACCAATTCTTTCATTTGTTCGGCTGCTCCGTCTTTAAACATCATGCCATCTTCTATGGGCATCAAAGAGATTTCAAGTTCGGGTTGTTCCGGTGGACAAACGGTGAGCCAACGCATACCAGGACCCATAGGGGCATCGGTATGAATTTTAAAACCCAATTTGTTCACATAAAAGTCCAATGCACTGTCCTGATTTAGTACAAATACGCTAACATGGTTCAGTTTTGTAATCATTTTTCCAAATTTTAATTGTGAGCCTCAAAGCTCATCAACCAACATCTAAACCACTTCTTGAAAATTGCTATTCTTTGTCCAACCTTTGGTCTCGGCAAAACAATTTGGAATAAATCTCAAAGGCTTGTCCGTTATCTCCACTTTTCTTTGTAATTGTCGGGATTGATATTCCGTCGGGGTCAAACCAACTTCCTTTTTGAAAAGTCCCGTAAACGAACTCGGACTATCGAACCCAACGGCAAAACAAGATTCCATAATTGAAATTCCTTTGTTTAAACGCTGTTTGGCTTCTTCTATCCTTACAGAAGTCAAATATTTATGTGGGGTCTTTCCATAAATGTCCTTAAAAAGTCGGATAAAATGAAATTTAGAAAAATGGGATTCGTCCGAAATATTGTCAAGGTCAATTTTATCACAAAAATTGTGGTCTATAAATAGTTTCGCCTGAACTATTCTCTTGTACAAATACATTTTCGGATAGCTATTTTCCATTTTACGTTTCCCTTATTTTGGTTGTGGCTAACGGTTTCAAGCAATAACAGTAAGGATGTAAGCTATAGTTGCTTGAGCTAACAAGATACTTAATTAAATGCAAAAACGGTTTGAGCCTCCACCCAAACCGTTACCATTTTTATCTTGTTGGCTATAGTTATTACTTCATGTGCTTATCAAAGAAAGCGATCATTTTCTCAGGGTTGACACCAAAGTAGTTATATCCATCAAACCTGCGATTCGTCCCCTCGATCCAGAATAACTCTTTCTCCTCCGAACTGATAGCATCAAAGATTTCTTGGGCATCCTTGGGGTTGTCCGTCCAAACATCATTTAGAACTTGGGCCATGAAATAAGGGACTTTTACCGCATGGGAATAATCTTGGGGACGCATTTCCCCGTTGGTAAAACCGCCTAATTTTAGCTGTTCCAAATCCATTAACTCCATGTATTGGTCCAATCCCATCAAACCGGCAAAAGAAGTCATTAATGCGGTCATGGAAACCGTTAATGGGCCGAAAAAGCATTTGATATCTTCAAACAATTCAGGATGTCTGTACATGGCCTCATAGGCTGCGTTACCACCCGTACATCTGTTATATAGCCCACATTTCATCTTGCTTAGTTTCGGATGATTATTTACATATTGCTGGGCACCTACCACATCGCGCCACTCATAACGCCCGATGCCACAAATCCCTCCATTGGCGGCTCCACTGGTACCGTGGTTTCTCAGATCATAAGCCAAAATGTTATAACCTGCCTTTGATAGATGTGACATATGTGCTACAAAATCGATTTCCAATGTATCTACGCCCGAAAAGGGTTCACCAAAATGCCCGGTAAAACCTGAGCGGCTCATGGGCATCGGGTGGTTGATGACGATTAATTTGTCCGACTCTCCATGTACGGAAGGGATATACCAACCCTCAAGGGGAGTGCCATCGCTTGATGGAAAACAAATATCCTCCCAGATATCCATACCATGGTCCGCAGGCGTTTTATGAACCGGTGTCCTGAACATGGGACGAACTGCAAACTCCGCCAAATACTTAATTGTCCCATATGCTTCCCCTGATATTGTTTTTTGCTGCGCTATTGCTTTGTTGTAGGCCTCTTCGCCCATTCTACCCCTTAAAGTGCCATCAATTGAATACTCCAGTGTTTTTTCGAACATGACATTTGTTTTTTAGTGAATAATGCAGAACAAAGGTCTTCCGATTCACTTGAAAACTAAGAAAACAAATTCAGGTAAATAGGATACAAATTACAGGTTGGAAAAATTAGAGGGAGAGACTCCGGTTATTTTGCGAAATAGTCGGGAAAAATAGTTGGGATATTCAAAGCCAAGTTGATAGGCAATTTCGGAAATAGTAGATTTCTTCTGCATCAACATAGATTTTGCCACCTTCACGATATGCTGATGAATATGCTCTAGGGCAGGTTTTCCCGAGTAAAATTTAATCACATCACTCAAGTAGTTTGGTGTTACGTTCAATTGGTTGGCAAAGTAGTTTACGGAAGGCTGAACCGGTCCGCCATCTTTGCCGTAGTAGTTATCCAGAAGGGAAAAGAAATCGTTGACCAGTTGACTATACCGCTCTTTTCGTTCGCCGAACTGTCTTTTGTAAAACTGGGCCACGTGGGCAAAGATTACATTACAATAGGCAAGGACCAAGTCCTTGGAAAAAGCCGCTTTATTGTACTCTTCCAATGCCGCTTTAAACTGATGGGTAATGACAATCTCTTCTTCCCTTTTTAGAAAAAGCGGTTCATGCAGGCCATAGTTTAGGAAAGAATATTCCAAGTGCTGATTATTTGAAATCAGGTCTTCCGTAATATTAATAAAATATCCCTTCCAAGGTGTGTCCGTTTTCCATTCAATAGGTTGGTTGGGACTCGAAAAATACATAAAGCCCTTTTCCCTGTCATTTTCCAATCCATATTTTATGGAAATGCGATAGAAATTGGGATAAACCGATGGGGATGACAACAGGAAATCATTGGGATACTCGCCTATGTCGATTAGATCATGCTTGGGTAATCGAAGGTTGGTATACGTATTAAATTCTTTTATACTTTCGAATCTCATAGAGTTCTGGTTACTGTCACTTTATTCCGTCCATAAGTTGCCTATCGAGTAGGTTTTTGCTTTTCCGCCTATGATTACCCTATCCTTTTTGTTTTGGCAATAAAGTTTCCCGACTCTATCGGAAATTTGTAGGGCATTTAACTTGTTCCTTCCAAGCCGTGATGACCAAAATGGAATTAACGAGCAATGTGCCGAACCGGTTACCGGGTCTTCCAAAATTGAGGCTTGCGGTGTAAAAAATCTCGATACAAAATCACAACGTTCTCCTTTTGCCGTCACGATTACCCCGCCCGGGTCAAGGTTTATTTGGTCAAATACGTTCCTATCCACTTTGATATTCTGGATCTCCTGCTCGGTATCGTAGACCAACATATAATCCCTTGATTTGTAGACTTCTTTCGGTTCAATGTTTAACGATTTTCTAATTATATCGGGCAGCTCCGAAGAAATTGGCATCCGGGATGGAAAGTCCAAACTGTATAGATCATTTTTTAGGGATACGGTTAAATCCCCGCTTTGGGTTGCAAAGATGATGTCGTCTTTGGGATACTTCAAAATGGACTTTAAGCAATGGGCCGTGGCAAGTGTTGCATGTCCGCATAGATCCATTTCAATTTCCGGGGTAAACCACCGTAAATGTATTTTATCGCCCCTATCCACAAAAAATGCTGTTTCCGCAACCGCATTTTCCTGAGCTATTTTTAATAGGGTATGATTTGGTAACCAATCATGTAAAGGAACCACACAAGCAGGGTTTCCCCCGAATGTATTCTCCGTAAACGCATCTATTTGATAGAGTTCAAGTTTCATTTTTGCTCGATTATTGGATTACCGACAATGGTTTTTATACATCGTTCGTTGCCGTCTTTTACATAATTGTATTACTTCGCTTTAATGATATATTGATAGGGAAGCAAATCTACGTTTACGTTAAAAGAGGAATAGCCCGCCTTTTTTAATTCGTTGACTACGATATCAATGGGTAACTTATGGTCCAGAGGAGGGCCAACGGGGGTTTCAGATTTGAAAAAATCGATAATGACCAACTCACCGTCAGGTTTTGTACCCTTTTTTACCTTGGCAAAATAATTGGAGCGGTTTTCAATATGGTGATACGTATTGACAATGAGTACCATGTCAGCCTCTTTTTCTTTCAGGTTAGGAGAATCGTACGGTATTTTACGGGTTTCAATGTTCTTCAAATTGTTCTTTTCGATTCGATTTTGTAAAAACTCCTGAAACTTTTCATCTACATCGGCCGCAATGACTATTGCCCCTTTTTCCGCCAGTTTTACGGAGAAGTAACCGGAACCGGCTCCAATATCCACGATGGTTTGCCCTTGTATATCGCCTAAATGCTCCAATACTTTTTGAGGGTGTTGATATGAATCCCGTTCCGGTGATTCGAATCGCTCGATTAAATCCTTTACTGAAGACCGATGCATATACGCATTGGCCGAGCCGTGTTTGGATTGTCCCTCCTTATGATGCCCGTGACCATTTCCTTTTACTTGATCCTTATCGGTACCACGATGCTTGTCGTTACATCCAAGACATAAGACAACTATAATTATAAAAGCTAAGTTTTTCATTTCTGTATTTGTTTTGCGATTGATCGGATAGCAGCTAACGGTCTCGCATAACCTTCAGTAACCTTATTTTTTATCGATTGTTCGCCTTGCCCGTTTAATAATTTTCGCTGTTTCCTTTGTTGCCGATTCCCTTTGCCACCTCTCGCAAAGTTCAATAACGAATTCTGGCTTGGATTTACTGGCATCGTTCAACCAATTCCCGACACTATCCTGAACATATTTCGAGTCATCGGATTTTAAGTTTTCCAAAATCGGTAGTGCTATTTCAGGGTTTTCTTTAAGTCGTTCAATATGCTTGCACCAAACGCCCCTCGGTCGGGTTGATTCTGTTGTAAATCGTCTTATGTTTTCATCTTCGCTATTTGTCCATTCGCTTAAAATATCGATTGATTCTTCCAAATTTTTGTCGATTTCGGGTCGCAATCCCATCCAAACCACTTCCCTGACACCAAAATGCTTATCGGCTACCAATTTTTGTGATTGACCCAGTTTTTCGTTAATGGTCATTTTTTCGTTTAACCCGATCAGATAGGGGGCATAAGAACGTATGGAATCGGATGGATGAGCGCTCAGTTTATCCAGTATTTCGCCAAGATTTTCCGTTTTGGAATACAATTGATATAATCTCGAACCGACCAATTTGGTCGTATTCATTGCGGAAGGCTTTTTTTGTGACCCGATTTCCTTGGAGATCAGATCGATTTTGTCTTGATCGATTCCCAGTTTGGGAAAAACCGCTTGTATGAGTAGTACATGCGCAATGGCCAACCACTCGGTGAGGTTTACGGTTTCGATTTGCCCATTGTTCAGAAGTTCCAAAACTTCCTTAGGAATATCCTGTGCCTTTCTTGCTCCTTTTCTATTTCGTATTTCCGAATTCATATTGCTCGTTCCAATTGGCTACAAAGTTTGATGTATGTGGTGTAATCGTATTTGGCGGGTATGGATATTCTATAGTGTAAGCACGAGCTTTCATTTTTCCAGTCATTTGATTTCATATATGTTCACGTAAAATTTTCTCCATTTTACGACCTTTTGCCAATTCATCCACCAACTTATCCAAATATCGTACTTGTCTTGTCGGTTCAAAGTCTATTTCTTCAATTCGATACCCACAAATTACGCCTTTGATAAGGGGTGCATTTGGATGTAATTCCGCTTTTTGAAAAAATGCTTCAAAGGTTACCTTCTCTTCAATTAGCTCTTGCAAACGAGCTTCATCGAATCCGGTCAACCATTCTATTATTTGGTGAAGTTCATCCTTGGTTCTACCTTTCTTCTCCACTTTATCCACGTAATGTGGGTAAACGGATGCAAATGTCATTTTTGCAATCTTTTCATTTTTTTCAGCTGTAACTTTCATTTTTAACGGATTTCAGTTTTGAATTAATCGTAGCCACCGCTCACATCCGAATTATTCTTTTGTAAAGGTTATTATTTTGTTGTCAAATCCAAAACTCGACCGGTTCTCAAAATTCATAATTGGTTCGTCTTGGTTACCGAATATTTGTGATTTTTTCGTCCTACCCCAAAGAAAACTTTTCCCCTATGACCCATTAGAATCGAGTTCTTGGACAATAATTTGTAATCGTAAGAGTCATGCCGGTTCGATTTGTAAAAAACACGGGAAATCCTAAATTCCAGGGTGTCGCTCTTGTCTCATAAGATTCATATTCCCAGTTCAATTGGATTTGGATCTTTCCTGTCGTCTGTGCTCGCATTCAAAACAAAGATCGCTATTGAACGGAGAACAAAATACATAACTTTCCTTTTTATCTTATGTTTTTTATATACTATTGAACTTTCTACAATTGTATCCCCTGTTCCTTTAGATAATCGAATTCATGTCTGGTTGTGCAAGATTTGATACTAACGGTTCATATGACTTCCGGTCTCGGTTTTTGAGTGACTATTTTGGTCGGAAGCGGTTTTAGGAAGAAATCATCGTTCTATACACCCATCCTTGTTCATTGCGGTCATACGTTGATAGCCATGGACTTTTCATTTTTCAGGGTCAATAAGTCCCTTAAATATTAATTGGATTCCCCATTTCATAAGTTCAATGGATTTTTGGTTATCCAAACCGCAAACGTCCTTTGTAACTATAAGGGGTTCTATTCCCATTAAAATTGTTAAAAGGTTGGAAAGGTTTTCTTTTTCCTCAGGTGTGAAGTTTGTTTTCTCCAAGACCAACCGCAATGTTTTTTTTCTTCTAGCACCTCTTTTTTGAGTTGAAGCGGTTGCGCCCAAAATAGTACTAAGATATTTTCGGAATAACTTTTCGTGGTCAATGGTAAGGGTATTATAGTAATTTTGGATTTCTAGAACCCTATCCTCCAGGTCGGTTCCTTCAAGATTTTCATAAATTGTTTCCGGACTTTTAGTATTTACGTCCAATCCCGCCTCTGCCGCCAATATATCAACATTGGAAAAATACCTGTACACGGTTGCCCTGGAAATACCTGTTTTTTTGGCTATATCTTCGAGATTAAATTTCAACCCATTGTTCAAAAAATATTGGGCACTTATCAGAATTTTACTTCGGGTTTCTGTTTTTTGATTGGTTCTGCCTGTCTTGAGATAATTGTCTTTCATAAGACAAATATCTCATAAAACTTGGATATAATAAAACGAATCTTTATGTTTGTGAGACAAATATCTCATAAATGAATTCAACAAATACAAAATGGGTACTCGGTCATAGGGTAACACCACACGAAACCATGGGAGATTATGACCTTATGGTGGCGGAAACGCCACCAGGAGTTCAAGGTCCACCACCGCATTTGCATAATTCCTTTAAGGAAACATTCCTGATTATTGAAGGGGAAATGGAGTTTTTCGTAAATGGTGATACAAGGATTGTAAAAGCGGGAGAATCTGTCGACATTCCGCCAAAGACTTTACATACCTTCACGAACAAAAGTGATAAATTATGTAAATGGGTAAATATCCATAGTCCAAAAGGTTTTCGAGATTTTTTTGAACAGATAGGTGTTCCCGAAGATCAAGAAAATGCTATAGAAAAATCTCTTGCTCCGGAAATTATTGACAAAGTAATGTCTACCGCATCGGACTTTGATATGATCATAAAGGTTTAAATTCAATTGGTCGCCAACAGACTTGGGTATAATTCCTGCCAATATCGAACAGTACGTTGAGGCCAGAATCGTAGGCATTGGCCAAATCTGTTTTATTCCTTGGTATAGGTCATTATTTTGTCGTCAAATCCAAAACTTGACCGGCTCTCAAAGTCTATGGTCAGTTCGTCTTGGGTCATGGAATATTTATGATTTGTTGGTTCTACCGCAATGAAAAGCTTTCCCCTATAACCGATTTGGATAGAGTCCTTAGGCAACAATTGGTAATCGTAGGAGTCATTTTGCATATGTTGGTTCGATTTGTAAAAAGTATTCCGGGTCCTAAAGTCCAGGGTGTCGCTTTTATCCAATGAGATCCATACTCCCAGTTCAATTGGACTTGGGTCATCTCCATCTTTTGAACATCCGTCCAAAACTAAGGTCGCTATTAGGCTAAGGGCAAAATACGTAACTTTCCTTTTCATTTGATGTTTTTTAAATACTCCTTTACGTTGTACAATTCTATCTCTTATTCTTATAGATAGCCGAATTGCCATTTGGTTGTGTCGGGCTTGCACATAATAAAGATTATGCGTGAGGATTATGGTAAAAAAGAATTGTTTTAAGTCGATTCCTTGATGCTTCCGAGATTTTAAGTTTTACACTATAGCATTCATATCCAATACATAATTTTATTTAGAATTTATCTAAATAATTTTTGTGGCCCAGCTTTCCTATGTACTTTTGATTCCCATGCAAAACAATCAAGGCACATTTCGATACTTAGGTCTAAAACGAATCCTTTTGGCGACTTTCGTATTCATGATGGTCGGTACTGTATTGGAATTGTATTTGCTAGATCATTACGAAGGGGCACAACAATTGATTCCGATCCTTTGTATAGGGGCGTCAATTTTGACCCTATTCATTCTCTTTTTTCGAAGAACGAACTTGACGATGGGCCTCTTCAAACTAATTTTGGTCGTAACGGCCCTCAGCGGGGTTTACGGTGCCTTTTTGCATCTTCGTGCCAATTATGAATTTGAACAAGAAATGAAACCCACCGTAAATGGTTGGGATCTTTTTGTGGAAAGTTTATCAGGAGCGTTGCCCGCACTTGCACCCTTTAGCATGATTGTGTTGGCATTGATTGGTTATTCATATTTAATACTTATAAAACAAAGGAAATGAGAAAATTTGGAAAATTATTTTTAGCGTTCGCATTGGTCGGTACGGTAATGGTATCCTGTAAAGAATCAAAAGGCAAGGATACGTCTAAAGAAACAACGGTCGAAGCATCGGAACCCAACGGTGATGCCCGTACCCATGAAAAAGCGGAAAATTCGAAAACTACGGCAGTTTTGAATGCTAATCTCGCTACTGAGGCGGATTTAGACGGAATCGGACTTTCAAAAGAAATGATAGCCCAAATTCTGGATAAAAGACCTTTTCTAAGCATGAACGATTTTGATGTATTGGTCGGGGATGAAACTAAGGAAGAACTCTACAAGAAAGTGTTCGTCCCGTTTAATTTGAATACCACAGCCGAGGCGGATTTTAAGATGATACCGGGTGTTGGTGACCGTATGGCGCATGAGTTTGAAGAGTACCGGCCGTACACCAGTATACAGCAATTTAGGAGGGAAATTGGAAAATATGTGGATGAGGATGAGGTATCCCGCTACGAAAACTATGTATTTGTACCGGTAGAACTGAATTCGGCCACGGAAAAGGATATCAAGGCCCTACCGGGAGTGGGAAACCGTATGGCCCATGAATTTGAGGAATACCGACCTTATACAAGTATGGCGCAATTTAGAAAGGAAATTGGCAAATATGTGGATGATAAGGAACTGGCAAGGCTGGAGCGACTTGTTTATTTGAAGGAGTAGGTCTTCCAAAACAATTGCATAAGCACTGCTATACTTGTAGCTAACAGTCAGGTATAACCTTCGGTTACGGGTTAATATTCGCTAATTCTCGGTTTGATACCAACTTTAGCAGTTCCTATCTGCCCGTTCCGCAGGCAAGGTGAACCAAGAGGGGGGAGCAGAAAGAAAATGCCGATCTTTCGACCGGCATTTTTCCACTTTGCTCCAAAAAGTCTATCCGGATATGGCTCTTGCAGTTTTTAAAGCCATATAGGCAGACATCCCAAAAACCAGTGTCTCATTCATTGCTATGAAAAATCTCTTCTTCATCAAGACACAACCCTAAGAAAATCCTTGACAAAGCTTCCCTTAAGGAACTCTCCGAGAGCATTACGGAAAATCCATGAACTAATGTTTTCCCTGGCATTTTATAGACGTAAGCTCGTTACTTGGCAAGCCGATTTTCCTTAATGTCCATTTTTAGCAAAAGTTCATCATATTCCAGTTCATGATAAAAAGATAACAATGCATTATAGACTTCGGCATATAGATCCACTCCTTTGGAATTCTGAATCATTCCACTATGGATTATTTCCGCGGCCTTTCTCAATGCAATATCCTTGATTTCCTTTTCTACATAATCCTCTCTTTTGAGTATTCCGTAGGTAAAAACCCTCTTTATCATTTCAAAATCATTGGAAGCATCCAGCTTATATCGGATGTTACTTTTCAAATTTGTCAACTGCGCTGAGGTAAGGTTCATGTTTTTTTGGATTTCCGTAGGATGACAACCCGATACGAACAATTTTATATATTCCAATTGATTATCATCAAAATTTGTTTTTTTAAATTGATTGTCAGCACCTTCTGACCTTTCATAATATATTGCTTCTTCCTTTTTTTTCATCGTATTAAGATTTTAAATATGTTATAATATGCCATTGTATTCCTTAAGTTCGAAGCATTGATTATTGACCATACACTTCGACCTTCAAATCTTTTGAATCCCAAACTAAATCGGACATCTCTTTTGGGATACCCGTGATTCTTAATTTGCATAGGGATGCCGACAAGAATCATTAAAAACAGTATCCCAAATATGACATAGATGAGTTCCTCAGAGGTAAAACTATCGAGCCAATCGAATAAATCATTCATCTTTTTTTGATTTGGGAAGTATTTTTAAGGGAATGGATCCTACTCCACAATTATAAATTCCGACCTTCTGTTCAATTGATGCTGTGCTTCGCTACACTTGATACCATTGGAACACTGGTTTACCAATTCCTTTTCCCCATATCCTTTTCCGCTTAGCCTGGTCCGTTGGATACCTCTTTTAATCAAGTGATTCACCGTGGCCCTTGCGCGTCTTTCGGATAATGCTAGGTTATATCCATCCCTGGCCCTACTGTCCGTATGTGAGCGAACATGTATGTTAAGTTCGGGATACGCTTTCATGATCGTAACAATTTTTTCCAGTTCCCTGGCAGCATCCGATCGTATCGCTGATTTGTCCAAATCAAAATACACGCGAGCGTTTACAATTTTTGCAATATCAATACCTTTCTTCAAATCGAGGGTATCTTTGGAAAGCTCAAAATTATGCTCCCGGTTCCTTCTATCCTTTTTGGAAAAAACATGTTCGCTCATATATCCTTCGTTTGAAACCTTTATATGATATCCGGTATGGATATCCGCTTCTGTCACGTAATGGCCTTCGGCATTTGTCCGTAGCTGTGCAATTTGGTTATCCTGCTCGTCCAAAATATCTATGATGGAATTGACCAATGGAAATTTAGTATCCTTGTCGACGACCGTTCCGTAGATTTTGCTTACTAGAAGTTCCTTTATATCCTTTAGCTCAATAAAGCCGTAGATGTCATCCCTACCTGCACCTCCAGGCCTATTTGAACTCACAAATCCTTTTTTCTCTTTTATGGCAAATGCGAAATCGTCGAAGGAAGAATTGATAGGTTTGCCGACATTCAACAAGGAACCGAAGCCTGTGCCGTTCAGCCTAGTGAAGAACACATCATATCCGCCAAGACCAAAATGACCATCGGACGAAAAGTATAGCTCATTATCTTCTGTGATAAACGGGAAGGATTCCCTGCCTTTTGTATTTATTTTTTTTCCAAGATTAACAGATTTGCCCAGAGATTTGTCGGCATTGATCCGGGCCACATAAATATCCGTCTGACCTATGGATCCCGGCATATTGGACACAAAATATAATTTGTCTTCCGATGGGCTTAGAGCAGGGTGTGCCGTGGAGTAGTTATCCCCATTAATGGAAAGATCCTCGATATCGGTCCATTTACCGTTCACTAAATGGGCCCGATATATCTTTAAATGTTGAACTTGGTCCTTGGTCTTTTTTATACGCCGTGTGTTGTTACTCCGCGTAAAATACATGGTATTCCCATCCCTTGTAAAAATAGGGGTGGATTCATGGCCCTTGGAGTTGATTTTACCTCTCAATTTTTTTGGGGAGGTTAAGGAACCATCTGGTTTTTGATGAGCCTCGTAAAGATCTAAAAAAGGTAAATCTTCCCAAGCACTGATTCTTTTAAAAACCGCACCTGTATCCCTCGTGGAGGCAAAAATGATCCTTCTATTTGAAAACGTGGCACCAAATTCTATCCCTTCGGTATTGATGGACAAAGGTTCCATTTGGTAGCGATCGGAGTTTTCCTCAATGATTCTCATGTAATCATCGACACTTTTGTATTTTTTCTCCGAGATTTCCGTGGCCCCCAAGTATTTATCAAACCACTTGGAAGAGAGCTCTTCCAGACCTATGGCCTTGAGCGACTGTGAATAACGGATGTAATACACCGGATCTACTGTTTGGGTCTGGGAAAACAATTCCTCGTACCATTTTGCGGCATCCTTGTATTTTGCGTTAAAATAATAGCTGTTTCCCAGCTTCTTCAGGAAATCCACGGACTTGTATCCAGATTCCGCAACATCCGTATATATTTTGGAAGCTTCCACGAATGCCAGCTCTTTATACTTCTTGTTTGCCTTATGCAATTTTCTTTCCTGACCAATCCCTTTCTGGGCCATCCCCAGTAGGATCAAAGTCGATAAAATGGATATTTGTACTATATTTTTCATGATACGTTTTGTTTTATTTATGCATTATTAAAAGAACCGTGCGCTTACGGTCCTTCTGACCCTTGTTCCCACTTCAAATCGTAAAAAGAGTTCATGTGAGCCAGAATTATAGTTCCCCAACTCAGTGGTATCGTAATCGTAGGCATACCCGAACATAAGATTAGGGGAAATCTGAAAGCCCACCAAGGCACTTGCCCCCGCGTCCCACCGGTAAGAAGCTCCCAAGGTAAAGACCTCACTAAACAAAAAATTGGCGGAAAGATCTATGTCCAACGGGGCGCCGGAAACCGCTTTTACCAAAAAGGCCGGTTTAAATTTTAAATTCCGTTTGAAATCAAATACATATCCACCGATAAGATAGATGTTGGCCCTTTCCGTGGCATTGGAAACCGCTACATCATCAAAATGATTGGTAGAAAGAACGTTTGGCGAAGAGAGTCCCAGATACCATTTTTCATGATGACGTAGATAAATGCCCGGTCCCACCGAGGGCGACAGACGATTATCTATATTGTTCTGGAAACTGGGATCGGTAGGGTCAAATATGTTCAATTTTGAATAATCGACATTTAACAGATTGATCCCGGCCTTTATTCCAAAGGATAAATGGGTTTCCCATCCCAGTTTTATGGTATAGGAAAAGTCCGCCGCAAGATTGCTCTCGTCCGATGGGCCTATTCTGTCACTAAAAAATGACAGACCTAGGCCGGCTCCCCTTAACCCCATAGGGGTGTTCAGTGAAAAATTCAACACTTCCGGAGCACCGTCCAGGCCTACCCATTGGGATCGGTAGAGGAGGTTGGCACTCAGGTGGCCCCTACTTCCGGCATAGGCCGGGTTTATGGCTACTGTATTGTACATATACTGGGTATATTCCGAGTCTTGCTGGGCATAGCTCCCGGCATAGATACTCCCCAATAAGATGGAGAGTATCATGTATTTCTTTGTAGGTATCATAATTTGCTTTTTAATTTGGGTTATGGTTGATTCTAATTTCCTTGGATGTATAGATATCCCGATTGCTGTATAGGCCTGGAAGTTCCTCCGTTATCTCTAAATTCATATTCCAATACGTAGAAGTAGGTTCCTGAAGGAAGTCTGTTATCTCCATCAATGGTTGCCCTGGCATCGGAAATGCCATCAAAGGCCCTAAACGAGTTATCATAATCATTTACTTCGAATACCTTTACGCCCCAACGATTAAAGATTTTTACGTTGTTGTCAGGGTAGCAATCAATGCCCTTTAAGAAAAAGACGTCATTCGCACCGTCACCATTGGGTGTTACGGCATTGAAGATTTCTATTTCACAGGCCAATTGGATATTTTGGGTATGGACGATCTCATTGCCACAAGCATCGGTGGCCACCCATTCCCTCATTAATGTAAACCTATTGGTACAGTCACCGGGAATTTCTGTTTCCGTGAAGGTTACTTCCACGGAACCACAATTGTCCATTGCCGTTAGTTCCTGTGCTTCGGGAATACTATTGCATTGGGCAAAGCCATCCTGTGGCAATTCGCCCACAAATGTTGGTGCTGTGGTATCCTGTACCCTTATGGTCTGCACATGTACGGCCGTATTACCACACTGATCTGTTGCCGTCCAACTCCGTTCCAAGGTATAATCGGAATCGCAACTGCCGTCTATCCTAACCTCATTGAACGAGACCAAGGCGTTTCCACAGCTGTCCGTGGCCGTTAGTATTTCTGCCAATGGTATTGCGGCATCACATTCCAATGTAATGTTTGAAGGCAAGGTTTCCACGAATTCGGGGGCCGTAGTATCCACCACGCTAAAGGTAGCTTCCTGCGAAATGGAGTTGCCACATTCATCGGTCAAAGTAAAGGTTACCGTTTCGGTTCCTGTGGCACCACAAAAATCACTAAGTCCTGCACTGTTGTGGGCAAATACCGCAGTACCACAAGTGTCGGTACCGGAGAAGCTGTTTAACCAATCAGTAAACGCACTGTCCGTATTCATAGTTCCGCTACACTCCACGATCCTATCGGAAGGAGTATTGGTCCATACCGGGTCGGTAGTATCGTTTAGGGTAATGGTCTGTGTACAGCTCGTGGTATTAAGTACCACGTTTTCCCCTTGGTCCCTTAAACCATTGCCGTTGCCGTCCTGATATTCAGTTACCGTATAGGTTCGGATAACGGGAACATTGCAATTGCCCTGATCGGGGCTGTTGGTGGCGGTAATCTCAATAACACCACAGGGAATGTCACCTATGTTACCATCCCCGTTGCCCAGGGCCTCAAACTCTGCTTCGCTAAGGATGGTTGCCGTAGGCAAATCCTCGTAGCATTGTACTTCGGTAGCGGGAAAGCTAGGACAACTTACATCGAAGACACAACAAACAGGAGCCACATCGGCAGTGGTAAGGGTGTTACAACCATGGATATCCTGAAAGTCCACACTATAATCCGTTCCAGCTGCTATAGGGTCGGAGATCCATGTGGTTCCCACAAAGGTTCCCGGGGCTCCCGTCCCGATTGCCATAAAGGCTCCCGTCCCGTTAAGTTCTATAGTAAGGGTATAACTCGTCCCGTCTAAAGCACAGGAAGTAGCGGTAGTACCTACTTGGGATACCAGATTGTTTACGATAATGCTCGTCGTGTCCATGTTGGTACATCCGTTCCCATCGGTAAAGGAATAGGTAAGGGTATGTGTACCAATGCCGGCCACAGCGGGATTGAAATTATTCCCGGTAACCCCGATACCGGAGAACGTTCCTCCCGCAGGGCTGGCAAAAGAGGTCAAATCTGTCACCGTTGCGTCTATGCAGGTATTCGGTATGGCGGTGAAGCTTACTAGAGGCAAGGTGTTTACCGTTACGCTTGTGGTATCGGTATTGGTACATCCGTTACCGTCCGTATAGGTATAGGTAAGCGTATGTATTCCTGTTCCGGCGGTAGCCGGATCAAAAGTATTTCCAACCACTCCTATGCCGGAGAACGTTCCTCCCGCAGGACTGGCCAAGGAGGCCAAATCTATCGAACCTGCATCTATACAAGTACTTGGCACCGGGCCAAAGGCTACCGTTGGCAATGCATTTTCAACTACGGTTACGGGTGTACGTGTAGCACTTGTACAGTTTGTGGTGGTATTGCGGGCCTCGGCATAGTAGGTGCCGGGCACAACAGGCACATAATTGACATTGCCACTTATCAATGGAGTCCCTCCGCTGGGTACATTGTACCAGTCCACCGTTTCGCCGGTATTGATGGCCGCCATAAGGGTCGGTATGGTTGTTCCTGCACAATAGGCCATATCACCGCCGCTGACGGGTGCGTTCACCACGGGGCAGCTACAGTCCGGTGCCGTAACGGGCAGTATGATATTACAACCGTTGGCATCCGTAACCGTAAGGGTGATATCGGTACCGGAAGATACGTCGGTGATGGCCCAGGTATTCCCGGAGATATTGCTCACCGTACCGGAAGTACTATTGACCATAGTTGCACTTGTAGAAATTTCAAGGGAATAGGTCAACAAATCCGCGGAACATGTAGGGGCACTGGATACCGCAATCGTAGGGAGAGCATTTACGGTTATACTTGTAGTATCGGTATTGGTACATCCGTTACCGTCCGTATAGGTATAGGTAAGGCTATGTGTCCCAAAACCGGCCACAGCAGGGTCGAAACTGTTCCCAGTTACCCCCGTCCCGGAGAACGTTCCTCCTGCTGGGCTGGCAAAAGAGGTTAAATCCGTCACCGTTGCATCTATACAAATACTCGGCACAAGTCCAAAAGTTACCGCTGGCAATGCGTTCTGTGTTACGGTAACGGGCGTACGTGTGGTGCTCGTACAGTTTGTGGTGGTATTGCGGGCCTCGGCATAGTAAGTACCGGGCACCACAGGTATATAATTAACATTATTACTCACCAATAGGGTTCCTCCAGCGGGTGCGTCATACCAGTCCACAGTTTCACCGGTATTGATGGCCGCCATAAGGGTCGGTATGGTCGTTCCCGCACAGTAGGCCATATCACCGCCGCTAACCGGCACGTTCACCGTGGGGCAGCTGCAGTCCGGTGCCGTAATGGCGATATTGTTAACGCAGGCATTGGTGTCCGTAGCGGTAAGGGTTATATCGGTACCTGCCGGTACGTCCATGATGGTCCAAGTGTTCCCGGAAATGTTACTCACCGTACCGGAAGTACTATTGACCGTGTTTGCACTAGTGGAAATTTCAAGGGAATAGGTCAACAAATCCGCGGAACAGGCAGGCATACTCGATACCGTAATTGTAGGTAGGGCATTGACACTTACCGTTTCCGTTAGCGTTAGGGGCAACGTACAGATACCGTTGTCTACTAACGTAAGGTTAAGGGTCGCATCCGCGGTTATTCCGTTAACTGGAATGTCCACGGTTCCGGCAGCTCCAATGGTGGCAGTTCCGGAAACGCTTCCGGAATACGTAACCATTTCCCCCGGGGTTCCACTTATGATAAAAATGGCATCCTCACCGGAACATACAGCACTATTGCCCGTAAGAACAGGTACTGTGGGCTGGGGATTTACCGTTATTGTGATATCGTCCGAAAATGGGGTAGGGTTTGGACAACTCGCCGAAGGTTTGGAAGCATACGAAACGGTATAGGTGGTAGTGGAGGAAGGCGTTACCTGTATTTGGCTTACCTCCGTATCCACTATGTTCCCTTGATCATCGCTCCAGGTGATGTCCCAGGCGAAAGGTTGGAGGGGAATAGAGAGCATGGCCGTACTTCCCGGACAAAAGTTATCATTGTCGGTGGCTATCTGAAATTGTTGTAATGTATTTACATTAATGTTGGTATCCACGGAATAGCAGGAAGAGGATACCCGAACAAAGTAATCACCGGTGGTTACCGCAATGCCAAAGGTATGGGCGGTTGCCGAGGCATCGCCCGGGTCGCTAGCGACATAACCGGCCAACGGGGTACCTGGATTATTTGTTGCAAATAGCTGATATGTTAGGGGATACACTGGCGTTCCACTAGTGACTTGGGCCGTAACCGTAGCCGAATTTGCACCGCAAAATGCAGATCCGGTACTCACGGTAATGTCTTGGTAAGGACTTATGGTAACGGGAACAAAGTATTCCCTGATACCTGGCTCGTTGCCAGTTGCCGCTGAATATTGAGGAGGTACGGGGTCAAAATCGCCTATGGTACTTCGGGGACACCTAATGATGTAATTCCCAAAGGGAAGGTTATTGAATGCCCCGGAAAGATGTTGGGTGGTGGTTTGTACCCTGGTTCCAAGTCCGCCGGATCCATTATCCGTCCATAGTTCGGTATTAGCGAAGGTCAGTGGGGGAAAGGAAGCATCGACCATCCCAAAATCGTAAATAATGCTGTTGGAATTTATACAGCTGATGCTTGTTTGTATCTGGGGATCGTATTGTGCGGGGGCTATCAACGTAATCCTATCGGTAAAGGTACTTCCGCAATTCCCGTTTATGATTATCTCATATTCTCCCGGAGGAAGATCTCCGATCCTACGGTCATTCACAAAAGGAATAACGATAGGAAAATTTATGGTGTAGCTTCCGGCAAGGTTGTAGGGATGGGCCGGGTTTATGGTCATTTGTGGAACAAACGGTACAGGTCTTATCTCAAGGGTTCCTTCTTCAAAGCTGTCAAAATCCCTGATTTCGATACCGCTGGTTCCCTCGAGGAGACTTCTACGCTCTACAAGACGGTAGTTTTCGTACGCGTTGTTGGAGGGAACCGCTACGTCAAATTCCCGGGATACGGAGTGGCAGATGTCGGAAGCCGTAAACCGATAACGCCCAGGCCCTGGTAGTTCAAATCCACCGGATGGATGTGCGGGCAGACCTATGGGAACCCAATTTCCAGGGGAGCTTTCCTGTTCCATTAAGGAAGAGTAGTTCTCGCAGAAGTTATTCTTCCAAAAAAAGGTAGAATTACCTAGGTCAGCCAGGTCCGGTTCAAACTGGATTGATGATGAACAGGTATTTGGATCAAAAAAGGTGTTCACCTCCGTCTCCAAATGGCTATCGTTAAACGGAGGAGCAACATCACTGACAGTGATATCGTTACACCCATCCGTAAAAAAAAGATCAAAGGTATCCCCGGGAGCCATATTGGCCCTGAAGGTTACACCACTACGATCCTCCAAGGCTTCATCAAAGGGCTGTGGCGCTCCTCCATTTATACGTATGGATGAATTTCCGGGCTGCAGTAGGGTGGCTCTTTTGTATAGAAAACTTCCGACCCTGAACGTAGCGGTCCAGGTATTACAATCGGTGGTACAGTCCCTAGACAGTGAGGATGCAAATTGTGCATATGTAGATGGAGTAAGGCTATGCCTTATTAAAGTAGGGGTCTGGGTAGAACGTACTTCGCAGCCCGGATTGCCACTTGCCTGGTCGGTAACCGTAAACGAAACTTGTTCGCCGGTATCCGGCATGCCCCCAAAGGTATGGCTGGTATTCATGGAAGGGCCAAAGCTCTGTACCCCTAAGGAAGTAGTTACCTCATATACAAAGGGACCCACGCCTCCATTGTTTATGGTAATGGTAAGTTCGCCATCAGGGGTGTAATGCGTATCCGTTAGGCTACACGTATTTTCGGTTTGGCTACTGGTGATGTCCATATTGGTATAGGTACTGGTAACGCTCACCGGATTGGAAGCGTAGGGAATAGTGGTTATACCGTTGAACAGGTTAATAGCATAGTCCCCAGCAGCTAAAGACCCAAATACGACCGGCCCGCCATTTGCGGGTATCGCGAGTGTTGTCTGGGAATTGTCCGGATGGGTGAGGATAGCTACCCAATTGTTGCAACTGATAGCTCCCGGGATCTGGACCGTTATGCTTGCATTGGCAAAGCAGGTCCCGGCAGTGGGGGTTACCGTAAAGTTCGAAACATCACATTGCGCATGTATGCAATGGATGGTAAAGATCAGTATGGCCGTTAATAGCCAATTACCCTTTGAAATTTTTGGTCTTTTCATGATTGATTGTTTTAAATTCAAAGCTTATTGTTCAAATAAGAAAGCATAAGTAGGTTGTTGTTGTAAGAATTTGGGTTTTAATATGGGGACACTACTATTCTTTCTATTTGGAAATCAAAGTAATAGCAAAACGGAATGATGAAATGTCCTACCTTGGGACATCCGGACAACTTATTCCATCAGTTACCTAAAAATTTCGATGATCGACCTAGGAAATTCGGTCGGTTATACAAAAAAATTGAGTATCCTACCCCACATCTTTTATAACCGCACCTTTGTCCAATACAAATTTGGAAGTGTCCGGAAAAGTTTTGGCCAAGCGAATTGTAATGGAACAGGTATCTTCCATACTCCTGGCCTTTGCATAAATCACTCCTTTTTAATTGCCCCCTGTTCTTGAGCTGTCCGTATGCTAAATTGGATAGCAGTATAGTCAGTTCCTCTCTGCAGGGCAATGATGTGGAATATCCACTATTTGCTTAAGAGCCCGTTTGGGAATTTGTGATTGGAATTATTATAGGCCAATTTTGTCGTGGAACGAGGCACGACATAGCGGAAGCTATGGGCGAGATGGAGTCGCTGATGAGCATAGCCCTCCGCGTGCCGCTGAAGCTTTAGCGGAGGCCCAAGCTACGAGCAAAAATTTTAACAAAGTGCCGCGCAAAAAAGGGCATAAAAAAACAATTGACGAATTCTCAAATAGGCTCTAAGATTATTTCAAAACCTAGGTCGGAATAATGTCCACAATTTCAGGGAAATCCATAGCTTATCGTTGCATACGGCTAACATGGCGTTCTTTTGGCTCCGTTAATGCGGTATTTTTGGTTTTATCAAATCCCGTTTTTGTCCAGCAAAAAAACTCCAAAGGATGAAGGAAGATGAAAATCCGAAGTTTTTGATTCGGGTTGCACCCAGGTAGTGCCTATAGGCCAATAATCGAAATAGTCCTTTTGTATATAATGGATTCTGTAGATTCCTACTTGTAGCGTTTCGTTTTGTATCAAATGGAGTTCCTTAAGGGATTTTATGCTAACTCTTCCCTCGACCGTATATCCGTAATCCGTAACCATTGATTTAATCAATACTTCGTTTTCGGGCCAACTCCAATCAAAGTCAAATTTCTTATAGGGGGATGTAATCGTTTTGAAATTGGTCATTGCGATTTTGGCATTTATTTCTATACAGTAATACAGACTTGTTGGATTTGACCTAAAAAAGAGTTCTACCCTATCCAGCATCCCAATGTCTTGGGGATGGTTAATAGGACTGTCAAGATATGCCCTGGTATTTTTGACCGCGATACGGAAGTACAAAAACATACCGTCCCATAGTGCTTTGAAGGTGAGGGGATTCTGTCTCCCGTAATCCCAGGAGGTATGAAAATTAGAAAGTACCGAAGCTTTTTTCCATTGCAGGCTATTGCCATGACCGGAAATATGTAAAGTTCCTTGCTGTATAGAGGCGACTTTATAATATTTTTTTCTCATTGCTATACTAACTTCGTTTAAAAAGGTTTTTCATGCCGATCCGTCACAAGAACAACTTCTGGCGGGAATTTTCCGGCTTCCGCGCTATTACCGATAATCAAAATAAGGGCGGGGATGGATGTTGGGGTGTCCCGCTTTGGGACATCATGGGGATATATTCTATCAGCTGCTCAAAAAAACGTTGACCCGCCCTGGAATTTTGGTCGGCCTTTTAGGGTAACTGGGTATCTTGACCCTCATTTTTGATTATGCCTTCGTCCGGTATGCATAGGAAAGTACCCAGGGAAAGGCCTGAACCGATGGATTTGATGTATCGGAGGGCGATCGATCCGGGGGGTCTGTGCCCGATCGGTGCCTAACCTATAGGGGCCCGTACCCAATGGGAATAGCGGCAGCTAAAATGGGTACGGACATCCCTTTTACTTCCGTCGCACGGGGAAATGGAATCCCGTATGTTGGAAGCGGTGGTCTCGGGGAGGGCCCTATTCCGATAGGAAGCAATTTCTATAGTATCTGGCCGCATCGTTGGCCGAATCGAAATCGATGTCGAAATGGGAGGACAACCTATGGTTTATCCTACGATTATACTTCAGGATGTTGTCCGGTTTTTTATTCAGGTAGAAGGCAGTCTTTTTATAGGAATATCCCTTGAGCAGCAAATTGAAGATATCGATCTGCTCGTTGGTCAGGATTTTTTCCAGGGAGAACGCTATCCTGTCCTTGAGCTGTTTTGTCAGTGGATCGTCCTTTTTGCCGTCCCTTAGGACGTTAAAGGTAATGGGTTCATCCGTATGCCTTTTTAAGGGAATCAACAGAAAATGCAGTTCCAGGCCTTTGGTCTCGGTTATCTCGGAGATAACATATAAGGTGGAGAAGTAATATCCCTCCGAGTCCAACCTGATGGGCACAAAGCTTTGGAACTGATATCTGCTATAGTTTTTTATGTTTTCGCGCAGGGTCAGGAACTTGATGTATGACGCCAGGAAATCGGTAAAGTAGTCCAGGAAACAGGGCTTGACGGAATCAAGGAATTTTTTAAACTGCGAGCTCGTGATGGCGGTATACCCGAAATTAGAGCTAATGAGCTTGAAATCATTGTTTTGGACATTGTATTTCCATATCAGGATGTCGATAATGCCCTCGGTGATGAAGACTTGGCTCAATTTGTTGCTACAGGCAAAGCGATCCACGCCGCTAAAGTTCAGATCGGCCTTTTTTAAGGCATCGTTTAATTCATGGTAATTCATGGTTGATAAGGGTTTGGGTTGGTTTTCTAGTAAATGTCGTTCCATACCGGAATGGTCGTAGGAAATCTTGCATGACCGTGAAACCTCAAGTAGGTAAAAGTTTCATTATCCTGAATAAATGGATCTGACGGTCACTTTGTACGTGATGTCTTAAGAGGAATTCATGATTTGTTGCTTTATGGCTAGTCCATGAAGTATGACTAACCCATTAATTATTTGTATTTATTTTTTCCGTTGTTGTCAAGTAGGCCCATTTCCATGATATAGTTCCCTCTAATCTTGAATGAAGGATCCAGTCCTGGTGTTAAAGCCTATCTCTTGTGCCCTATCATGGTTATCATCTTATTAAGAACCTATTAGGGGCCGTTCTTTTGAAAGTAAAGTTACATTCGCTTCTATAATATTATGTTGTTGTGATTCTTAAAAAAAGGGGGGTGTTTTCGTAAATCGGGGAATTGTCGATGCAATAATTTGGGTCGTACCTTGGTCTAGGACGGAGCTACACCGTAGATTGGATGAAGGGGTCAAAGTTATGGTTGAACGGCTACGTTATCTACTCCACCATGGCTGCTGCTTATTTTTAGGTTGTCGCTCATTTCCGAGTCCGCCAAAAAGTTTTCCCGTGGAACGTTCCATACCATCCTTACGGATGGAGAGAATGTCCATTTGTAGTTTTCCGTGAAAATGGATACGGCCGAGGTTGTTTTCATAAATTGGCCGGTATTCCGCCCGAACCGGGAATTACCTGTGGTCCACTATAAGATAGAGATTTTGTTCCTGATCGAATCAGGTCTCGTCTAGATGCTCTTTGGCGTATTCGGAAGGGGTCCTGCCAAATTTCTTTTTGAATTCTTGGCTGAAGTGTTTTCTGTCCGTGTACCCTACCATGAAACTGATATCGGTTATGGAAAACTTGTGTTGTTCCAACATTTGAGCTGCGCGCCTTAGCCTAAAATCCTTGATAAATCCAATAATGGTCATTCCTGTGAGCGCCTTGAGCTTCTTGTAGATGCTGGAATGGCTCATTGCCATATCTAGGGCCAGTCGATCCATTTGGAACTCGGGTTCTTCAAGGTTCTCCTCGATGATGGCGTTGAGCTTGCCAAGGAATTCCTGGTCAGGGGAAGTAAGTGTTATTTCTTTCGGATGCAAAAGTCCCTCGTTGATGTATTTTTCCCTGAGCTGTTTTCTATTGTTCAGCAAATTCTTGATCCTGATCCTAAGGATCTCTTCATTGAAAGGCTTCACGAGGTAATCATCCGCTCCCGTTTCGTATCCTTCCATTATGTTTTCTACGGCGGCCCTGGCGGTTAAAAGAATAACAGGGATATGGCTGGTCATAATATTGGTTTTCAACTCATAACAAAGCGTAATCCCATCTTTTACGGGCATCATTACATCGCTAAGGACAAGATCCGGACATAACTCTATGGCCAATTCCAGGCCAATTTTTCCGTCCGGTGCCACAAGGATTTCGAAATCCTTGGACAATAATATCTTTAAATACTCCCGTAGGTGCTGATTGTCTTCTACTATAAGGACGAGAGAATTTGATAATTCCTTATCCATAGGAACAGCAACCTTGTCCGTGGCAGCCCTATTTTCGGTGTCCATAAAGTTCTCTTCATCCTGATATTCTACGATGTGCAACGGGTTAACATGATTATCCCCGAGAGGCAATATGACATTAAAGCGGCTACCTTGCCCCAGCGTGCTTTTAACCTCTATCGTACCTGAATGGAGTTCTACAATATCCTTGGAAATGGAGAGCCCGATTCCAAACCCTAAATTCTCGGATATGGAATCCTCATTTTGATAGAACCGTTCAAAGATATGCGGTAATTTATCCTCCGGGATTCCCTGTCCCGAGTCTTCTACCCGTATGAGAGCGTGCCCGTCTTTTTGGGTAACCTCTACCGTAATCGTATCGTTGACTGCCGTAAACTTAAAAGCATTGGTGAGAAGATTATAAATGGTTTTTTCCAACTGGGCCTTATCGAACCAGACGGGGATATGGGGCCGTGAGCTTTTGAATTTGTACCCTATACCTTTGGCGATGGCCTGTTGTGAAAATGCCAGGAAGATCTCATGGACGAAGGGGACCAAATTATTTTCGCTCATTTTCAGTTTTATGTTACCGGTTTCCAATCTTCTGATATTCAGCAGTTCATTTACTAGGTTATTTAATCTTCCGGTGCTGCTCTTCAATGTGGCCAGTTGTCTTTGTTCCTCGGCATTGAAATCCCCCTTTAGCAAATTGTTCAGGGTTCCGAGGATGAGTGTCAATGGAGTCCGTATCTCATGAGAAATGTTGGTAAAGAAACGTTGTTTCAACCTATGAATCTTTTCTTCCTGTTGTTGTACCGAACGGTTGTGTAGGGCCAATGCCACCAGACCTAGGAGGAACAGTACGGTAACCACCTGGATCCAGGGCCTTTTGTAGAAGACCTGGGCCACATGGATATCATAACGCAGTTCATTGGACGATTCTACCCCTGCTGGGTTGGATCCCTTAATCCGCAGCACATAATCGCCTGGGGGTATAGACAATAGATTCAAGGTGTTCTGATTGCCTAGGTTTACCCAGTCCTCGGTAAAACCTTCCAATTTGTAGGAATATTTGTTGATCTCGGTATTGTAACAGTCGTTGATGCTATAGGTTATGGAAAACGAATTTTTGGAGTAGGGCAGGTCAAAATCGTACCGCCCCGCGTTCGGGGCGTAGCGCTCCACTTCCTTTTCTGTATCGGCATCGTAGTATTCGAATTTAGTGGGGAACATCCTGACGTCCTGGGATTGGGCCGGACCGTCGATACTATCGAAGGCGATTAGCCCCCTGACTCCTCCGAACAGCAGGGTGTTCGTTGAGGTTTTGTAATAGGAGTACAGATTGAAATCGTTAAAGGGCAGGCCGTCCTCTACATAGAACGCAGTCACTTTTTTTGAACTTTTTTCATAGCGGTAAAGCCCGTCACGGGTACTGAACCAGATGTTTTCGTCGGCATCCTCCAAGACACCCACTACGTTAACGTTGGTGAGGCCATAGGTGCCATCTATTATAGTTGCTTTTTTTAGGTCCCTTTCCAAACAAACGGCTCCCCTGTCCGTGCCCAGCCATATTTTTTTTTGCCGATCTATTAAAATCGCTTGGACTTTATTTGATGGAAGGACTAACCTATTGTTCGTGGAATCTTTGCTTAAATGTAAAAAAGTATTGGAATCCAGATCCTGTACGATCAATCCATTCATGTCTGTTCCAATATAGAGTTTGTTTTTGGTTTTTAGAAGAGCTCTTATAATAGGGTCTACTGCGTTCTCTAGAGGGGGAATAGATACTTCACGGAACTTTTTTTGTTTGAAATTGAATTCCTGAAGACCATAATCGCTCGCTAACAAAAAGGTGGAGTCCGAATGCTTCAGGATATCAAAGTAATGTAGATTGGCCAATCTTCGATGGGAATAAAAAATGTTGGTATCAACAATCGTATTCTTTAAAAAATTGATTTCCCAAAGCGCTTTGTGTACCCCAAGGCACCATGCCGTGGAATCGCTGGCCTTTAGAAAAGATCTAAGAAGATGCAATGTTGGAAAAACATTTTCCGTTTTGTACGAGCTTTCATCATAATTAGTATCGCTTGTTGGTGAAAGCTTAAAGACCCCCATATTGCTAGCGGCAAGGATTTCCTTATTGGGGAGTTCCAAAAACCCCTTCACGTCGATATTTTGTTCGCCATTTGCATTTAGGATCTTGTCAAAGCGATTCTTGTTGAACTTTATTTTACTGATCCGGTCATAATTGCTAACATAGATGATGTCGTTCTTATCGATGATCAGGTCCTCGATAAAGAAAGGGAACGGAATATCATGGATCTTTTTGAGATGAAGACTCCCGTTTATTTCCACCAGTTTGAATAACATCAAGGTCTTTCCAGGGCCATCGATAGCGATAAGGTCGGCGTGGTTTTTTAGTATGGGATTGCCGTCCTCCGTAATGGGGATCATTTCCTGAAAGGGTACATTGATCAGCTGTAGACCTAAATCCTCAATAAAGTAGGTTTCAAAAACTTCTCCCTCATAGATATATTGTATTTCCGTGGATTCCGGAAGGACGTCACCATTGTTGGTAAGAACCAGGCCATCACCCCCATTTAGATTCCATTCTGGATGGGTATAATCAGTCAAGCTGTATTTGATCGAACTGGTATAGTCCGCAATGGGTGTTGTGGTTCCAGCATCAAAGATATAGAGTTTGCGTCCTTGCCGAACAAGAAATTTATCACAGCCGACCCTTCTTTCAAAATGGAGGAAATTCCTTAAGTAGTATCTGTCGTTTGTATATCTTGGTTCAATTCCCTCAATTTCATATTTCGTGACCTCGAGATGGGGATCTACCTTTAAAATGATATTGTCCCTACGGGTAGCAGCCACCATCCATAAATTTCCGTTGCAATCCTCCATGAAGGAATTGGTCTCCAGTTCCCTTCCCATTAAGAATGGTTTTAACTCAATACGGTTGAAACTATCGTCTTGACCTTTCCTAGACAGGAAAAGCCCTGTATCCGCGGATGCCCATATCCTTTGGTTGGTGTCAAAATAAATCCGAGAGATACCTTGGACCAGGTCATTTGGGTTGTCAACCAGGAAGGAAGAAAGGACGTTATGGGTCTCAAAGTCCTTTACTAGGCCATTATAGGTAGAATACCACAGGAACCCATCATAATCTACCTGCATGAAATTCCTGTACTTGTGGGTTTCGCCATTGCCATTAATCGGTACATCCCGTATCGTATAGTCCTGTGCGTATAGCACATTGAAAACAAATGTGTATGAAATGATTGAATACGTGAGTATTTTATGCATTACCAAATAAATAAACGGGGGATAAAAAAGTTGAAAACCTTAGTACACGATCAATGGGCGAATTAATTATCACCAACATCAAATACAACCTATAATCAGTGCAATTATGGGCCTATGAATCGTATAAGTATAACAATGCCTTAATTGACGATTACGACACCGGTTATACCTATATGAAAGAATGTTTTATGGATTAAATTTAGCAAAATTAATTGCGCTAAAACAAGGAAAATGAAACAAGAATGTTCAACAAATACTTCCTCAAAGAATGGCGCAGGGCTCTAGGCAAATTATACGTATTAATTTGAAGTGGGATCTTTAACATTTAACGGGTAGCCTTAGAATTCCTTGAAACCTACAATGCCAATCTCTGGCCTTCGTTTGAAAATTTTCAGGGAAGGGTCGGGGATGAAACTTAGGAGGAACTCTAGAAAAGGTGTTTGTCGCCTTCAATTTGAATACCACATCCGAGGCGGATTTTAAGATGATACTGGGCGTAGGTGACCGTCTGGCCCATGAATTTGAGAAATATAGACCTTATACAAGCATGGCAAAATTCAGAAAGGAAATTGACAAGTATGTGGATGATAAGAAACTGGCTAGGCTAGAGTGACTTGTCTATTTAAAAGAGTAGGTCTTCCAAAACAATTAAAAAAGCACCTATAGGCATTGCTATACTTGTGGACAATGCCAAGACCATGCTTTCGTCCCTCCCCAGTACTCGGGATCGGCATGAACTATAGGCCTTGCTATGTACATTCTTCTTTACTGATGAAAAGGAGTCATCAACGCGAAAAGGCTTCTTCACTTATGTAAAAAAGCCTATAGCAATACGGGTAACGGTACCCTTAACAACCCGTTGGTCCCAATGCAACCACCTGTTCCTGATCCACTTTTTCGCCCTTTGAATTTTCGGCCGGTTCCCATTTCCCCGGCGCTTTTAGGATGAGGTCGATCATTCTGTAATCTATTGCAAGGTAGCCCGAGGTACCATCCAGTCTTACATTCTCGATGGTCCCATTTTTGGTCACCGTAAAAACCAACTTAAAAGGTTGCAATTTGTCCATTTCCTGGCCGGCCCTGGCTTCTCTACTGTTTTCTTTGAGATATTCCATAAGCGCCTCCATACCCCCTTCATAGGCTGCTTGCTTTACAGGGTCAACGGGAAGGGATGGCCCCCAATGGCTAGTTTCCCATGGCCCTGGGCTCGTAGAATCACAAAAGATGCTCGTATTAATTTTCCCGGTTACTGGCTCGTTACTAGCAATAGCCTCGTTAACGGATGTTTCTACCTGATCTGTCGCGGAATCGTTCCAATTTACAATGCCAAAGGCCTCTAAGCTAAAAGCTGCAAGTGCCACGCAAAAAATAATACTAGTCTTTTTCATATTAGAATTGATTTAAAGATTACTTGCTATCAAATCTAACGTGGATAGCCGCTTCAATAGGTCTATCAAATGTAAAATGTTGTAAATTTTGTGTAAAACAACTTAAACTTTTACAGATATAAATAGTTTTGTAGCATGGGCCCAAGATGGTTTAAAATAGCTTCATTCACTTTTGTATGCCTCTTGCTGTTTACTTCAAAGAGCAGGGCCCAATTCATGCAGGACGAAAGGCATTTGGAAGTAGCATTGCGCATGATCGGACATCGTATCCTGCTCAGTTCAGGTGATAGTATCTCCCGGATACTACCGATTAAGAGGGAAGATGATGATCGTTATAGAATCCAATTCGAATCCGAATTTGAATTCTACCCGGAAGAACTCGTCAATACAATTGATCAGGTTGCTAATGAAACGCGTATGTCAACCCACTATATCGTGGAGGTGGAGCACTGCGAAACCGGTGAAGTGGTCTATAGTTACGAAATGAACATTTTGGAACAAACGGACATAATCCCCTGCAAATCAAGACTGCAACTCAAATCCTGTTATCATCTTTTATTCACCTTTATGGATTCAGATGAACCCATGGTAGCATCGCAAGACATTGCCCAAGGTCCTTCCAACGGATCGTTGTCCAAAAAAGGCCAAGTAACATATTCCATAGCAGCTTTACTACTCGTTTCCATGCTTGGGGCCTTTGTTTTCCTGTGGAGGAGAAGGCGTAATTCCAGGGTCGATCCGAATTTGATCTCCTTAGGTGAATACCAGTTTGACAAAAGGAATACGGAGCTATTGTTTGGGAATCAAAGAACAGAGCTGACCGGTAAAGAAGCCGATCTGCTCCTTTTACTTTACAAAGCGGTCAACACAGGTGTTGAACGAGAGGTTATTCTAAACAAGGTCTGGGGAGACCAAGGCGATTATGTGGGCCGGACCCTGGATGTTTTTATATCGAAATTGCGCAAGAAATTCGAATCTGATCCAAAGGTGAAAATTGTAAACATTCGCGGGGTCGGGTATAAGCTTGTTATCGGTGTTTAGAGGTAACTGAGTGGAATAAGGGTCGATATCCTGGCCTGACCGAATTAAGTCAATTTTTCAAAGGTAATCTTAATCGCTTATACCATGTTGTGTGCCGGCATTTCGCTTTTCGATTTAGTGTTTCGTTTTCCCATCGTCAATTGTTTTAAAGTAAAATAGTTCGGGATCTCCTTCGTCCAATCCATTTATTTTACCCGCAAAGGAAAAATCAACCTTGCTCAATGCTTTTTGCATTTGAGTATTGGAACTATTGGTCGAAGTAAACACCTTATTCGTCTTACATTGTTTGCATATAAGGTCAATAGCCTGTCCCCCTACCCCTTTCCCTCTGTATTTTTCCCCTATAATAATAAGTTCTATCCACCCTTGGTCAAAGAAACGATAATCAAATATAACGAACCCAACAGCCCTATTATCTGCCAAGATGATAAAACATTCCTTGTCCAATATTGCCTTGGTAATCTTTTCCGCTCTCTTAAGTTCGATATGTTCCACTGGATTCAGGCTATAATCAAAGTCGACTACTAACGCCTTGTCCTTTATTGTTGCCTTTTTTAGGCTAATAGTTTCCATCATATGATACGATTTCTGGTCGATGTGTCTTTACTGCTTGCGTACAATTGGCTAGGTTATGCTTTCGTCTCTCCCGAGTACTCGGGATTGGCATGGATTATGACCATTGTTACCTGAAGCTATAGTTTTTTCAATTCAACCAATTTTCCCATTAGAGTCTCAAATAATTCCTGGGTAACTGGAAATTTTGAAACGTGGGGCCGGTATTTCCGTCGAATTAAACTTTCGGTAAATCCATCTTTATTTGAAGCATTTTCATCATTCAAGTTTCTAATACAGGAGTCGATGCAATCAATCGCTTTTGCGAATTCCGATTCCCTTGTTTTTCGGTGCTCGTATTCCGACATTATTCTTTGGAATCTATCGGAATTTGGCAGAAACGAAGAAATTTTTTCCAGTGCCTTTTCCTCCTTTTCTTGTTTCAACTTCATTTCTTCCGGATTGTTGAATTTGGCGTCACCGGCATAGATTTCAACCACATCGTGGTAAAGTAGATATTCGAATACTTTCAATCTGTCAAGAGGTTCGCTTACATAATCGATTACCAAATCAGCAATTAACAAGCAACTCCAAGAATGTTCCGCGCTACTTTCTTTTCTGGCACCCACATTCAGTCCACGTTCAACTGTTTTCAGTTTTTCCAATTCCGTAAGGCTTGTTATGAGTTGTTCGATTTCCATAATTGTAAATAAAGGTCTTGGCCGGATACATCGGATGTTATGGCATCATAGAAATCCTGCCTCCCAATAGCTAGTGGGATAATGGTTTATAATTTCCAAGTTAGTGAAAAGGGAGCAGAATTATAACCCATTATGGGTATCATAACTTGAGGCACATTACTTTTTCGGTTCTTTCCAAAACATCCATTTGGGTCGGTGCTTCTTTGTCATTGAATCCAAGTTTATAATACAACTTGTGGGCTTGTGGCATACTCATAGTAGTTTGCAACCATAGTTCCTTTGCCTCATTTTCCATACAACGACTTATACAACGTTCGATCAGCCGAGTAGCTATACCAAGTTTACGAAATTTTGGATTTATGAACAATTTGGCAAATTCAAAAGTATCATCATCTAAACGTTTCAAGGCGACACAGCCAACAACGTCTCTTTTATATTTTGCATAAAATAGAAATCCTCCATTTTTTAAATAGGCCTTATCTGGATTGTTCAAGGTAAACGCATCATCATCTTCCAATTTACCGTTCAAAACTTGTAACAGCCATGGGCCCGCAAGTTCTTGGAAATGTTTTTTTAAACTTGGCTTGTAGTCAATGATTCTTATAAATGTCTCTTTTGGTTTAAGAATGCGTTCATTGATCGGAAAAGAATTAATCTGCCGATCGAGCCGGTTTAGAATATTAATGATATCCGGATGACCAATGGAGAATACATCTTTTAGCGTGTTTGAAAACAAAAGCCATAATGGCTCTAGCTTATCCTGTAACTCTCTACCTTTTTTGGTAAGTGACACTAATTTAGAGCGCTTATCGTTTGGATTGGGTTCAATACGGACTAATGCATTGCTGTTTAATTCCTGTAAAATATTCTTTACCGTAATATGGGAAAAGTCGATTTGCCTGGTAATTTCAAGGATGGTCTGTGCGGAATGCGATTTTGCCAGGACATAGTAAACAGGAAACCAACTTGCCTTAAATTGGATATGGGCATCCGAATAGATTTTATCGCCATCTTGTTGAAGCTTCTCGCTGATTCTTCGAAATCTTGAAGCTCCTGCAAGATATCCCAACTCGTTTAATACATCGATCATATCGCTTTATTTACAAAAGTACTTTCATAAAAGTATGAAAGGTCTTTTATAAATTCAAATATTTCTGTTGGGTTACGTTGGTTTCAGTAGTATATATTTCAGTTGTTTTACCAAAGTATAACTTATCCATAAAGCCCCATAAACAGGACGACATACAATTTGAATTAATTCGTTTAAATTTATACATGGCCAGAATCTTGTTTCTTATCGGAGTGCTTATTTCGGTTTCGGGTTACCCGCAGTCCAAAATCGATAGCTTGGAAAAAAGACTGGATCGCGAAAAGGTAGACTCCCTAAAGGTCAAACTCCTGTTAGACCTCTTTGACGAATATCAGTATGAAAACCCGGCTAAGGCCGAAACCAGCATCCAAAAGGCCTTGGGCATCGCCACGGGAATCCGGGACAAACGTTATGAAGTGATGACCCTCAACGCTTTTGCCGATCTTCTGAACGGGAGGGCGCAGAACGATTCCGCAATTTCGGTCTTCCAAAGGGCGTTGGCCCTAGCTGAAGATATCACCTATGATTCAGGTAAAGGAATTGCCCTATTGGGATTGGGCAATACCTATTTGAGCAAGGGAGACCTTATACAGGCCGAGGCCTACCACCAACGCAATATTGCCTTTGCCAAGCAAGTGGACGATTTTGAGGGCTTGGCGAGTTCCCACAACAATTTGGGCAACATCTATAATGAAACCGGGGAATACAAAAAGGCCATGGAGGCGTATACCTATGCCGCCAAGATGAACACCGAGATCGGCAACGAGAAAAATGCCGGGATCAACTTCGCCAACATTGGTCTCATCAACCAAAAACTGACTAATTACAATAAGGCCCTAGATTACTATGCAAAAAGTGATAGCCTGTTTAAAAAGTTCGACTTTTTGCCCGGCCGGGCCTTTGTGCTAAAAAATATGGGCGTTGTATACCGAAATCAGAAAAAGCCCGATGCCGCACTGGAAAAATACCATCAGGCCCTGGAAAGCTATAAACAAATGGACCTAAAACGTGAAATGAGCCAGGTCTACGAGAATATCGGAAATATTTATTCGGATAAATCGCAATCCAAGGAGGCTATCTACAATTATCATCGGTCTTTGTCCATAGCTACCCAGACTTCGGATTCCATCAACATGGCCATTTTTAGCCAATCCTTGGGGCAGGAGTTTTTTAATTCCAAAAAATGGGACAGTGCGGGCTATTACTCAAAGCGGGCGCTTCAAATGGCCAAGGCCGTAGGCGCAGATCTGACCACAATGGATGGATACAAGGTTCTGGCACAGGTGTACCGGGCCAAATCGGATCACGAAAAAGCCTTTACCGCCCTTATGGAATACCAAATCCTACGGGATAGCCTGTATACCTTGGAAAAGCGTGATCTTGCCGAAGAGATTGAAGCCCAATATCAAAATGAAGAGAAAACCAAGGAAATCGCTTTGTTGGCCTCGGAAAAGGAACTGCAGGCATTGCAGTTGAGCAAACGAAAGAACGAACGCAACGGTACCATAGCCTTTTCGGTTTTTATCCTGGTATTTGCCGTATTACTTTACAATCAATACCGTATTAAACAAAGGGCCAACAAGGAGCTTCAGGAACTCGGCCGATTAAAGTCCAACTTTTTCGCGAACATTTCCCATGAGTTTCGAACGCCCCTAACCTTGATCAAGGGCTCCATTGAACATTTGGAGCAGAACCCTGAGGAGCAACTGGGCCGAAACGATGTAAAGATGATCCGAAGGAATACGAACAAGGTATTGGGATTGGTGAACCAATTATTGGATCTATCCAGAATCGATGAGGGCAAATTGCAGCTAAAATCGACCGAAGGCGATATTTTTAAATGCCTTAGAACCGCGGCGGCATCCTTCAATTCCTATGCGGCACAACGTAATATGGACTATCGGGTGGAAATCCCCAGCGAAACCTTATGGGCGGCTTTTGACCGGGACAAGCTGGAAAAAGTAGTTTACAATTTGTTGAGCAACGCCTTTAAATTCAGTGAGGATGGGGAACTGGTGGCTTTGAAAGCGTCCTATACCAATGCAGATTTGGTCATCCAGATTTCGGATTCTGGCCGAGGAATTTCCGAGGATAAATTGCCCTTTATCTTTGACCGTTTCTATCAGGTAGATGGTGGTACCACCAAGGATAGGGAAGGCTCGGGCATTGGTCTGTCCCTGTCCAAGGACTTGGTAGAATTAATGGATGGAACCATTACGGTTTCTAGCGAAGAGGGTAAGGGCACCTATTTTACGGTACAGATTCCGATGGAAAGAATTAAGACCCCTAGGGCATCGGTTGAAGTCGAAATATTGGAAGAAATAAAGGAGACCCCTATTGCGGAAACCTTTGACTTGCCTAAGTCGGATGTACGCGACCTCCCTGCAATTTTACTTGTAGAGGACAACGAGGACATGCTTCATTTCATCAAGACCCGCCTTGTGGAAACGTATAGGATAATCGAGGCCAGGAATGGCGAAGAGGGCATTAAAATGGCTATGGCACATTTGCCCGACCTGCTCATTACGGATTTAATGATGCCAAAAATGGATGGGATGGAGCTTTGCAAAAAACTGAAGACCAATTTGGAAACCAGTCACATTCCCGTTATTATGCTCACCGCCCGAGCCGGTGTGGAAAACAAGATTGAAGGATTGGAGACCGGGGCCGATGATTACCTAACGAAACCCTTTGATGCCAAGGAACTTGCGGTACGAGTCAAAAACCTCATCGATCAAAGGCAACGATTGAGGGCGCACTATAGAGATAATGCCTATACCGTACATCCTGAAAAAATTACGACCACCTCGCTGGACAGAAAATTTCTGGAGCAGGTTCTGGATCTCTTGGAAAAGAAATACACCGATGCAAATTTCGGGGTACCCCAGATGCAACGGGCCCTGGCCATGAGTAAAACCCAGCTACATCGGAAAATAAAGGCCTTGACCAATGAATCCCCAGGGGAACTGTTGCGAAACTTTCGGTTAAAACGGGCGGCCCAATTGTTGTCCCAAAAAGCGGATACCGTAACACAGATCGCTTATCAGGTGGGCTTCAACAATCTTTCCTATTTCGCCAAATGCTTCAAGGCGCTCTACGGGGTTGCCCCCTCTTCGTACTAATTTTTAAGGTAAGTACAGTATTTGGTATTCCCGTGTCACTATTTGGGATTATAGTGTCAGTCGCCGATGGGCGTAAAAACTAGCTTTGGCCCAATTCCAAGTGTTTCCCCTCCATACAGCAAATACGTAAGATTATGAAAAAGGCATTCATGAAAGTGCAGAAACATGCATTCAAGGGTTTAATGGCCGTTATGGCCCTGGGTTTGGCCGTGAGCTGTAGTAGTGATGGCGATGACGGATCTATGATAAATGAGGAACCCGAAATCCAAAGCCCGACAATTACGGGGATATCCCCGAACAGTGGGGTGGTGGGAACCGAAGTCACCATTACGGGTACCAATTTCAGCAGTACCGGCAACCAAAATGAGGTGGAATTCAATGGAACTGCGGCAACGGTCAAGTCTGCATCAGTGACACAGCTGGTAGTTGATGTTCCGGAAGATGCCACTACCGGACAAGTATCCGTAACCGTTAACGGAAGAACAGCGGTTGGCACCTCCTTCACCGTGCTCACGGCGGATGTTTCGTTATGTAATCAAAATGAGATTTTGGAAAATACGACCTGGGAAGATGTGGAACCGGGAGATGCCGTAGACTATGTGATACAATGTGAAATTAACGTAAGAGGAAATGCATTGCTCACCATTGAACCTGGGGTCATCATCGCCTTTGAAGGCGAGAACAGCGGTATCTTTACTAGTGAAGGTGGAGGCTTAAAGGCCGTGGGCACGGTGGAAAACACCATACAATTCTTGGGAACCTCCGAGAATAAAGGGGTTTGGAAAGGAGTCTATTTTGGCTCCAATCATCCGGAAAATCGTTTGGAACATGTAATCGTAAGCCATGCTGGCCGCTCTGCTTCCACTCAATCCGGGGAAAAGGGTGCCGTTCAACTATCCAGGGACGAAGATTCCTCGGGTGCCATCGTCAATTGTACCATTACCGATAATGATGGATTCGGCGTGTTCATTACGGACGAAAGCGATCTGGAGGAGTTTTCCAATAATGTCATATCCAATAACGAGGAAGCCCCTGTGGGCCTATATTTCAACCAGTTGAGCGCGTTGGATGCCGCGTCGGACTATCAGGGCAATGCCAAGAACTATATCGAGGTCCGGGAAAATGACCTTGAGGACGACCCCGTTAACATGGCCTTTTTGAACGTCCCCTACCGCTTTGTGGATAGTGGTAGATATAATATCCAAAATGAATTGAATATTGATCCCGGAAACACCTTGGAATTTACGAACGGGTCGGGTTTGCGTTTAGGGGTACAAGCTTCGGATTGTGCGGATACATCGGGATCCCTTAATGCCACGGGGACACCGGAAAATCCGATAACGTTCAGAGGAGTGACTCCCGGTAAGGGTACGTGGCTGGGCATCGGCTTCAATTCCGCAAGTCCCAACAACAACTTGATTCATTGTACCATTTCCGGGGGCGGAAGCGCAGACCTCTATAATGCGTCCGAATTTGCGGCCAATGTTACCCTACAATGCAATAGCAGGTTGACCCTACAGAATACCACCCTAACCGACAGTGGCGGATACGGTCTCTATGTGTTGGACGATGACGCCCAACTGGAGGATTTCGAAGCGAACTCGATCGTAAACAATGAATTGGCCCCGATTTGGATGCACCTGCCACAGGTTAATGAGTTGGATGCCGCTACCACCTATGCCGATGGCAATGGAATGACCTATATCCAAGTGGTGGGCGATGCCGTTACCGATGCCGACCTTACCATTAAAAAGTTGGACGTACCCTACCGTATCGAGACCGAGCGCTCGGGAAGGGAGACCTATGTGGAAACGGCCATCACCATCGAGGCCGGTACGATTCTGGAATTCGAAACAGGGGCGGGACTGGTTTTGGGAAGCCCCGGGGTGGATTGTATCCCTACTACAGGCTCCCTAAATGCCCAAGGCACTTCCGAGGAACCGATTATATTCCGGGGAGCCTCCGAAGGACAGGGTACTTGGTTGGGTATCGGTATTAATTCCAGCACCAGTGCCAACCTTTTAAACTTCTGTGAAATATCGGGAGGCGGTGCGGAGCAGATGTACAATGCCGGAGGCCGGGGCAATATTGTGATCCATTGCAGTGGAAGCCTAACCCTGGAGAACAGTACTATTAGCGATAGTGGAGGATGGGGCATTGATTTTGTACAAGGCGGTAATAGTTTATCGCAGAGTGGCAACACTTTTGCAAACAACGCGCTGGGCGATGTAGCCTCCAATTGATTCAAAATACATGTCCATGAAGCATTCTGTTAAGTGCATTATCGAGAAATTATAGGGATGACAATGCTGCCTAATATGGAATTTTGATGGTGACCAAGGCCCCCGTCCTGGTTTTGTCGGCTACGTCCCTTATCGTAATCTCAAAGCCATGGTCCTTTTTGCGGATCTGGTTCAGCAGCTTCAACCGCTCGTGCAGTATCTGTGTAGCGTAGGACTGGTGCCCCTTTTCGGGGCCACCCTTGCTTTTCGCTCCTGAGATTCCTATCCCGTTGTCCTCAATGATAAGGATTAGCTGCTTCGTGTCCGTGGACCTTTCGATCTTGATGGTAATTGATTTTTCCTTTTGGTCATCCGTAAAACCGTGTACGATGGAATTCTCCACAACAGGCTGCAACATCATGGAGGGGATAAAGGTCTCCTCCAAATCGATGTCCGATTCGCATTGGACGATGAGGTCTATTTTGTGCTTGCTTTTAGTATTGCTTAGGGTCACATAATTCTCGATGTAACGTATTTCCTTGGAGAGCAGGATGTTCTCGTTCCGGGTAAGATCCAGCGTCAACCGCATAAGGGTAGAAAAATTGGTGATATAGTCATCCAATTTGGACAGCTTGCCCTCCTTTACGGTCTTGCGTATCCCGTTCAGGGCATTGAATATGAAGTGTGGGTTCATCTGTGCCCTTAGGGTCTTCCGTTCCAGTTCCACCAGGGTAAGCCGCAGTTCGTGCTTTTTCCGTTCCCTAACAGAGCGGCTATACAGGGCGAGTGCCACCAGGCCAAGCAGAAACAATACTGTTACGCCCTGGATCCAGGGCCTTTTGTAGAAGACCTGTGCCACATGGAGATTATAGTTCAGTTCGTTGGAAGATTCCACTCCAGTAGGATTCAGACCTTTAATCCGCAACACATAATCGCCTGGGGGAATGGATAGTAGCTTCAAGGTTGTCTGGTCGCCCAAATCCACCCAGTCATCTGTAAATCCGTCCAACCTATAGGTATATTTATTGGTCTCGGTGTTGTAGCAGTCGTTGATGCTATAGGATATGGAAAACGAATTTTTAGTATAGGGAAGATTGAAACTACGACTGTCCTGATTAATAGCATCAAGTGCTATCTCTTTTTTTTCTTCCCTATCATAGTATTCGAATTTGGTGGGGAATATTTCGATTTTTTGGGATTGGTAAGTATCCGCAACACTATCAAAGGCGACCAATCCTTTAATTCCCCCAAATAACATCTTGCCTCTTGAAGATCTGTAATATGAGATTTGATTGAAATCGTTGGAGGTCAGTCCATCCTCCACATAGAAAGCGGTCACTTTTTTTGAGCTTTTGTTATATCTATAAAGACCGTTATGGGTGCTGAACCACATATTTCCATGGCCATCCTCCAAAATTCCCACTACATTTACGTTGGAGAGGCCATCCGCTCCGTCTATAATCGTTAGTTTTTTCAAATCCTTGTCAATATGGATTGCGCCCTTGTCCGTGCCCAACCATATATTTTCTTGCCTATCCGTAAAAATCGAATGGACCTTGTTCGACGGGAGAATCAACCCGTTGTTGGTGGATTCTTTGGTCAGGTTCAAAAAGGTATTGGAATCCAGATCCTGTATAAAGAGTCCGTTCGCATCCGTACCGATAAACAGTCTGTCCGCTGTTTTGTGAATATCCCAAACAAACAGTTCCTCATTGTTCTCAACGATCGGAATAGGCAACTCCCTGAATTCTTTTTGCCGGGTGTTGAATTCGTGAAGGCCATAGTGGCTGGCCAGCAATAAGGTAGAATCCGAGGATTTTAGAATATCATAATAATGCAGACTGGCCAACCTCCGATGTGAGTGAAAGACATGTACCTCTTCTTTTGTATTCTCAAGAAAATTTATCTTAACGAGCCCTCGGCTCTCCCCGACACACCATGCCGTGGAATCGCTTACTTTTACGAAAGATTTCATAAAGCCCAATACCCCCTTGACAAAAACCTTGGCTGTTTTAAAAGGGCTTTCATTGTTGGTGCCTGCCGAAGGGATAAGTTTAAAGGTCCCTTCATTGGTGGCAACAAGGATTTCTTCATTGGGAAGCTCCAAAAAACCTCTTACATCGATTTTTTCATCTTTGGAATGATCAAGGAACCTATCAAAACTGTTCTTGCTGAACTTTATTTTATGGATCCGGTCATAGCTGCTAACATAAATAATGTCGTTTTTATCGATGATCAAATCCTCGATCAGGAAAGGGAACGAAATATCATAGGTCTTTTTGAGATGAAAACTCCCGTTTGTTTCAACCATTTTGAACAACAGTAAAGTCTTTCCGGGACCATCGATACCGATGAGATCGGCATGGTTTTTCAATACGGGATTGTTGTCTTCCGAAATGGGGATCATTTCCTGAAAGGGTACATTGATCAGCTGTAGGCCTAACTCCTCAATAAAGTAGGTTTCAAAAGCCTTTCCTTCAAAGATATACTGCGTTTCAATGGATTCCGGGAGGATATCGCCATTGTCGGTAAGTACTAGGCCGTCACCTCCGTTTAGGGGCCATTCCGGATAGATATAATCCGCCCAACTGTATTTGATGGAGCTGGTATAGTCCGCAATGAGCGTTGTAGTTCCGGTATCAAAGACATAAAACTTGCGTCCCTGCCGAACAAGAAATGTATCGCAACCGATTCTTCTTTCAAAATAAAGGAAATTCCTCAAAAAGTATCTGTCATTTGTATATCTGGGTTCAATCCCCTCAATTTGATATTCCGTGACCTTAAGGGAGTGATTCACCTTTAAAATAATATTGTCCGTGGGATTAGAAGCTACCATCCACAGGTTTCCATTGCAATCCTCCATAAAGGAATTGGGTTGTAGCTCCCTCCCCATTAAGAATGGCTTGAATTCTATGCGATTGGAACCATTATCCAAACTTTCGCTGGACACAAAAAGTCCGGTGTCCGCGGATACCCACATTCTTTTTTTGCTATCAAAAAAAATTCCATAGATATCTTGCACCAAGTCATTCACGTTATTGGCTTCAAAGGATGAGAGAACGCTATGGGTCTCAAAATCCTTTACAACGGCATTATTTGTAGAATACCATAGAAACCCATCATGATCTACCTGCAAAAAATTCCTATACTTGTGGGATTTCCCATTGGGATTCATTTCAACGTCCCGTATGGTGTAATCCTGTGCACATAGTGTATTGAGGACAATTGCGCACAGAAAGATGGAATATGTAACTATTTTATACATTATTACCTCTAATATGGAATTTTAATGGTGACCCGTGTCCCTGTTCGTATGCCATCCCCAATATCATCCGTTGTGATTTCATAGCCGTATTCCCTTTTTCGTATTTGGTTCAACAGTTTTAGCCTTTCCCACAGTATCTGCGTAGCATAGGACTGATGCCCCTTATCAGGTCTGCCCTTGATTTTAGATCCCAAGATTCCTATTCCGTTGTCCTCGATGGTAAGAACGAGCTGTTTCGTCGCTAGAGACCTTTCGACCTTGATGGTTATTGATTTTTCCTTTTGATCGTCCGTAAAACCGTGTATGATGGAATTCTCCACGATGGGCTGTAGAATCATGGAGGGGATAAAGGTATCCTCCATATCAATGTCCGGCCCGCATTGGACGATGAAATCTATCCTGTGCCGACTCTTGGTACTGGTAAGATTTACATAGTTTTCTATGTACCTTATTTCTTTGGAGAGTAGGATGTTCTCGTTTCGGGTCAGGTCCAGCGTCAACCGCATAAGGGAGGAGAAACTCGTGATATAGTCATCCAGCTTGGACAACATGCCCTCTTTGACCGTTTTACGTATGCCGTTCAGGGCGTTGAATATGAAGTGCGGGTTCATTTGTGCCCTTAGGGTCTTTCGTTCCAGTTCCACCAAGGTAAGGCGCAGTTCATGTTTTTTCCGCTCCCGTACCGAATGGGTGTACAGGGCGAGCGCCACCAGGCCGAGGAGTAACAGAAAGGCAACAGCCTGGATCCAGGGCCGTTTGTAGAACACCTGGGCCACATGGATGTCATAGTTCAGTTCGTTGGACGATTCCAGACCGGCGGCATCCAGCCCCTTGATTCTCAGCACGTAATCCCCTGGGGGAATGGACAGTAGCTTCAAGGTGGTCTGGTCGCCCAGGTTCACCCACTCCTCGGTAAACCCGTCCAATTTGTAGGCATATTTGTTGGTCTCGGTGTTGTAGCAGTCGTTGATACTATAGGATATGGAAAACGAGTTTTTGGAGTAGGGCAGGTCGAAATCATACCGTTCCGCGTTTAAGGCGTCGAGTTCCACATCCATTTCCCTTTCGGAATCGTAATATTCGAATTTGGTGGGGAATATCCTGATGTCCCGGGATCGGGCCGAGCCGTCAATACTGTCAAAGGCGATAAGTCCCCTGACCCCTCCGAACAGTAGGGTATTGGTAGAAGTTTTATAATACCCATATTGATTGAAATCATTAAAGGGCAGGCCATTCTCCACATAGAACGCGGTCACTTTTTTTAAACCCTTCTCGTACCGGTACAACCCATCATGGGTACTGAACCACATGTTTTCATCGGCATCCTCTAAAATTCCCACTACATTTAAATCTGTAAACCCATCCGCTGCACCTATTGTCGTTGCGTTTTTTAAGTCCTTGTCAATATGGATTGCCCCCTTGTTCGTGCCCAGCCATATATTTTCTTGTTGATCTAAGAAAGTTGTATAAATCGTATTCGTCGGAAGGGTCAATCCATTGTTAATGGAATCTTTGGTCAAGTGCAAAAAGGTGTTGGAATCCAGATCCTGTACGATCAATCCATTTATGTCCGTTCCTATATAGAGCTTATCCTTGGTCTTATGAAGATCCCTTGTTATAGGGTCTTCTGCGTTCTCCAAAGGGGGAATGGACAACACGCGGAACTTCTTTTGTTTAAAATTGAATTCCTGAAGGTCATAATTGCTGGCCAGCAATAGGGTGGAGTCCGAATGCTTTAATATATCAAAATAGTGCAAATTGGCCAATCTCCGGTGCGAGTCAAAGATGTTGGTATCAACAATTGTATTTTTTAGAAAATTGATTTTCCAAAGTGCTTTGTGCTCCCCGATACACCAGGCCGTGGAATCACTAGCCTTTAGAAAAGATCTAACGAGATTCAATTTTGGAAAAATACGTGTCGTTTTATAAGGACTTTCACCATAATTATTACTCTCCGTTGGTGAAAGCTTAAAGACCCCTTCATCCGTAGCGGCAAGGATTTCTTCGTTCGGGAGTTCTAAAAATCCCCTTGAGTCGACATTCCGTTCGCCATTCTTATATAGGATCCGATTAAAATTGTTCTTGCTGAACTTTATTTTATGGATCCGATCATGGCTGGTAACATAGATGATATCGTTTTGATCTATGAGAATATCGTCGATCGAATTGGGGAATGGAATTTCATAGGTCTTTTTGAGATGAAAGCTCCCGTTGATGTCCACTATTTTGTATAGGGATAATTTTTTTCCAAAGTCATCGATACCGATGAGATCGGCATAGTTTTTTAGTGTGGGATTGGTATTTTCTGCAATTGGAATCATTTCCTGTAGGGGCAGGTTAATAACCTGTATACCAAAATCTTCAATAAAATGAGTCTTAAAAATTTCTCCTTCGTAGGTGTACTCCGTTTCCGTGGATTCCGGAAAAATGTCACCATTGTCAGTGATCAGTAGGCCATCCCCCCCATTTTGTTGCCATTCAGGATGATAATAACTGCCATGTTCATAATTCAATGTAGCGGTAAAATCAGCTATTAAAGTGGTCTTTCCCTGATCCAGGACAAACAGCTTACGTCCCCGCCGAGCTAGAAATTTATTGCAGCCGATCCTTCGTTCCAAATGTAGAAAGCCCCCCAAAAAATAGGAAGCATAGACATGCCGTAATCCAATTTCTGGGATTTGATATTCCGTGATTTCAAGGGAGGGGTCCACCTTTAAAACAATATTTTCCGTGCTGTTACCAGCGACTATCCATAGGTTTCCATCGCAATCTTCCATAAAGGAGTTCGCCTGAAGTTCCAATCCCTTTAAAAAGGGTTTGAATTCGATGTGATTGAAACTTTTTTCCAAACTTTCACTGGATATGAAAATTCCCTTGGCAGCCGATATCCATATTCTTTGCTTGCTATCAATAAAAAAACCATGAATATATTTGGGGAGGTCATCCAGGATTTCATCCGAGAAAGAAGAAAGCACATTATAGGTCCCAAAGTCTTTTACCAAACCGTTATGGGTGGAATACCATAGAAACCCATCACCATCCATTTGCATTAAATTCCTGTACTTATGGGTTTCACCATTGCTATTGATCTGAACATCCCTTATCGTATAGTCCTGGGCATACGAGACATTGAAAAAAAATAGGTATAAAATGATAGAATATGTAAGTGTAATACGCATTACCAAATAAACAAAGGGGGATAAAAAAAGTCGAAAACCTTACTGCAAAACATCGGTTAAATTAATCTCTGCCAACATTAAATAAAGTATATGGAATTAAAATTAAGAAAAAACCTACTGCCTTAGAGAGAGGAAATAGAACAATAGTATAACTGCCTCTCTTTTTTAAGGAAGTTTGCTCTGAAGAATAATGTTCGGTCTAATAGAATTATGACGTACTAATTCCTAAATCAAGGAGGTAACAAGGGAGATTCTTTCGAAACTCATAAGATCAACCCTAGCTTGTATGCAAGGTTAGTCAACATTGGTTGGGGATAACTTTATCAGGATCGGGAAAGTAGCATTCCCAATTCACCCATATCCTGAAAAACAAAGGCTTCCTGCGGATCAATAGGATAGTCATGACCGTTTTTGGAATACACAAAGACATCGAAACCCCCGGCCAAGGCCGCCTGAACCCCAACTTTGCTATCCTCTACAACCGCGCATTCCTCTGGTCTAAAGCCCATACTTTTGGCGGCATGAAGGAAAATATGCGGATTGGGTTTCCAACGCTGTATTTCATAACAACTAAATATTCTTCCTTCAAACTTATCGATTAACCCGGTGGTCGTTAAATTGGCTCGTATTTTTTCCAGAGGTCCACTTGAGGCAACACAAAATGGGACTTCAAGATTCTCAATAACCGAATGGATTCCTGCTATTGGCTTGAGTTCGTTCTTGAAGGCCTCATACGTTTTTTTCCGGTATTCCGATTCAAAATCAGGAGGTAACTGTCCTTTCGTAAGCATATTGAGATAGTGCATAATATCATTTAACGACTTTCCCAAGAACTCACCTACCACAAAGTCCAGGTCAATGTGCAATCCCAAATCCTTTCCCATCGCAACCAACACCTTGGCTGTAATCAACTCGCTATCTACCAGAACCCCATCGCAATCAAAAATAATACACTTGTATTTCATTTAGTCGAGTAGCTTTTTATTGGTAAGGGGCTATCCGTCCGAATGTACCATAAGCTTGGGTACAAAGAAAAGGTACCCGGCTTAATCTGCCTTAATTTTGAGCACTTTTATGATTTTATCGTACACCTCTGTATTTTCATATATTCCTTGAAATTCCTGGGAATGGGGACCATACGCGAATAACGGTACCATGATGCCCGTATGATCATGGGTCGTGAAATCCCCTTCTACCATTTGGCTTTCAAGATTCCCCTGTGGCAAACTAAATCCGGAAGTTTCGTGATCTGCCGTGACGACCACAAGCGTATTGCCCGTTGAATCCGCAAATTTCAAGGCTTCGGTTATGGCCCGATCAAAATCTATGCCTTCCGAGACGATGCCGGGAACATAGTTTTCGTGACCATAACTATCTATTTTCGCACTTTCCACCATTAAAAAAAAGGGAGCTTTCTTCGCTTTTAAAAAAGCCAATCCATTTTTGGTCGCCTCGGCCAATACCGCTCCACGTCCCTCAAGAACGCTGGGAACATCATCCTTTGAAATAAAATGGGCAATTCGTTTTTCTTCACTTTGGGCCATTCCATCCGTATTTTCCAAAATGGAAAAACCCATTTGGGCAATTTGCCTTTCAAACGAGTTGGCACCTCCGCCAACCAATAGTGAAAGTTTACTTTTTGATAGATCCGAAATAATACCCTCCGTATCCGATCGATCTTTGCGATGCGCATAGAAAGCGGCCGGGGTAGCACCAGTAATCATGTCCGTTGTGATACATCCAGAGTTAAAACCGTTTTCATATAGAAGTTCGGTAATATTTTTTAGGGAATTGCCCTTGTCATCCACTCCTATCGCACGATTGTTGGTTTTTGTGCCTGTGGCCAAGGCGGTACCCGAAGCAGCGGAATCGGTCGTAAAATCGTCCGCGGATTGTGTCTTTATAAACCCGATACTTTTTAATTGGGTCAATGTTAACTCTCCGCCATTGCCAAAAACCGAGGACGAGATTTGCGCTAGCCCGTTACCATCGCCAATCAATAGAATGACATTTTTAACAGGCCTATCTTTTTGGTCCGAGTCAAAGGTTGGCTTATAGACTTCTGCCAAAACCGTATTGTGATAGATTCGTTGCTTTAAAGTATTTAGATAGGAAGCCGATGCATACGGCAAATCGGTATTGATAAAATCCACACCCATATCATTAAAGGCCTTCCAAGCGGTTTTGGAATCCGGCGCTCCCCAGAATCGGAAAGGTTTGCCATAGGAATGGGCCTTATCGATTACAGCCTTTACCTTTTTATGATCGTCGGCAGTTAATCTTCCTTTTCCGTTCCATGGTGAAAACCTTTTGAAATTTAAGCTGATCAAGGCTATTTTGTTCCATATTTCCGCTTTTGGTACATCTTCCAACTGCTGATAATCAAAGCGGATATAATGGGGATAATCCATATACGCATTGACCTTTGGTCGATTGCCGGATATCACTATTGAAATTTGCCTATTCCCGGTGAGGGTAGGATAGTTTTCCAAAATGGAAATCAGTTTTTCCAAGGTGGCATGGGGTTCCGATTTTATATCGATGAGTAACTGTAATCCTTGTGGCTCCCCTAATTTTAAGTTCATTGCCTTTTGTAGAGGTTGCAGGTAGAGATTCTCCAGGGTTCGGTCTTCTAGAATTTCGGATTCCGCATGGGTGACATAAAGCCTATCGTTCCCTAAAAAAATGTCGACCTCAATTGAATTTAGGCCATTGGCATAGGCGCTCCAAAAAGGGACTTTTTGGGCATAATCATTGTGCGAATGTATTTTTACCCGATCTATGGGTTGTGCAACCAAAGGAATAATCGAAATGCAAAGTAGAAGAATTAGGAGGAGGTTTTTTTTGGACATGACCGGGATTTGACTTGTTAAACTGTTGTTGTTCAAAAGAGGATTTAATTATCGAGTTCCATTTGGATGGGTAAATCGGGATTGGAATCATTATCTTCATACGAATATAGGACTCTTAGTGGTCAACAATTAGGTAAGGTCTATGCAAACCTTTGCATAAGGAAACCACAGGTGCTAAAAAAGAGGCACTTCCCCCTTTCGTAGGAAGAAGTTAGTATTGCAAAAAACCTAAAAATCAGGGGTTTTGCCTGTACTTTGGAATAAGCTTGCCGAGCAGCCTACAGCCCCCCTTTTTCTTGGCGAATCATCCTTCTATACCTAGGGTTCACACTCAAATCATTTTCTCTAATTTTTTAAGAAATTTCTCCCTCCAGATTGCTTTTTTACCAGTTTTAAAAAGCCCTAAATAGTTATTTGGGAATAACGTTCCCTAAAGTTTAAATAAGGCTTAAGTCCATGTAAATCAATGCAAACCTTTGCATAGACTTTTGGCTCCGAATAATTTTGGGCATCGCTTTTTTATTGTTATTTGGCTTAAGAATTAACTAACGCAAAAACAGCCAGATATGAAAAAAATTCGATTTTTAATGTTGATTTTCCTGCTCGGAATCGTTTCGGTTTCATGGGCACAAACTACGGTGACTGGTATGGTCACCGACGATCAAAATGCTCCCCTCCCAGGGGCGAGCGTTATAGAAAAAGGAACGACCAACGGTACCACGACCGACTTTGATGGTAATTTTACGATAGAAGTAGCCGATTCAAATGCCGTTCTTGAAGTTTCCTATCTGGGATATACTACCATGGATATACCCCTGGCAGGACAAAGTAACATAACCATTCAGTTGTCCGAAGATGCTACACAGCTGGATGATGTGGTTGTGGTAGGTTATGGGGTTCAGAGAAAGTCCGATATAACCGGTGCCATCGGCTCCGTTAAAAGCGAGAATTTCAATAAAGGGGTAGTGGCCAACCCTGGTCAGCTTGTACAAGGTAAGATAGCCGGTGTTAACGTGACCAATGTAAGTGGGGAACCCGGGGCCGCACAGAATATCATCATTAGGGGTGTCGGAAGCCTTCGTGCAGGTACCACGCCTCTTTTTGTAGTGGATGGTTTTATTCTTGATAATTCAAGCATTGGTGTTGCACCTGGTGCTAACCCCCTGAACTTCCTCAATCCACAGGATATAGAATCCATGGATGTTTTAAAGGATGCGTCAGCTACGGCAATCTATGGAGCACGTGCGGCCAATGGGGTCATCGTGATTACCACAAAAAAGGGAAAGGCCGGTAAAACGGAGATGAATTTGAACGTATCCACGGCCGTGTCCACTATAGCAAACCCCATGGATGTCTTCAGTGCCAATGAGTTTAGAAATCAAGTACCGGCAGTAGGGGGAACATTAGCAGATGGTGGAGCAAATACGGATTGGCAGGATGAATTGACCAGGACAGGGATTTCCAAAAATGTTAATTTCTCTATGAGCGGAGGGGTTGTGGACAAGTCCTCCTATTTTGTGTCTGCCGGTGTGGATGATCAGGAAGGTACGTTGAACAATAGTTCTCTAACACGATATTCAGGGCGTATAAATTTAAATCAAAAGGCACTTCAGGGAAGGTTCAATGTCGATTTTAACTTGACCGCTTCCCGTACCGTAAATGAAAGGCCGGACGCCAATGCCATTATAGTGGATATGTTGCAATTGAATCCTACTTTTCCCGTTTTTACGAATGGGGAGCCCACGTTCTTTGATGAACGTTTAAATCCGGTTGTACGTAATCAGATTTATACGGATGAGGCCAACAGCAATAGAATCCTGGCCAATATTTCTCCTTCTTTTGAAATTATTAAGGGATTGGTCTATAAGTTAAATCTAGGGGTGGATTATGCCTCCACCACTCGCGATGTACAACAGACCCCTTACACTTTATTGGAAGGTTTTGAGGAAGGCACTTTGGACACAAGGGCAACGATAAATACCAATACCTTGATTGAAAATACGTTGACTTATACCTTCAGCCAGGGTAAGCATAACCTAACGGTTCTGGCGGCCCACTCCTATCAGGAAACAAAATTCGAACAAAAGAGGTTTCGACTGGAAGGATTTGCCAATAACGGAATAGAACCGAGGTTCCAGGATCAGATCAGTGCCGAGACTTTCCCCACTACCTTAGATTCCGAAGCTTTTATAAATGAGCTACAATCTTATTTTGGTAGGGTAAATTATGCGTATGACGATAAGTATTTGTTAACGGCCACCATGCGGGCCGATGGTTCGTCCCGGTTTGGTGCAAACAACAAATATGGCTATTTCCCTTCTTTTGCCTTGGGATGGAATATTAGCAAGGAAGATTTCTTGGCCGATAATGCGGTGTTCAGCAACCTAAAGCTTCGCGCAAGTTGGGGCCAAACGGGGAATCAGGAGGGGATAGACCCTAAAGTAAGTTTGGCAAGCTTTGTTGACTCAAGGACAGAAAATGATACCTATCCCATAAACGGAACAGAGGTTTCCTTGGACGATTATCCTTTTGGTACCGTCCCCGTTAGGACAGCGTTTCCGGATTTGAAATGGGAAGTATCCACGCAAACGAATATTGGTCTGGATTTTGGCCTGTTTGGCAATAGGATAACAGGTACTTTGGACTATTTCAACAAAGTGGTCACCGACGTGGTGTTATTTGCAAATAGAATAGATCCCATACAGCCCACGGAAAAAATTTGGACCAATATTCCCGATTTGGAAATACAAAATACCGGTTTTGAACTTTCCCTTGACTATAGGGGCAATTTCACTGAGGACTTCACCTTTAATGTGGGAGGTAACATATCCTATACGGATAATAAGGTGGTAGATTCCCAATTTGAGGTTCTTACCTCAGGTGCTGCCCAGGGTGCCGGTCAGACCGGAGCAACAATCAATGGCTATATCAATGATGAACCCATAGGCACCTTCTTTATGAAAGAATTTATCGGTATCGGTGCGGATGGTTTAAACCAGTTTAGGGATGTTAATGGGGATGGTGAGTCTTTGGACAATGATCGGATTCCAGTAGGTACTGCACTTCCCGATGTTATCTATGCCTTCTACTTTAACTTCAACTACAAAAATTGGGATTTGGGGCTTAACTTTAATGGGGTTTCCGGAAATAAGATTTATAACCATACGGCCATGACCATATTTTCCAATAGTCAATTGAGTAGGAATTTGAATACCACTGATTTTGCCGTTCAATTTCCCAATGAGGATTTAAGTAACTCCAATGAGGTCTCTACCCGTTATCTGGAAGATGGTAGTTTTTTGCGATTGAACAATGCCACCTTGGGGTATACCCTGGATCCAGCGATACTTGGGCTAAGCGATTGGGTGAGCAATTTTCGCTTTACCTTAACGGGACAGAACCTATTTGTAATAACTGATTATTCGGGCTTTGATCCGGAAATCAATACGGGAACCGATATCGACGATATTCAGACCTTTGGTATAGACCGCTTTACTTATCCATCCCCAAGGACTTTACTATTGGGCTTAAACGTAACATTTTAAATAAAAAATTGTTTCAATCATGAAAAATAAAATCTTAATTCTAACATTTGCTTCTTGTACCTTGTTCAACTGGGGCTGTACCGATCTGGAAGAAGAACGGATCGACGAAGCAGAATTTGGGGGTCAGGCAGAAACCATTAGTGGTGCCATTGCGCCTGCTTACGGCTATGTTTCCTGGACTTGGAGACATACGCATTACTACGGTTTGCAACTGGTTGCTTCGGATGAGGCCATTCTACCTTTTCGTGGGGGAACGGACTGGTTCGATGGGGGTAAGTATTTGGCCACCCATGCCCATACCATTACCCCTACCAATGATTTGGTGGGAGATAGTTGGAACGAGCTTACCACCAACATATCCAGAACCTTGGCGGCTATTGAGGTCTTGACCCCACTTGCCGATGGTGGTGATAATGAAGCACTTGGTGCCCTTCATGAAATGCGCGCATTGCGGGCTTACCTAAACATGTTGATGTTGGATAGTTGGGGCTTGGTACTGAGAAAAGAATCTTCCGCCGAACTCTCTGAGGTACTAAGAACTCAAGAAGCCATTGATTATATAGAAAGTGAATTGTTGGCGGTTGTGGATGTCATCAACACGAATAGAGGCCCGGGTAGAATTACCCAGGCGGCGGTCTGGGGCCTTTTGGCACGATTATATCTCAACGCCGGGGTATACCGGGATCCGTATGGGACGCCCAACTTTAGTACGGAGGATATGGGCCGGGTCATCCAATACACGGACAACATTATCAATTCCGGAAACTTCTCCTTATCACCCGAATATTTTGACCTTTTCAATGACGATAACAATAGCAATCCGGAATTGATCTTTGCCTTGGATCAACGCGGGCAGTTACGAAGGGAGCACAGCCGATGGGCGTATTGGCCTATAGCCGGATCTATGTTTCCAAGACCGGAATTCCCCAGTGCGGATGGTACGGATGGTCCCGCGATCACTTCGGATTTTTACCAGACATGGGTAGATGCTTATGGTGCTGTTGATCCCGCTGAAGCCGATGCAAGGTTCTATCAAAGAAATACTTTGGTTCCCGATGCGCAGTTACAGGATTTAGAAAATCGTGAACCCTTACTTGCCACGGAAACCGAAAATAGTTATTACTGCGTTGAACCCTTAGTCTTTGAAATGGATCGGGGAATACTACGCGGAATTCAATGGGGGCCTAGAAAAGGCGATGACGGAGCATTTTTGACTTGTGACGGCGGTGCCGTAAGGATTTATCCTATACAACAAAGAAAAGGGAACGGACCGGATAGGGATGTGGGCTATGTAGACCATACCCTGGAAATTAACTTTACCAATGAAGGTTCCTTGCACAACAAAGGGTATCGTCCTTCTAAATATCAATTTAGCCGTACTTCAAATAATGGTAATAATTTCAGTAGCGTTGATTTGGTATTGATACGTTTGGCCGAGATTTATCTGATGCGTGCCGAGGCCAAACTGAGAAATGGCGACGATGCCGGTGCCTTGGCCGATGTGAATACGGTAAGAACATCAAGAACGGCCCGACCAGATCAAACCCCGGAAGCATGGCCCTCTATTGATTTGGACGCCCTGTTCCGCGAGCGTGGTTTTGAGTTGTATTGGGAAGGTTTTAGAAGGAGTGATCAAATACGTTTTGGCAAATACGAGGATGCTTGGACGGATAAGACAGATGCCGACCCCAATAAAAGGTTGTTCCCAATTCCCCAAAGTGCCGTTGATGCCGCCTCGGGAATAGATGGTTTCTTACAACAGAACCCAGGGTACTAATGAATTGTAAGCGATGTGGATATCATACCAATTTCCCTTATTTGTACAATTCGTTTTAAAATAGAACGTAACACCAGTAATCATATTGGTTTTTCGTAATTAGTTTGTGTAAGTTTGAGTTAGTTTAGTAAAGGCAGGCAAATATTTGCTTGCCTTTATTTTTAAGGGCAGATGTAGATTTTGATGGCCTAGGCCAATAGCGGTTAGCCTTAAAATGTTCCCATAAACCTTATATTTATTGAGGTAAAAGCATTTGCATAAGTAAAATGGACTGATGAAGATTAATTTTCCAAATACTATGAAACCAAATGAATCCTTTGTTTTAAGTCTGGGAACATTACTACTACTTTTTTTGATAAACTCATGCGGTAAGGAACGGACAAGTCCTTCCAAGATGGCGGAATCCGATACCTCTCCCGTTGATAAAGTGTATACCCAATTGGATACCGAAAACTCCCGCTGGTTTTTGTTTTCATCCGCATGTCGCCCTTTTGGGATGGTCAACCTTAGTCCCGATACACAGGTCGGTGGCGCATGGGGTAGCGGTTATCGGTACAAGACCGATACCATTAAAGGAATCAGTCATATTCACGGTTGGCAGATTTCCGGGCTTTCTATAATGCCGGTTACCATTTCGGAAGAGAACAAGCAAACTATTTTTACCGATTTTTATTCAAAGTTTTCCCATGATACGGAAAAGGCCGTGCCGGGATATCATTCGGTCCACTTACAGAAATACGATATTAAGGCCGAGTTGACCAGTACAAAACGGGTGGGGTTCCACAGATATTCCTTCCCTATTGAAGGTAGACCTGCCCTATTGTTTAACCTAAACGGAGTATTGGGCCCTTGTGAAAATAGGGACGGGACATTAACCAAAGTTGGCGATAATGTACTTACGGGAGAATTTGAAATGGCACCAACGCATCGACGTCCCAAACCCTTCAAGGTCTTTTTTCAGGTGGAATTTGACTCAAGGATCGATTCGATTGTCCAGGATGATGGGTCGCACAATTACCTGGTTTTTATGGAGCAAGATAAAAAGACCGTAAAACTGAAAGCTGGGATTTCGTATACCTCGATTAAAAATGCGCAAAAGAATTTGACCACCGAACTGGACCATTGGGATTTTGAAAAAGTAGTTGAGGAATCCAGGGAAGAATGGAACAGTGTATTGGGAAGAATCAAGGTTAGTGGAGGCACTGAAACGCAGCAACGCCGGTTTTATACGGACTTGTGGCATGCGCTGCAGGGACGAAGGGTCATCAACGATGTGAATGGCTGTTATCCTGATAATACCGGTGATAACCTTAGGATAGGGCAATTGCCTTTGGACATCAACGGAAATCTCAGGTTCAACCATTACAATTCCGATTCCTTTTGGGGGGCACAATGGACCTTGAATACCCTTTGGGGTTTGGTCTATCCTGATATCAAGGAAGAATTCGTGCACTCCCTACTACGGTATTATAAAGATGGGGGACTCGTTCCTAGGGGGCCTTCGGGGGGTAATTATACCTATGTAATGACAGGGGCTTCCAGCACTCCCTTTATCGTAAGCGCTATCCAAAAAGGAATTGTAAAGGATAGTTTACAAAATATCTACAAGGCCGTAAGGAAAAACCATATGCCCGGTGGTATTATGGAAAAGGCGGGCTATGAACACACCACAAATTTAGGAGGAGGGTTTAAACATTACCTGGAAAATGGCTTTGTGCCGTACCCGATCCCTGAGGGAAAGTTTGGAGGTCACCAGGATGGGGCAAGTCTAACTTTGGAATACGCCTACCAGGATTGGACCTTGGCCCAATTGGCAAAAAAACTGGATCAGGAAGAGGATTATCGCTATTTTCTGAATCGATCGAACAATTACAAGCTCCTTTTTGATAAGGAATCTGGTTGGATCCGGCCAAAGGATGCCAACGGAAAGTGGATGGAAAACTATGACCCCTATTTGTATAAAAATGGATTTATAGAGAGTAACGGGGCACAATCCACTTGGTTTGTACCTCATGATATAACAGGCTTGGCCCAATTGATGGGTGGATTAGGTAAAGCCGTGGAAAAATTGAACGATCAATTTAAGGTTGCCGAAAAACTGGATTTTACTTCGGGAAATTCGCATGATGTTGAAATGCATCCTGAATACAGCCGCGTTCCGATCAATTATGGCAATCAACCTTCCATTCAAACCGCCTTTATTTTTAACCAGTTGGGTAGACCCGATTTGACCCAATATTGGTCCCGTAAAGTAGTCGACTCGGTTTTTAGCGGTCTGGATCCATCAACAGGGTACAACGGGGATGAGGACCAAGGCCTCATGGGAAGTTTGTCCGTACTGCTAAAAATAGGGTTGTTTCAAATGAACGGCGGTACCGAAGAAGACCCGACATACCAATTGGGGAGTCCCATTTTCGACGAAATCAAGATTAGCCTGCATCCCGATTATTACCCAGGAGAGCACTTTGTAATCCGGACCAAAAACAATGAAGAAGGCAATTGGGCCATAAAAAACACATTTCTGAACGGGGAACCGATTCAGGAAATGGCCATCCCACATTCGCAGATTGTCAAGGGTGGCGAATTGATGATAGAATTTAAAGAAAACTAAACATGAATTATTTCGGTTCGGTAGATTTTAGTTGTTCCTTTATAACGTTACTTTTTTTAAGTGCTAAGACGACAACATATTTTTTTGTATTTTTCTAGTAGGTTGGGATTGTATACAGCGAATAATGCTGCTAAAATATGTCGATAGACAGATACTGAAAAGGATTTAAAATCGCCGATCATGAAAAAGGGTAGGGTTACCATTATCGATATTGCCCGTGAGTTACGTATTGCTCCTTCCACGGTTTCCAGGGCCTTAAAGGACCATCCGGCATTAAAGAAGGAAACGAAGGACGCGGTCAGGGCCTTGGCCAAAAAATTGGACTATCAGCCTAATTTACTCGCCTTAAACCTTTTACAAAAGAAATCGAATACCATAGGGGTAATCGTCCCAGAGATTACCAGCCATTTTTTTTCGGCGATAATAACCGGGATACAGGATGTTATAGGCAGCTCGGAGTACAATATCATGATCTGTCTTTCGAACGAATCCTACGAGGAGGAAGTGGTGATTGTCAAGAAATTGATGAAAATACAGGTGGATGGAGTTTTGGTATCACCTACCTCGGCAACCAAAGATTTTGACCATTTCAGGACACTTCAAAAAAATGATATTCCAGTGGTGGTCTTTGATAGGGACTGCCCGGGATTGGAGGCGGATAAAGTCTTGGTTGATGACTATGCGGGAGCTTTTCAGGCGGTGGACTATCTTATTAAATCAGGGTGTACGAAAATTGCGCATTTAGGAGGGCCTTTAAATCTTAGCACCACAAAGCATAGGCTTCAAGGTTATTTGAATGCTTTGGAAGACGGGGGCATACCTATTCGAAAAGAGTATATTGAACATGTTCCCGGGTTTTCCCATGATGATGGGCTGAAACAATCCGAAAAGCTATTAAGGCTTGAAAATCCACCCGACGCAATTTTTGCCATGAACGATAATATTGCTATCTCTGCCATGCATATTGCCCGAAAAATGGCCCTAAAGATACCAGAGGATATTTCAATAGTAGGTTTTGATGATGAACCCCATTCTTCTTATTTTAGACCGTCCCTCTCTACGGTCTGGCAACCGGTTTACAGCTTGGGGATGCTCTCTGCAAGAATCATATTGCATAGATTAAATGATGAAGTTCCACAGAAAGATTTTCGACAGGAAGTTTTTAAGCCGGAGCTCGTTATAAGGGCATCTTCAAAGGAATGTACATCTAGGATAAACGACAAAATAGAGTTGTAGGAAAATGCAAACCTTTGCATAGTATTTTAATCCAGCATGCTTTTCAACATCGTTTTTTTATTGTTTTTTTATGATGCTAGGAGGTCCTAATGATTTCCGTAGAATGGACTAATATGATCGTTTCGCCAAAGGAACTCTTTACAAACTGCTACGGTAAATATGCGATTGCCGCGGTAAACGTATTTACGATGGAGCAGGTACATGCACTGTTTCGTGCCGGGGAGAAAGCCAATGCGCCTTTTTTGGTTCAGATTACGCCGGCGGCAAGGAATTATGCCCATGCAAATATGTTGTCCAAAATAATCGAAGCAGCGTCCAAAATATATCCAAAAACGGTTTATGCCGTTCATTTGGATCATGGGGATGAGGAACATGCATTGGACGCGATAGCTTCCAATACATACAACTCGGTTATGATAGACGCATCGCATGACAGTTTTGATAAAAATGTTGAGAGAACCAGGGCAATAGTACAGAAAGCCCATAAGAAAAATGTTTGTGTAGAGGCGGAATTGGGAGTGCTCAGTGGGATTGAGGACGATATCTCTGTAGATGAAAAAGAAGCAAGATATACCAAGCCTTCGGAAGTTGAAAAATTTGTAGAATTGACCCAATGTGATAGTTTGGCCGTGGCGGTAGGCACAAGTCATGGAGCCTATAAGTTTTCTGGAGGTGAAGGCATACAGTTTGATATTCTGGAGGACATACAACAGCGTCTTCCCTATTTTCCCATTGTGCTCCACGGCGGGTCTGCGGTAAATGAAAAGGAAATTTCCCGCATAAATCGCAGCGGGGGTGCACTGAATGAAGGGGCGACCGGGGTTTCTCCGGAAGAAATAGTCAAATCGATTACCTACGGCGTGTGCAAGATTAATATAGCCACGGACACCAGACTCCTTTGGGCAAGGGTGCATAGGGAGTTTTTTAGGGATACCCCTGAACTCTTTGATCCTATAGTCCCGGGCAAAAAGTATATGGAAGCGAACGAGGCATTTATGCTGGAGAAATTCGAACTTTTGGGAGCCACGGGTAAAGCAAATCAACTCATCCAATAAAATAATAGTATGGGAACAAAATCTCCATTAGTAGTAAAGCCTAAAACCGGATCAAGGGTATATCATCAAATAACCCCCGAATCGGCCCAATGGGAATATCTTTCCTTTGAAGCCAGGGAAATGGTTCGGGATGAAACCTGGGAATGGGACACCCGAGAAAATGAGATGGTCATTGTATTGTTGAGCGGTAACTTTGAGGTAGAAAGCGATAAGGGAAATTGGGAAACCAAAAACGGCCGCAAAGACGTATTCAGCGGAGTGGCCCATACCCTTTATTTGCCAAGACATACAAAGTTTGGGCTAAAGGCTACCAGTGATACATTGGATATAGCCTACGGCTGGTGCAAGGCCGACGAGGATTTTCCCGCGAAGTTCGTTACGCCAAAAGAGACACCGGTCGTGATTTTTGGCGGAGACAATGCTACAAGGCAGTTCAACGATTTGGTACCTCCTGGCTTTGGATGCCATAGTATTGTGGTAAGGGAGGTGTATACACCATCGGGTAATTGGAGTTCTTTCCCTGCGCATAAACACGATGAACGCATTCTTGCGGAAGATGGCACCGTGCTGGAACCCATTCAGGAAGAGACCTATTTCTACAAATTTCAAAAACCGGAAGCCTATGCCATTCAGCAAGTTTACACCAAGGATAGATCCTTGGATGAAATAGTGAGACCTCGGCATAATGATGTGGTTATGATACCTAGGGGTTTTCATCCGGTTGTGGCGGAACATGGGTTTCATTGTTACTATCTTAACTTTTTGGCGGGAACAGATCAATGCCTGGCCAATACCACAGATCCAGATCATGAATGGATTTACGATTCGTGGACCTCAAAGGACAAAAGATTACCCCTCGTAACAGCGGAAATGAATATATAGGAATATGGCCAACAAAAAATATGACGTAATCACCTTTGGAAGGTCTTCCATAGACCTGTACTCCCAAAACATCGGTTCCGCTTTTAATGATATCAAAGGGTTCGATGCCTTTGTAGGGGGTTCTCCATTGAATATTGCCGTAGGCTGTGCGCGATTGGGAGTCAACACCAGTCTTTTAACGGCTGTTGGCAATGATAAGGTAGGCGAGTTCATTGTAAACTTTCTAAACCAAGAGGGAGTCAATACGCAATGTATCCCTGTAAAAAATTCCGCTCGTAGTAGTGCGGTTGTGCTGGGGATAGAGCCACCGGATAAGTTTCCGCTGGTATTTTACAGGGACAATGCAGCCGATAGCCAAGTGGACATTGATGATGTGGATATGGCCAATATTCCGGGGCATCGGATTTTATTGATCAATGGTACGGCCATGAATAGGGAACCCTCCAGAAGTGCTACTTTTTATGCTGCTGAAGTAGCCAACCAAAATAAGGTTGATGTAGTTCTTGACTTGGATTTCAGGGCAGACCAGTGGCACGACTATAGGGCGTATGGCATAACCATGCGCGCCGTATTGCCGAAAGTAAAAATTGCCATTGGGACCGAGGAAGAAATATTGGCGGCGACTATGGTCAACACATCCCAAGTAACCATAAAGCATCAGCAAATATCGGCCCCGGAAATTTCAGGGGATATTAACGAGTCCATAAAACAGCTGCTTGCCACGGGCATAGAGACCCTGATTGTAAAGAGAGGCAAGGATGGGGCGAGTATCTGTAGAAAGGATGGGCCTATGCAGGATGTCCCTGGATTCCCGGTAGAGGTGCTTAACATTCTAGGCGCAGGTGATGCCTTTGCCAGCGGATTTCTTTATGGTGTATTGCAGGGATGGGATATGTACAAGGCCTGTCGCATGGGCAATGCCAGCGGGGCTCATGTGGTGACCCAAAAGGGATGCGCCAATTTTATGCCGACTTTGGAACAATCGCTGGCCTTTATAGAAAAAAATGGAGGATTTTAAATTTTGATCAAAATGGAAGTAAAAAGACTCACGGTTGCACAAGCCACGATCGAATACCTAAAAAATCAATACGTGGAGAGGGATGGTATCCAAAACAGGTTTTTTGCCGGTTGTTTTGGGATTTTGGGTCACGGTAATGTAGCGGGAATAGGGCAGGCATTGCACCAAAATCCGGATTTTCCATTTTATGTGGCGCGAAACGAACAGGCCATGGTACACACGGCTGCGGCCTTTGCCAAAGTGAAAAATCGCTTGCAGACCTTTGTATGTACTTCTTCCATCGGTCCGGGAGCCACCAATATGGTTACAGGTGCCGCAGCGGCCACCATAAATAGGATTCCTGTTTTATTGATTCCGGGGGATATTTTTGCGACCCGGCATGTGGCCCCCGTTCTACAGCAATTGGAATCGGCAGCTACCCAGGACATTTCGGTCAATGATTGCTTCAGGCCGGTATCCAAATACTGGGATCGAATCAATCGCCCAGAACAATTGATTACGGCATTGCCCGAGGTTATGCGGGTATTGACCTCTCAAGCCGAAACTGGGGCCGTTACCTTAAGTATTCCCCAGGACGTACAGGCAGAAGCATTTGACTTTCCCATTACTCTTTTCCAAAAAAAGGTATGGCATATCGGTAGAACAATGCCCGATCAAACCTTTTTGGCAAAGGCTATCGAACAAATAAGGGCAAGCAAAAAGCCTTTGATAGTTTCAGGAGGCGGCACCATTTATAGCGGCGCCACTGAAGTATTGAAAAAATTGGTCAATCGCACGGGCATTCCGGTTACCGAGACTTTTGCAGGCAAGGGATCATTGAAGTACAATGAACCCCAAAATCTGGGTGCCGTAGGGGTAACGGGAACTCCGGGAGCTATTGAAGTGGCAGGGGAAGCCGATTTGGTGATTGGCCTTGGAACACGGTATAGCGATTTCACCACGATTTCAAAATCGGCCTTCCAAAATCCCAAGGTACGGTTTATCAATATCAACATCACCGAATTCGACTCATTTAAACACGGAGCGTTGCCACTGATAGGGGATGCCAAGGCGATTCTTGAGGAAATCGACGATCAGTTGTCCGATTATGAGGTCAGCGGTGATTATCGGGAAAAAGTGGAGAACCTTAATACCAGCTGGGATGATTTTGTTTCCGACATCTATTCGGAAAAGAACGAAACCCCGGCTTTTCAAGGTGAGGTTATTGGTGCGGTAAACACGTTTTCCGAAGGCAACGACATCATGATCTGTGCCGCAGGGAGCCTTCCGGGCGATTTACACAAATTATGGAGAACACGAAACCCAAAAGGCTTTCATTTGGAGTATGGGTACTCTTGTATGGGGTATGAAATCGCCGGTGGATTGGGTGCCAAAATGGCCCGTCCGGACAGTGAGATTTATGTGTTGGTAGGAGATGGCAGTTACTTGATGATGTCGCAGGAGATCATTACCTCCATTCAGGAAAGACAAAAATTGACCATTGTGCTCCTGAATAACGATGGGTACTCCAGTATCGGGGGGCTGTCCGCTTCGTTGGGAAGCGACGGTTTTGGTACATTTTACCGTTATCGCAATGAAGAGACCAACCAATTGGATGGAGGGTTGTTGCCTATCGATTATGCTACCAATGCGGCCAGTATGGGGGCACATGTAATCAAGGCCTCCAATGTTGGGGAGCTCAAAAAGGCGCTTAAAGAGGCAAAGACCATTGACCGGACCACCTTGATCTATATTGAGGTGGATCGTAAGAAAGGAGTTCCCGGTTTTGCTTGGTGGGATGTGGCCGTGGCGGAGGTATCGGAGAAGACCGCCGTAAGTGAATCGTACAAGACCTATCAAACCAACAAGAAAACCCAAAAGTATTATCTCTAAACCACCACCGGCCTAATGAATACCGATTTGATCATTACGTTGGCCTCCTTTATCCTTTTTACGGGAGGAGTGGCCCTCTTTACTTGGTATAGCCTGCGAAGAACCAATTTGGGCTCTTCCGAAGGCTATTTTCTGGGAGGGAGAAGTCTCACCGGAACCGTGATTGCAGGATCTATGTTGCTGACCAATATCTCTTCGGAACATCTGATCGGTATGAATGGCAATTCGTACGTCAATGGATTTATCGTAATTGCCTGGGAGGTTACCTCGTCAATAGCACTGGTCATCGCCGCTATCTTTTTCGTACCCAAATATCTTAAGATGGGTCTCACCACCATTCCTCAATTTTTGGAAAATCGGTTTGATAGTATCACACGGACCATGGTCGCCGCCATATTGATTTTCTCCTTTGTGGTTACCCTTTTGCCTATCGTACTATATTCCGGGGCCATTGGCATCGAAAGCCTTTTCGGGGTTTCGGATTTTTTGGGTGTCGATACGACCCAAGGGCTTTGGATAACGGTTGTGGTCATTGGGGCCATAGGTTCCATTTATGCCATTTTTGGGGGATTAAAGGCGGTAGCATATTCCGATACCATTAACGGCCTCGGTCTTTTGATTGGAGGCTTGTTGATTCCCATTCTTGCCTTAATGGCCATTGGCGACAACAATATTGTGGATGGCTTGGTAAAGGTTTATGAGTTTGCACCGGAGAAATTCAATGTAATAGGAAAACCTGATTCGGTACTGCCCTTTGAGGTATTGTTTACGGGATTGATTATCAATCAACTTTATTTCTGGGGGATGAACCAGGCTATTATTCAAAGGGCATTAGGGGCCAAGAATTTAAAGGAAGCCCAAAAGGGATTACTGCTGACGGGCCTTTTTAAAATATTGATTCCATTGGTCATCGTACTTCCAGGGGTTATCTGTTACTTTTATTTTCAAGACACCTATTTTGACCAGCAGGATTCCGTTTATCCCCAATTGGTAAAAAAGGTACTTCCCATTTGGTTGATCGGTTTTTTTGCCGCTGTAATTATGGGGGCGGTTTTAAGCACTTTTAATTCGGTTTTAAATTCGGTAGCCACCCTGTTCAGTGTCGATATTGTAAAAAAACACTTATATAAAAATATTAGCGATACCCATCTCGTGAGGATTGGTAAGGGAACATCGGCCGTTTTGGCCGTAGTGGCCATTTTTGCGGCCCCTATGGTCGCCAATGCCTCCGATGGATTGTATCAATTATTGCAGGAATTGAACGGTATTTTCTTTATCCCTATCGCTTCCATTTTACTGGCTGGGTTCTTTATGAAAAGGGTTTCGGCATTGGGCGCAAAGGCCGCTTTGATTTTCGGCCTATGCTTTTACATTTTCATGACTTGGGGCTATACGGATCATGGTATTCATTTTGTGCATTTATGGGGGATTGAATTAGTATTGAATGTGGCTATTATGTACGTAGTTTCCTATTTTTACCCAAGAAGGAATTTGTATGAAGTTACCGATGTGGGTGCCGTTAACCTGGTATCATGGAAGTATACCAAAACCATGTCGATCGGGTTGTGTACAATTACGATTTTGATATATGTTTTATTGGGCAGCAATGGATAAAAGCAGTTTTTTTATTAACACGTATTAAGCATTCAAAAAATGAGCATTTTAAAAAATTATATAAATGGCGATTGGCAAAACAGTACATCCAAAGAAACGATTGATGTAGTAAATCCGGCCGATCAGCAGGTTTTGGCAAAAGTACCGTATGGCCCGAACACGAAAAATGATGTGGCCGAAGCTGTGATCGCTGCGCAAAAGGCATATCGGGAATGGAGTAAGGTTCCTGTAATGAAAAGGGTTCAGGTGCTGTACCATTTAAAATCGTTGCTCGAAGAAAATTCGGAGGTTTTGGCAAAGATCATTACGGATGAGTCGGGCAAGACCAAGGCCGAATCCTTTGGGGAGATACAAAGGGCCATAGAAAATGTTGAGGTGGCCTGTGGTACGCCCATGCTTATGGCCGGGGATGTCATCGAGGATATTGCCACAGGCATAGATGAGATGATGATTCGCCAGCCTTTAGGTGTTACGGCCTGTATTACACCTTTTAATTTTCCGAGTATGATTGTATTCTGGTTTTTGCCCTATGCGATTGCAACGGGGAATGCCTTTATCGTAAAGCCTTCCGAAAAAGTACCCCTGACCATGATGAAGATTTTTGAGTTCATCGATCAATTGGATATTCCCAAGGGCTTGGTGAATCTAGTGCATGGCGGAAAGGATTCCGTAGATGCGCTTTTGGAGCATCCGGATATCAAGGCCATCAGTTTTGTGGGTAGTACACCGGTAGCGCGATATATTTATTCCAAGGGAACGGCCAACGGGAAAAGGGTACAGGCCCAAGGAGGCGCGAAAAATCCCGTAGTCATATTGCCCGATTCGGATATCGAGATGTCCACAAAAATTATTGCGGATTCCGTTTATGGCTGTGCGGGACAGCGATGTTTGGCGGCCTCGACCATCATCACAGTGGATGACCAGCAGCGGGAAGTAAAGGATGCCCTTTACGAAACCGTAAAATCAAGGACTACCGGTTACGGTTGGGAAGAAGGGGTTAGCATGGGCCCGGTAATCACCCCGGAGAGCAAGACAAGAATAGAGGGATTGATTCAAAAGGGAGTCGATGAAGGTGCCCAAGTGCTCTTAGACGGCAGAAATACCTCAATTTCTGGATTTGAAAATGGGAATTTCATTACCCCCACCATTCTGGAGAATGTGGCCTTGGACAAGGAACTTATAAGAACGGAGATCTTTGGTCCTGTAATGAGTCTTATTTCTATGGCGACTATAGATGAGGCTCTTTCGTTCGTTAACAGCGGAGACTATGGTAACATGGCCTGTTTGTTTACGGGAAGCGGGGCAAATGCGAGGAGGTTCAGGAACGAGGCGGATGCAGGCAATATTGGCATTAACATTGGAGTGGCGGCCCCGATGGCCCAATTTCCTTTTAGCGGTTGGAAGGACAGTTTCTTCGGAGACTTGCATGGACAGGGAAAACATGCCATTGAGTTTTTTACCCAGACCAAAGTAATTATAGAGCGATGGCCCAATATATGGTCCCGTAAATTTTAAAAAGACAGGATGATTAAAATAGCAAATGCCCCTTGCTCATGGGGTGCCCTGGAATTTGACCTAGAGGAAAAATCCGAAGAAATCGGATTTGAACAGGTTTTGGACGAGATAAAGGAGACGGGCTATATTGGTACGGAACTTGGTGATTGGGGATATATGCCTACAGATCCAAATCTCTTGCGCCAGGAAATCGAGAAGAGAGGGTTGGAGTTGTTGGGAGCCTTTGTTCCAGTAGCCTTGGCTGATAGCGAAACCCATGAAGCAGGGGTCGATACCGCATTAAAAGTGGCCCAGTTGATGTATAGGGCAGGGTATACGAATGCGTTTATTGTTTTGGCCGATGATAATGGAACCGTCCTGGATCGGACACAATACGCAGGCAGGATAACCCCGGAAATGGGACTTTCCGAAGAACAATGGCAAGTATATGCGGCAGGTGCCGAAAAAGTGGCCAAAGCGGTGAAGGAAAAGTATGGACTCCGCACCGTTTTTCATCATCATTGTGCAGGATACGTGGAAACCCCACAGGAGGTAGATACCCTTATGGCCTTGACAGATCCTGTGTTATTGGGACTCTGTTTGGATATGGGACATTATGCCTTTGGCGGAGGGAATCCTACAGATGCCATAACGAAGTATTCCGACAGAATATGGCACGTTCATTTTAAGGACTATGATCCAGAAGCCGCTCGGCTATCCCGCCAAGAAAACGGGGATTATTTTGATGCCCTAAAAAAAGGAGTGTTCTGCGAGCTGGGAAAGGGAACGGTAGATTTCAAAGCGGTAGTTAAACTTTTAAACGAGCAAGATTACAGGGATTGGATCGTTGTTGAACAGGACATACTTCCGGGTATGGGAGAACCTAAAAAATGTGCACAGGCCAATAGGGATTACATAAAAACATTGGGATTGTAATTAATTGAAAACAGATGACAAAACTAAAATTAGCCATAGCAGGATTGGGAAGAATTGGAAAAATCCATTTGGACAATCTGCTTCAAACATCGGATGTGGAGGTCGTAGCGGCCACAGATCCCGATAAGGAGTCTTTGCAATATGCAAGGGATAAAGGCGTACCTTATACCACCGATACTTTTGAGGAAATGTTGGGAGGCACCCAAATCGATGCCGTTTTGATTTGTTCCCCTACCGATACGCATGCGGATTATGTGGAGCTATCGGCAAAATTGGGAAAGCATATTTTCTGCGAAAAGCCATTGGATTTGTCGTTGGCCAGGGTTTCGGAGGTATTGAAGACCGTTGAGGAGTCTGAGGTAAAACTTATGTTGGGTTTTAATCGTAGGTTCGATAAGGAATTCAGGAAAGTTCGGGAGTTGGTGAAAAACGAGGCCGTGGGAATTCCCCATTTGGTCAAGATTACCAGTCGTGATCCCGGTGCTCCGCCGGTAAGCTATATTGAAAAATCAGGAGGATTGTTTCTGGATATGACCATTCATGATTTTGATATGGCCCGCTTTGTAGTGGACAAGGAAGTAGAGGAAGTATATGCCAAAGGAGCCGTTTTGATCGATCCGGCCATCGGGGATGCGGGGGATATCGATACTGCCGTAGTCACACTAACCTATTCGGACGGTACCATGGCCATCATAGATAATAGCAGGGAAGCATCTTATGGCTACGATCAAAGGGTAGAGGTCTTTGGATCAAAGGGCATGGTACAATCCAACAACAATTTTCACGATTCACATAAATTGTACAACAATCAAGGCATACATGCGGCCCTACCCCTACATTTTTTCCTGGAACGCTATCAGGAGGCCTACAAAACAGAAATGAAGGATTTCATCAAGGGACTTGCAAACGGGACTATGATGCCCGTTGATGGGAACGATGGTCTGCAATCCCTAAAAATTGGACTTGCCGCTATAAAGTCCATTCAGGAAAACAGACCCGTAAAAATATCGGAAATCGGATAATTCCCACTTAGGTTTTGGCTGTCCATCGTGTATTGTTGAATAGGTTGGGATTAGGCCCTTTCTAATTTTGGAAGTCTAACCGTTACGGTTCGGTATCTTGTTCCGTAAATCGGATTTAATCTGTCGCTTTATTGTTCAACGGTATTACTTTCCCGGTATTGAGATGTATTTGAAAATGATCGGAGGGCTCCCCTTCCATAAATTTTTGAAACATTTTTAGCAACTCGATTAGGTTGCTCCGCATCAGGTCATTACCTAAAATTAGATTTTCCTGTTTTACGAACGATTCGATAATAAGCTGGTATTGATCCAGCCGTTCTTGGCCAATATCGTTGAAGGCCAATTCGTCGGCGCTTCTAAGTCGATAGAGGTCGAATACCAGGTCGGATCCCGACCAATCTTCGAACCGATTAAAATCCAGATTTGCCTTTTTGGCACTCTCCCGAGCTTCTATCCAGTAATCCAAAGTCGGATTCTCCTTGATTTTATTCAGCGACTCTTCAAGAGGTTCCGAAATGTTCGCTTGCGAGAGCACCAGCAATTCCTTACCGGAAATAGGTAAAAGAAAGGAAGCAAATTCAGTTGGCCATTCAGATTTTAGGAAACGTAATCGAACGAGTTCCCTTAAATGCCATGTCATGAACTCATGATAGTTCTTTGATGTCAAAACTTGCTTGTTCCAAGTATTTTGGTCATCTATACTTCTCAAAAATGTGTGCTCCTGTTCGTATAAGTTGAAAAATTCATCAAGCCTAGGAACGGAATCCAGGGTTATCGTCTCCACCTCCATAACCGCTTTTTCCCTTATGGTAAGCAATTTATAGGCCGGCTTATAGGCCGCCAAGGAAGGTACTTGAACGTTCACTAACGTATTTCCCTTTTCCGTGGTGGTGATTCCCGTATCGTTTATATGTATATGGCCTCCAAAGTGGAGTTTTAGGCCGGCATCGGCAAATACTTCCGCTACTTTGTTATCGGGAACCCGCCTCAATTGCATTTGGCTGCCGATTAATAAATTATCAATTTCAGCGGTAGCACCATTTGTAAAATCGACCATGGGATAGTGGCTAAAGGCAATGAGTATTTTGCCCTGTTTTTCTGCACTTTTCACTACTTTGCCCACCCAGTCTACGAGGTATTTTTTGGTTTCCAAAAGGTTGTCATGACCCAATCCGGTATTGGGATACTCCTTTGGGGCCACTACATTCCTCGTACTTTCTTTTTTGAGATAGGTATTCGCATCAAGGGCGAGTAACCAGATTCCTTCGATGGGCTCTACTAGATAACTGGTGTCCGGCAAGGGAATATCATTTGAAGGAAGTATGCTACTCCTATTTTTTAGGGAAGCCTGTTCCTTGGCCTTCTCAAAATTGTAAGTATCGTAGGTATAATCGGAAAATGGGGATTCCCAATACACATGGTCTTCTTTGGGGAAAAACCCAAAATCGGATAGGAGGTTTGTACATTCGTAATACCCCAAATTTTGAATGTCACTTGAGACTATTACTGGGTGTTCTTTGATGGTATCGGCTACGTACATCTGCTCGTGGGACATAATGGGTTGCCGCTTGCCACCTTCCCCAAGGAAATCCATTTTTCCATCTTTACGGTTAAACGGCCGTACAACATCATGGTTGCCATGGATCAAGTAGAATGACAGTCCATGGTCTTTGGAATAGTCTTCCAAAATCCGTTTTAGTCCACGCAGATGGATAGGCTGCCCGTCATCTGAGAAATCCCCTGGTAACAATACATAGTCTACATTTCTTTTAACTATATCTTCAAGAGCGGCCAAAAATGCGAAGTAATTTTCATTAAAAATTCGGGTAGACCTCAATTGACTTCCCATTGTCCTAATAAGCACATAATCCCCATTTTTGGGGTTCTTTATACCACGGTATTCACTATCCTGAAGTTCTCCATAAACGTCCTGAAGGTGCGCATCCGCAATTACGGCAATCCGTATTTCTTTGGGATGCAGACTTTTTTTTGGGGCGCAGGAAATCCCGATTATCAGGATAATGGAAAAGAGCGGATATTTTATGTTTCTCGGGAAGTCCATGCTGTAGTGGAATAAGTGTTCAATCTTAACAATCCAACATAAAAATAGGGGTTATGGAAAGGATAACAGTACCAATCTTATGCAAAGGTTTGCACATGAAATGGATCGTTAACCACAATACTTGAGTTGATAGTATTCGTCATCAGGAGTAGGTGTCCAGGACATTCGGGTTTTCTTTATTTTATATTTAAGCATCTATGAAGAATCTTAAGGACTTTCCCGATTAAAACCTATTTGTATTATTTTTAAACAAATCGCAAAGGTTTAAATTGTAGAACAAAAACTAAGTTGGACATGTCATCATCGTTATTGGCATTTCTGGCGGTCGTTCCTATTCTTACGGCCGCTATACTTTTGGTAGGATTAAGAATGCCGGCAAAAAGGGCCATGCCCATTTCGTTTTTGGTCACGATTGGTATCGCTTTTTTGGTCTGGGATATAGCTATCATCGATATCATGGCCTCCACGATTCAAGGGCTGTTCATCACTTTCGATATTTTGTACATTGTTTTTGGGGCCATCGTACTTTTAAATCTGCTCAAGTATTCAAGGGCGTTAAGTGTAATTCGAGAGGGTTTTGCCGATATCTCCAAAGACCGCAGGGTACAGGTGGTCATCATTGTATGGCTCTTCGGTTCCTTTATTGAAGGAGCGGCCGGTTTTGGCACCCCGGCTGCAATTGTAGCACCCTTATTGGTAGGTTTGGGCTTTCCGGCCTTTTGTGCGGTTATGTTGGGGATGATGGTACAGAGTACCGCGGTATCCTTTGGAGCCGTAGGAACCCCTATATTGGTTGGTGTAAGTGGAGGTATCCAAAGCCCTGAATTTGATGCGGAACTGGCCACAACCGGTCTAGAACTTTCCGATTATATACAACAGGTTACCTCCGAAGTGGTGCTCCTTCATGGCATAGCTGGAACACTTATGCCAACGCTTATGGTCTGTATGATGACCCGTTTTTTTGGTAAGAACAGATCTTGGAAGGAAGGATTACAGATACTGCCCTTCACTTTTTTTGGTGGACTTGCCTTTACGATTCCCTATGTTCTTACCGGTATTTTTTTAGGACCTGAGTTTCCTTCTTTGTTAGGGGCATTGGTCGCTATTCCTATTGTAGTGATTGCGGCAAAACGAGGTTTTTTGATTCCAAAAAAAGTATGGGACTTTGATACCGAGGAGAACTGGCCTTCCATTTGGTTCGGTACTTTAAAGGTAAAATTGAAGGATGACAACGGCACGAAAAAGATATCACTGGCCAAGGCATGGATGCCCTATCTTTCGATGGCGGCCTTACTGGTATTGTCTAGACTTCCACAGCTACCCTTTAAAGGCTGGCTTGGCAATATAAAGTTAGTATGGCCCGAAATTTTAGGCACCTCCATCTCGGCGTCCAGTAGCCCGTTCTATTTGCCCGGTACAATTCTGCTGATAGCGGGAACGATTACTATAGGGTTACATAATATGAAATGGGACAAGGTTCGGATTGCTTTTAAGGACAGTGCAAAAATGTTATTGGGGGCCGGTTTTGTATTGATTTTTACGGTACCCATGGTTCGTATCTATATTAACTCGGGAGCAAACCCTACCGGTATTCCCGGTATGCCCATTACGATGGCGGAATGGGTTGCGGATACCGTTGGCCAGATTTATCCTATGTTCGCCCCTACCATTGGTGCATTGGGAGCCTTTATTGCAGGCAGCAATACCGTAAGCAACCTTATGTTCGGACTGTTCCAGTTTGGGGTAGCGGCAAAATTGGTAATGCCTTCTTTTGTAGTATTGGCACTGCAAGCCGTCGGTGCCGCTGCGGGCAATATGATCGCGATTCACAATGTGGTAGCGGCCTCGGCCACTGTGGGCTTTCTTGGAAAGGAAGGCATGGTTTTGCGTAGGACCATTGTACCTACCCTATATTATTTATTGGTAGTTGGTCTCTTGGGACTTATCTTTATTTGATAAACGGCACTATTAGGATGAAGGCTATTTTTGATAGTTTGGACAAATCGTTAAAGGGAGAAGTTTTAACGGACGAATACTCTTTGGGCATGTACGCCACTGACGCCAGTATCTATCAGATAAAACCCCTGGCAGTAGCCTTACCAAGGGATGCCGAAGATGTAAAAAACGCCGTTTCCGTGGCACAAAAAAATAAGATTAGCATACTTCCCAGGGGAGCTGGAACCAGCTTGGCCGGACAGACCGTAGGCAAATCCATGATTTTGGACTTTTCCAAATATATGAACGCGTTGTTGGAAATAAACGAGTCGGAAAAATGGGTACGGGTACAACCGGGTATGGTAAGGGATAACCTCAATGCGGAGTTGAAGCCCTACGGATTGCATTTTGCACCGGATCCCGCAACGGGAAGTAGGGCAAATGTAGGGGGAATGGTCGGCAACAATTCCTCGGGGACCAAAAGTATCTTGTATGGTAAGACCGTGGATCACATTCTGGAAGCTACGGTATTGCTCACGGACGGTACTACGCTACAATTAAACAACTGCTCCCCGGAAGAATATCATAAAAAAGCAGCGCAAAATAATCGGGAGGGAGAGATCTATACCGCTTTCAAAAAATTGGTGGATACCCATGCTACGGAAATCAAGGAACGTTTTCCCAAGGTAATGCGGAGAGTGGGAGGGTACAACTTGGATGAATTCGTGTATTCCGACCAATGGAACCTAAGCAAATTGATATGTGGTAGTGAAGGTACCTTGGCCACTACTTTGGAACTTAAGCTCAATCTTGTAGACCTGCCCAAATATAAATCGGTCTGCGTGGTTCATTTTGCGGAAATTTTGGAAGCCATATCCGCGGTGGAACCCATGCTACCCTTTAGCCCTTCCGCCATTGAGATATTGGATAAAACGGTTATTGGCCTTAGTAGGGAGAACCTCACTACAAAACACCATTGCCACTTTTTGGAAGGAAACCCGGAAGCCATATTAATAGTGGAATTCTACGGCGATACCCTTAATGATGTGCTGGAGAGGCCTCGGCAAATGATTTCACGATTAAAGGCGAATGGATTTGGTTATGCCTACCCGGTTTTTCCGGAAGGCGAAGCCTACGAAGATGTTTGGGTCATCCGTAAGAAAGGTTTGGGATTGATGTTGGGGCTAAAGGGAAACAAAAAGCCCTTGGCATTTATCGAGGATGCCGGAATACCATCCCAACACTTGCCCGAATACATAGATCAGGTTTTGAAAATATGTGAAAAGCATGGAACCCAGGCGGCCATGTATGCGCATGCCAGTGTTGGGGTAATCCATGTACGTCCCATATTGGATCTTCGATTGGAAGAGGATATCCAAAGGCTAAAAGCGATTACCGAAGATACCTTTGAACTGGTAATGAAATACAAGGGGTCTTGGAGCGGGGAACATGGAGATGGCTTGGTAAGGAGCGCATATAACAAACGTTTTTTCGGTGAAACCCTATATGGAGCCTTTTTAGAAATCAAAAAGCTATTCGACCCGGATAACTTGATGAATCCAGGCAAGATTGTTGAGGCACAGACCATAGAACACAATTTGCGGTATGGAACTACCTATCAAGACCAAGCCGTAAAGACAGAGTATCAATACCAGGATGAGGGAGGTTTTGAGGCTTCGGTACATATGTGTACCGGGGTTGGGGAATGCCGAAAAATAATCGGTGGAACCATGTGCCCCAGTTTCAAGGCCACAAGGGACGAAGAGCATTCGACAAGGGGAAGGGCCAATGCGCTGCGTTTGGCAATGTCCAATCAATTTGGAGAGGAAGGTCTGGCCAGCCAACGTCTCCATGAGGTCATGGACCTTTGCCTTTCTTGTAAGGCCTGTAAATCCGAATGTCCCAGCAATGTGGATATGGCGAAGATGAAAAGCGATAGCTTGCAAATGTATTATGATGAACATGGCATTACGCTTAGGGATAAACTAATACGGGACTCGGCAAAAGCCGCAGCTAATATTTCCGGATGGAAGGCCAATATGGTCAACCCCCTTCAAAAAACAATGCTGTTCCGGTCGATTTTGGAACGTACCGCAAAATTTGATAAGCGAAGAAAACTACCTGGTTTTGCCAAACAACCCTTTTACAAATGGTTCGCGACACAAGCCCACAAAACAAATAAGGGCGACAAAAAAGTGGTGCTTTTTGCGGATACCTATTTGAACTATCATGAACCCCAAGTGGGGATTTCTGCACTTCAGCTTTTGAATTCCTGTGGTTATGAGGTCATTTTAGCCCATGTGGGTTGTTGCCAGCGACCGAAAATCTCCCATGGGTTTTTACGGGATGCCAAAAGAGAGGCTGCACAAACCATAGACGGATTAAAAAAATTCTTGGACAAGGGATTAAAGGTGGTGGTCTGCGAGCCCAGTTGTGCCTCCGCTCTAAACGATGACCTGCCAGATATGATTGCCGATACGGAGATGGCGGAACAATTGAAAAATGGGGTGATGATGATTGATGTATTCTTGCGCAATGAACTGGAAAAGGGCCATTTGAATGTACGTTTTGAACCCATATCCGAGGCCCTGGCCATCCATGGGCATTGCCATCAAAAAGCATTGTATGGCACCAATGCCATGAAGACATTGATAAAGGATTCAGCAAAGGAGATTCGGGAAATACCATCAGGTTGTTGTGGTATGGCCGGTTCCTTCGGCTACGAGAAAGAGCATTATACCCTTTCCCAAAAAATTGGAAATGAAATTCTGTTTCCAGCGATAAATGAGCTACACAAGAATCACGAAATTGTGGCTTGCGGATTCAGTTGTCGTCATCAAATAGAACATTTTACAGAGGCAAGGCCCAAACATTTTGTTGAGGCTATACGGGCCGTAAAAATTAATTGAATATATTTCGGAACATGTTATAATCATCCGTAGAAAACGAAAACTATCACAATGGGAAGAATCGATGAAATGAGAACAAGTACAAGGGTATTAATGGGTCCTGGGCCAAGTGATGTACATCCAAGGGTGTTGAAGGCCATGGCCACACCATTGTTAGGACATCTTGATCCCGAGTTTTTGGAAGTGATGGACGACATTAAGGTCATGACACAGGAGACTCTGCAAACCAAAAATCCGTTGACCTTTGTAGTCTCCGCTCCCGGAAGTGCCGGTATGGAAACCTGCCTGGTCAATCTATTAGAGCCAGGCGACGAGGCGGTAATTTGCATACATGGGGTTTTCGGAAACCGAATGGCCGATATAGCAGAACGATGTGGGGCGAAGGTCATTAAGGTAGAGGCGGCCTGGGGAAGCCCAATACAAATAGAGGATGTGAGGACTGCCCTGGAGAGCTGTAGCCCAAAGTTGTTGGCCATAGTACATGCCGAAACCTCAACAGGGGTATTGCAGCCTTTGGAGGAAATAAGCAGGTTGACCAAGAAAGCAGGAGCATTGTTCGTAGTGGATGCGGTGACCTCGTACTGTGGCGCAGAATTGAAAGTGGACGAATGGGGCATCGACGCCCTATACTCCGGAAGCCAAAAATGCCTCAGTGCCCCTCCTGGATTATCCCCGGTTACCTTTAGTCAAGCAGCTATAGATGTATTGGATAATCGAAAGACCAAAGTACAAAGCTGGTTTTTGGATTTGTCCTTGGTGAAGAATTACTGGGCCGGGGCCAAAAGGGCCTACCATCATACTGCACCTATATCTTCCATGTATGCCATGCGGGAAGCCTTGCGGATCGTTCTTGAGGAAGGTTTGGAAAACCGTTTTGCACGTCACCAGAAGAATCATGAACTCCTTCGAGATGGACTGGAAAGTATGGGGTTTGAATTTCTGGTAGAAGAGCAGTACCGCCTACCCATGTTGAACGCTGTGCGTATTCCCGATGGGATAGATGATTCCACGGTAAGAAGCCGACTGTTGGAAGAATACGATATTGAGATAGGGGGAGGTCTTGGCCCCTTTGCAGGGAAAATATGGCGCATAGGCCTAATGGGCGAAAGCTCAGATGCCAATCACGTAAATATGTTGTTGGCCGCATTAAGGAATATCACGTCCAAATAGGAACTTGATTTATTTTCAGTCACCTATTCGATTTGGGCTATTTCAGGAATCAATATAGTAAGACAAGAAAGTTTAAAACTAATAAGGGACAATCTCGGTCAGGGCCCAATTGGACCAACGATAAATATATTGAAGCCAAGAGGTTTGGCATATAAAACTGTAGAATGGCAAAAACCACGTATTGTTTGGGATTGGATTTCGGATCGGATTCGGTTCGGGCATTGTTGGTCAATACTTCCACCGGTGAAGAAATCGCTACATCCGTTCATCATTATAAGCGTTGGGGAGCGGGAAAGTACTGTGACCCCTCAAAAAACCAGTTTAGGCAGCATCCACAGGATTATATAGAGGGTATTGAACAAAGTATTACCGAAATCGTAAAAGAGGTTGGGGAGGAAGTGGCCCAAAACATTGTGGGCGTAGGGGTGGACACTACCGGATCAACCCCGGTGGCAGTGGATGCCAAAGGAACACCGCTGGCCCTTCTCGATGAATTTCGGGAGAATCCCAATGCCATGTTTGTGCTTTGGAAAGATCATACCGCTATCCAGGAAGCCGACGAAATCAATGCCTTATGCAAAAAATGGGATATTGACTATTCCCAATATGAAGGCGGTATTTATTCTTCGGAGTGGTTTTGGTCAAAAATCCTACATATCTCAAGACAGGATAAAAGTGTTCACAAAGCAGCCTTTTCGTGGGTAGAACATTGCGATTGGATACCTTTTTTATTGACCGGGGGAACCGATGTCAACGAAATGAAACGTAGCCGTTGTGCCGCTGGGCATAAAGCGCTATGGCACAAGACCTTTGGCGGTTTGCCCCCCAATACATTCTTTGCGGCCCTAGACCCTTTGTTGGACGGATTACGGGACCGGCTCTATACAAAGACCTACACTTCTGAAATTCCGGTGGGAACTTTGAGTCCCGAATGGGCGGAACGACTGGGTCTACCGGAATCGGTTGTTGTATCCGTTGGCGCTTTCGATGCCCACATGGGTGCTGTAGGCGCAAGGACGGAACCCTATTTTTTGACCAAGATCATGGGTACCTCTACCTGTGATATTTTGGTAGCCCCTTTGGAGGGGGAGGAAAAATTGGTCAAAGGTATCTGTGGACAGGTAAATGGCTCAGTGATTCCCAATATGTTGGGGCTGGAGGCGGGTCAATCTGCCTTTGGGGACATTTATGCCTGGTATGAAAAGCTTCTGGGCTGGCCCATTGAAGAGCTTATCGGAAACTCAAACGTAATCGATGCTGTAACAAAGGAAAGATTGATAAAGGAAGCTTTGAAAGATCTTATCCCAAAATTGAGCCATGCCGCATCAAAAGAACCTATTGGTGCTTCGGGGGAACTGGCACTGGATTGGATGAACGGAAGACGTACCCCGGATGCCAATCAAAATTTAAAAGGGGTCATTTCGGGCATCAATTTGGGGAGTACGTCGCCCAAAGTATTTCGGGCATTGGTCGAGGCTACCTGCTTTGGGGCCAAAAAGATTGTAGACCGTTTTCTTTCAGAGGGTATTCCGATTAAAGGCGTTGTGGCTTTAGGGGGCGTGGCCAAAAAATCCCCTTTTATCATGCAGATGATGGCCGATGTTCTGGATATGCCCATTAAAGTAGTAGCTTCCGAACAGGCATGTGCCTTAGGGGCTTCCATATTCGGAGCCGTTGCTGCCGGGATTTATGAGTATGTGCCCCAAGCAATGCAAAAAATGGGAAGTCCGTTCGAGACCGTGTATAAACCTGATACCGATCGAACAAAGGAGTATACGGCTATCTATAGAAAATACAATAATTTATGCGAAACCATGGAAAGGCATATAATGGAGCAAGTTAAAAGAAATGAGTAACTATAGAACACTAAAAGAAGAGGCCTACCAGGCCAATATGCAGCTTCCGGAACTGGGATTGGTGCTTTTTACCTTTGGCAATGCAAGTGCCGTAGACCGAAAAAAGCAGGTATTCGCCATTAAACCCAGCGGTGTTCCCTATACCGATTTAAAGGTGGATGATATGGTTATCTGTGATTTTGATGCCAAGATAGTAGAAGGCAAATTGCGCCCTTCTTCCGATACCAAAACACATGCCGTACTCTACAAGGAATGGGATACAATAGGAGGCATAGTCCATACGCACTCTACGTATGGAACCGCCTGGGCGCAATCATTATTGGATATCCCTATTTTTGGCACAACCCATGCGGATCACCTGATCTGTGATGTCCCATGCACGGTACCTATGAAGGACGAGTACATACAAGGGGATTATGAGCATATGACGGGATTTCAAATAGTGGATTGCCTTAAAGAACGGGGTTTGGATTACAATGAGATGGAAATGATCTTGGTTGGAAGCCATGCCCCTTTTAGCTGGGGAGCTACGGCTGCCAAAGCGGTGTATAATAGTGCGGTGTGTGAGGAGATTGCCAAAATGGCCTATTTGACCTTACAGATAAATCCCGATGCAGGGTCATTAAAGGAAACTTTGAAAAAAAAGCACTTTGAACGTAAACATGGAAAGAATTCCTATTACGGACAGGGACATTGAATACTGAACAACCAACTAAAACTAACTTATGAAAGGATTGGATACATTGGACTGGGTAGTCATTGTCGGCTATTTTATTGTCCTGTTAGGGGTGGCCTGGTGGGTCATTATGCAGAAGCAAAAGGACACCGAGGATTATTTTTTGGCCGGCCGGAACATCGGCTGGTTCGTGGTAGGGGCCTCCATTTTCGCCTCCAACATTGGTTCCGAGCATGTGGTGGGCCTGGCCGGTAACGGGGCAGGGGATAAAATGCCTTTGTTGATTTACGAATTGCACGCCTGGCTGGTATTGATGCTGGGTTGGGTTTTTCTTCCTTTCTATGCCCGTAGCGGAGTATTCACTATGCCCGAATTTTTGGAAAAACGGTTCGACGCGCGCTCCAGATGGGTGCTGTCCGTAGTGTCCTTGATCGCCTACATTTTGACCAAGGTTTCCGTTACCATCTACGCAGGTGGGGTCGTGGTTTCCGCTCTATTGGGGATTCCTTTCTGGATAGGAGCCGTGGCCACTGTGGTGCTCACAGGTCTTTATACGGTTTTAGGCGGAATGCGTGCCGTGGTATATACAGAGACCATCCAGGCTATTGTACTGGTATTGGGTGCCGGGATTTTGACTTTTTTGGGATTGGATGCCGTGGGCGGATGGGGCGAATTGAAGGAGACCGTTGGTGCCGATTATTTCAATATGTGGCGACCTAATTCCGATCCCGATTACCCGTGGTTGCCCCTTTTCATAACCAGTACCGTAGTAGGAATTTGGTATTGGTGTACCGATCAGGTCATAGTACAACGCGTATTGACGGCAAAGAATATCAAGGAAGGTCGTAGAGGTAGCATTTTTGGTGCCCTCTTAAAGCTGATGCCCGTATTCCTTTTCCTAATCCCGGGTGTAATCGCCTTGGGGTTAAAAATGCAGGGGAAATTGGATTGGGATAGTCCGGATCAAGCCTTTCCGGTCTTAATGAGTAATCTAATGCCTTCTGGATTGCGAGGTCTGGTAGCCGCCGGATTGTTGGCCGCCCTTATGAGTTCCTTGGCTTCCGTCTTTAATTCCTGTTCCACCTTGTTTACCCTGGACATCTATAAAAAACTGAAGCCCGAGAAGCCCGAGGAGGAATTGGTAAGAACAGGTCGTATCGCCACTTTCTTTGTAGTTGGATTGGGATTGTTATGGATTCCAATTATCACCACGCTGTCCGATGGGTTGTATGAATATCTTCAAAATGTACAGGCCTATATTTCACCACCAATTGCTGCGGTATTCCTACTGGGAATCTTTTACAAACGTATCAATGCCAATGGGGCCATAGCTACGCTCATCGGAGGGTTCATCATCGGGTTTTCAAAATTGACTTTGGAAATCCTAAAATCGAGTTTTACGGAAGGAAGCTTTCTTTTTACCCTTGCGGATATCAATTGGCTGGTGTTCGGGGCGTATTTCTTTGCCATGTGCATCGCCATAGCCATTGGTGTAAGTATGTTCTATCCTGCACCATCCCAAAAACAATTGGCCGGACTGACCTTTGGTACGGTAACGGACACGCAAAAGGCGGAGAACAAAAACAGTTACACCATTTGGGATATCATCGCGTCCGTGGGTGTGGTATTGATCGTTATCTACATTATGGTTTCCTTCAGCACACTGAGTCTTTAACATTGAATAATTCGGGATGATAGATTTAAGTAAAAATGAAGTTTGGTTCGTTACGGGAAGTCAACACCTTTATGGTTTGGAAACGTTGCGACAAGTAGCCCTGCATTCAGAGGAAATGGCCAAAAGTTTTGATGCGGATGGCAAAGTTCCAGTGACTATAGTCTTCAAACCCGTCGTGAAGACTACGGAGGAAATAAGAAGATTATGTAAGGAGGCCAACAATGCCGATGGTTGTGTAGGCCTGATCCTTTGGATGCATACGTTTTCCCCGGCCAAAATGTGGATAGCCGGCCTTAAGGCACTCCAAAAACCATTTTTGCATTTGCATACCCAATATAACAGGGATATCCCTTGGAATTCCATAGATATGGACTTCATGAATTTAAACCAATCCGCACATGGCGGTCGTGAATTTGGCTTTCTTGCGTCGCGGATGCGATTGCGGAGAAAAGTAATTGTGGGGCATTGGCAGGATCATAGGATAGTGCAAAAGGTAGCTGATTGGTGCCGGGTGGCCAGTGCAGTGGCCGATTCAAAAAAAATGAAGATTGCCCGTTTTGGGGATAACATGCGCCAAGTGGCAGTAACCGAAGGGAACAAGGTCTCCGCACAGATTACATTTGGATATGAGGTAAACGGATATGGTGTTGGCAATTTGGTGCAATACATCAATGCAATTCCCGAAAAACAAATCGATATTTTGATTCAAGAATATGAAAGCACTTATGTTCTGGCAAATTCGATAAAGCCCCATGGTGGTATGCGATCTTCCTTAAGGGATGCCGCACAAATAGAATTGGGGATGCGATTTTTTTTGGAGGAGGGTGGATTTCATGCATTTACCAATACTTTTGAGGACTTGCATGGGATGAAACAGCTGCCGGGCATTGCTACACAACGCTTAATGGCAGAAGGCTACGGATTTGGGGCGGAAGGAGATTGGAAAACGGCAGCTTTGGTAAGGACTATGAAAGTAATGGGAGCAGGCTTGGATGGCGGTAATAGTTTTATGGAAGACTATACCTATCATTTTGATCCTGACAATAAGGCCTGCTTGGGGTCGCATATGTTGGAAATCTGTCCATCTATTGCAAAAGGTGATATCTCATGTGAGGTACACCCATTGGGAATCGGGGGAAAGGAAGATCCTGTTAGGCTTGTATTCAATGCCGGAGAAGGACATGCCCTTAATGCTTCGATTATGGATATGGGGAATCGGTTTCGGATGTTGGTCAATGAAGTGGAAGCCTTGGATGTTAAAAATGATATGCCGAAACTTCCTGTAGCCCGGGTATTGTGGAATCCCAAACCGGATCTGCAGACTGCCGCTGCAGCATGGATCTATGCGGGAGGTGCCCATCACACCTGTTATAGTCAAAACATAACTGCGGAGTCCTTGGAGGATTTTGCTGAGCTCATGGACACCGAATTTCTTCTGATCAACGAGAAAACGGATCTATATCGATTTAAGCAAGAGCTGAGGTGGAACGACGCCACCTTTACGTAACCTACGATAAGTGCATCCAATTTGGGATAACTACTTGTAATCACCCGTTTACCTCCAATTTCATTCAAATTAGGTTTGGAAGCAATTTCTAAAACACCACTGGGAAAATGCTTTGGCTCAACCCATGGAGTGCATTTGCATATACCTAGGTATTAAAATGCAATAATATGAATATGGTATGATGTAAAATAATGGGAATTTTTCTCACCTTGGAAATAACCTAAAACATGAAATCATTTCTCAAAATAGGATATATATAAAAAAATAAATCCAATTTAGCGGATATTTTAATAAATAGGATCTGTAATTTTATGATTCGCAATTGACAAAATACAAGAAATCCAAAAACACTTTTTACTTTAATTTTAAAAATCAGGAGAATTCAATTCTGGAATGCCTTTTGGCCCCTCGGAATGAATAGGTTTTAATTAACTCAACAACTCAACTATTATGACGCAAAAACTCAAAAAACATTTTTTATGGCCACAGGCGAGAAATCATGATTTTCTTAAGTCGGGGCTGTTGTCCCTACTGCTTTTTTTAGGCTTTCAGGCGGCCTTGGCCAGCGAGACAGAAAATTTTGACGATTCTAAAACTACAGTATTTCAATCATCCGTAAGCGGTACGATAACGGATGATACAGGAGCACCATTGCCTGGCGCAAGTATTGTGGAAAAGGGCACCACCAATGGTACCCAAACCGATTTTGACGGTAACTACACCATAAACGTGGATAGTGGTGCCACCTTGGTAGTTAGCTATATAGGATATGCTACCCAAGAAATTCCGGTAAATGGACAAAGCACCATTAACGTGACACTTCAGGAAGATGCCAGCCAATTGGATGAAGTGGTACTCGTGGGATACGGTACCCAAAGCAGGGTTTCTGTTACGAATGCCATTTCCTCCGTAACCAGTGAAGATCTAGTGGAAACCCCGGCCATTGGTGTGGAACAAGCGCTCCAAGGAAGGGCCGCAGGGGTACAAGTGACCAATAGAGGTACTCCCGGAGCGGCTCCATTGGTGACGATTAGGGGACTGGGAACCTTTGGAAACAACCAACCCTTGTTTATTGTGGATGGGGTGCCTACAACTAACTTGAACAACATACCTGCAGAGGCCATTGAGTCGGTGGATATACTAAAGGATGCCTCCAGTGCCGCCATTTACGGATCCAGGGCCTCCAACGGGGTTGTTTTGATCAAGACCAAAGGGGGTAAAAAGGGAAGGACGAGTTTCAGCGCACGTACGTATGCGGGTCTGTCCACCATTCCAAAGACCTTGGACGTGCTTAATGCCGATCAATACCGGCAATATGCCTCAGAAGCATATGATGCCGATCCGGTGGAGCCTGGAAATCAAATTTATCCTGGATTACAGCCCGGTAATTTTGATCCCAATGTGAGTACGGATTATCAGGATGAAATCTTAAGGACAGGGCTATGGCAAAACTATGATATTGAAGCCTCCGGAGGTAGCGAAAATGCTACCTATAGTGTTCGTATTGGGTACTTGAATCAAGAAGGAGCTTTGATAGAATCCCGATTTGACCGGTATTCCGTTGGGCTGAATACCACCATAGACCTAAGCGATAAGATTACCATGGGGCAAACCTTAAACTTGGGGATATCCAGAAGATTTGGAGGTGATGGGGGCACTATTTTGGGCAATGCCACTCGTTTTGACCCCACCCGACCTGTTTTTGACGAGGAGACCAATTTCTATTCGGAAATTACCACTTCTTTTAACGGCCAGGACATTGAAAACCCAGTACGGCTTAGGGAAAATGGAGAATTTTTGGAAACCCAGACCAGTATAGTCGGATCGGTTTTCGGTAGTTATGAAATCATACCGGGCCTAACCTATAAATTGACCATTGGTTTGGACCATGCCTTTACCAATCAGGATAATTTTGAACCTTCCATTCCCACGGGTTCCAGAACACGATTGTTCTCGGAGACTCGGGACAATAGACGAAGAAATCTAAGTACGGTTGTCACCAATACGCTTACATACAATACCACCATTAACGAAAAGCATAATTTGGATGTCTTGGCGGGATATGAGCGTAACAGAACAATCTTTGATCGGATTGATGCCTTTACCATTAATCCCTTGACCGATAATGTACAGAACCTCAATCCCAATGAGGTGGAGAACTTGACCAGTTCCGAATTTGAGAATAATCTGCATTCTGTTTTTGGAAGGATTGGTTATGATTTTGATCGTACGTTCTTTTTAAGCGGTACCTTGAGGGCGGATGGATCTTCACGGTTCGCACCAGGGAATCAGTGGGGCTATTTCCCCTCGGTATCTGGAGCGGTGAATTTGGCGAATCTCCCCTTCCTACAGGATAGTGAAGATCTATCCGCCTTGAAGCTTAGGGCGAGTTGGGGAGTCACCGGGAACAACAATATTGGAAATTATCAGTTTCAGACTGGGTTGTTGACCGATTTTAACTATGTAATCGATGGTACCTTGGTCAGTGGTACACGGCCGGCGAGGATACCCAATGAGCAATTGCAATGGGAGGAATTGACCTCCTTGAACATCGGTGCGGATGTGGCCTTCTTCAATAATGCCTTGACTATAACCGGAGAGTACTTCAGAAATGAAAGTGATGGACTCTTGGTTAGTGTGCCGCTTCCCAGTTCTTTGGGAGCCACAGATGCCACTCAATTCCGAAACGTAGGTGGAACCGAAAGCACAGGTTTGGAATTTACCATAGGCTATAAGGACTTGGAAGGGGATTTCACCTGGGGGGCCAACTTAAATGCCTTTGCCACCCTAAGCCAGGAAGTCACTTCTTTAGGTAGTGTGGATGCCATTTTTCAGGGGAGCTGGTTCCAGCAGTTCCATACCCGCCTTACCGAAGGGGAGGTGCCCTTCCATTTCTTCGGATTGAGGACCGATGGTATTTTCCAAAACCAGGCCGAGGTAGATGCCCATGCGACCCAAAACAATGCCGAGCCCGGTAATATCCGGTATGTGGACACCAACAATGATGGGGAGATTAATGCGGATGATCGGGTGGTTATCGGTAATCCCAATCCGGATCTGCAATTAGGGGCGGACCTCAATTTTAAATATAAAAACTTGGATTTCTCCGTTTTCATAGTTGGGGAGTATGGTAGGGATATTTATAATGGTTTTCGACTTACCTTGGAACAACAGGCACGGCTGTTTAATATGAGTACGGTAGTCTTGGATCGGTGGTCGCCGACCAATCCCTCCCAAACCATTCCCAAGGCTACCCCTGGATTTACAGGGAATGAGCAGGTATCCGACCGGTTTATAGAGGATGGCTCTTATACCCGGGTACGGCAGATGACCCTTGGCTATACCTTACCAAGTAAAGTGTTGAGCAACTTTGCCAATGGTTCCATTAGTAGATTGCGGTTTTATATAAGCGGTCAGAATTTAATTACCTTCACGGACTATTCGGGTTATGACCCTGAAATTGTACCAGTTTTAGATAATGGCACTGATGTTAACTCCATTGGATTGGATCAGGGCCGTTTCCCACAGCCAAGAACCGTTTTAGCAGGACTACAAATAGATTTTTAAAAAAATAGAGATGAAGACAAAGAAAATCATTTTAACATTTGCAGCGATATTCCTGAGTATGGTGAGTTGTAAGGAGGAGGAGTTGGAACTTCTAGATCCGAATGTAATTGTTCCCGAGACCTTTTTCCAGAATTCCGGGGAGCTCCAATCCGCGGTAAATGGAGCGTATTCGTTTTTGCAGACCCAAGGGATGTACGGTCGTATCGCGTTTTTCCTATTCGATAATTTATCCCAGGAGAATTTGGGTACGGATGCCCTTCAGGGAGGGTTAAAATCTTTTATGGACTATACTTTTGATCCTTCGCTAGCTGAATTCTTTAGGTTTTGGGAGTCGGCTTATAGAGGAGTCAATAGTTGTAATTTTGTCATTGAGGCTGCAGAGGAAGGATTGATACAGAACGTGCCGGAAAGTGAAATTAATCAACGTTTGGGTGAAGTACGCTTTTTAAGGGCGTTGTATTACTTTAAATTGACCAATCTTTGGGGAGGTATTCCACGCCCAACTTCAACAGTTGCCTCTGAAACTGGAGGGGTACCAAAATCCACACAAGAAGAAGTATACAATCTTATCTTTGAGGATCTGACCTTTGCGGTGGCCAATTTGCCCGAAGTGGGCAGCACTCCCCAAGGAAGGGCCACAAGAGGTGCAGCGCAAGCCCTTAAGGGAAAAGCGCACCTATTCCGGGGGCAATGGGCAGAGGCTAAGGCCGAGTTTGAGGCTATCCAGGGCTATACCATAGTAGGTGTCGAGCCTCGAGACAACGGGAATATTGCTGGAGAATTCAATTCGGAATCCATATTTGAGGTAAACTACAGCCAAGAAATTGGCGGGGACCAATGGAATGCTGGTGGACGTGGGGTACGTGAAAGCACCTTCCGCGGTATTGAGTATTCCCCTCTGAATTTTGCCAATATCATCGTTAGGCCAACTTTATTGGATGAGTATGAGGATGATGACCCACGCTTTGATGCCTATTTCTACAGTGATGGTAGTGTCTTTGGGGGGGAAACCTTCCCTCCAGGTTCAGAATTGCCCATTGACGGCCCTGTGGCCTTTGGTGACCCGGATGAAGATGGGAATCTCCCTTTGGTGTTTACAATTGCCTCACCGGCATGGCGAAAATATCAAAATTTGGATACGCGTACTACGGATGGATTTGAATATAGTGGTATCAACTTCAGGGTAATACGTTATGCTGATGTCTTATTAATGTGGGCCGAGGCAGAGAATGAATTGGGGAACCAAGCAGCGGCAATTTCCTTACTTAATCAAGTTAGGGATAGGGTTGGCATGCCTAATTATGGTACAGCGGAGATGGATTCCAGGGGATATCCCGTGGGTTCGCAACAACAGGTTTTTGATGCCATAGTGCATGAACGCGCCGTGGAGTTGGCAGGTGAACAGGTGCGCTACTTTGACCTGCAAAGGTGGGGCTTGGCATCCCAGGTTTTGGAGAACTACCAAACCGGCAAGCATGAATTTCTACCTATTCCACAAAACGAAATTGATGGTAATCCGGACTTGACAAATGCCGATCAAAATCCCGGATATTAATGAGAATTTTTTGAGTTAGTTTTATTTTAAGTGATTTGAGAGGGTAATAGGTTCTATTATCCTCTCTTTTTTTGGAATTCACAACTTGTGCCGGTAATTTCCCAATATTACGGAATGGCGTTTTGCCTTTAGTATTGGAATACAAAGCCTTATGCGATAAGACGGGTAAATTTATTCTCCCGAATAGCTCTTTCAAGCGTTTCCCTGATTCATTTTGTTCTGTAAAAACTTAGTACTAAAAGAAATTGGTTTCGCGAAAGACAAATTGCAAAGGTGATTTTTTCATTACTTTGAATAATGTTACTTCCAAGAAAACATCTTTACTTTTTCATTGTTCTGAGTGGCTATGATCCAAGGTTGTCCCTCATTATCTATAAATTGCTCCAAATGATGGGATTGCCCCGGAACATAAAAGCCAGAATCGGAACTTAAAATGGGGATGAAACCATGATTCTTGTCCCCCTTTAAGAACAGTCCGGTAAGGGCATCGGACTTTCCATAAAGGGTTTCCGCTGAAAAATCGTTTCCTACCAAGAGTGCATCAAGCTGTCCGTCCTTATTAAAATCATCTACCAAGATGTCATTAATGGGAGCAATTTGGCAAATTCCCGGAAGCGGGTGCAATACAAAGGAACCGTTTCCTAAATTCTCCATATAACTGCTCTGAAATGCATAAGCCTGCAGGGTTTCCTCTTCAAGATCGGTAATGTTCAACAGCGTGGCAAAATCTACCTCTACAAAGGCATCATAGGTAAGATACCTTTTTTTTAGACTGACCAATTGTGCTACAATATCATCCCGTGAATGAATGGGCAATAGTCGAGGCCCGTTTTCGGTATCAAAGTATTGCGCCAGAATGGGATCAGGGCTTCCGTTTTGGTCAAAATCCCCGTTGTACATATAAAGTGGTCTATCTTGTGTAGGATTCATAAACCCATTTAACCCTTGATTGCCCAATAAAAAATCCATATCCCCATCTTTGTCAAAATCGGCCGGGACAACACAGTTCCACCACCCGGCCGTATTGATTGAAATGCCTTTTTCATTGGAAAAGGAGGCGTCCATTGGACTTAAATCGCCCTTATTATTTTTAAATAGGGTAATGGGCATCCATTCGCCTACCAAGATCAGATCTTCCCAAGAATCTCCATCAACATCTACCCATTGGGCATCGGTAACCATACCAACCTCTGAGATGGGTGTATTCTTGGCCTCTACCAATGTCCCATTTTCATTGATCAACAAACGGCTCTTTGGAGTTTCCGGATAGGTATCGGGAACATTTCTTGATCCCACAAAGAAGTCCATGTCCCCGTCATGGTCAAAATCAAACGGTCTAACGCAATGGGTACTCTCCAGAACTTCAGGAAGCCATTCTTTGGTCTTTTCCAGTTGACCTTGGCCATTGTTCAGATATAATCGATCCTTATAGTTTTCGGAAACCTGTCCAAATTCGGTACCCCCGCTGGCGACGTAAAGATCCAAATCACCATCCCCATCAATATCCACAAAAGCGGCATCGGAATCCTCATATGGAGAATCCAATTCCTGAATTAACTGGTACGTGCCCGATTTATCCTGGGACCAAATGGTTCCGGACTGTCCACTGCTACCTCCTATAAACAATTCATCTCCAGGTTTTCCGTCCAAATTTCCAACAGCTATACAGGGTCCCTGTTGGGAGTACTGGCGCACAAGCAAGCGTTGCCGGTCAAATTCATTAAAACTATTTTCGGAATGGGTATACTCCAGTAGAACTTCGCCGGTTTTAAACAAAGTCTCACTTTCTTTATTCGGAACGGGGTCCGCCTCCGCACTTTTACTATTGAGGGTCAACGTTTGGTCGGCCTTTAGATTTCGCATCATTTGGGCTTTCCCATTGGGCCATACGATTTGTAGGGAGTCTATACTGGTGTCCCTTACCCCAAAGTGCAAAACAGGTTCCATGGAAGATAAATATCCACGGATAACCGATTGAAATTGATATTGGGTCCGGCCTTGGTTCCAAAGGGTTACTCGGGATCCGATACCATGGGTATTCTGTTCGTGGCCCTTTAACCGTAACCGTAGAAAATGCGTTTCGGAATCATCCGAAGTCCTATTTTCCAATACAAAGGCCGGTTCATTGATATTGTTGATTACCAAATCCAAATCCCCGTCACCATCCAAATCGGCATAGGCTACCCCATTGGAATAGGAAGGTCTTTCGGCGATCCAACTGGCGGAAACATCGGAAAAACCCGCCGACCCCTTATTTTCATACATGAAATTGGGTAGATATATACTATCCAGATTATTGGCAAACTCGATTTGCTTGGCCATACGTTCTTCCGTGGTACCGAACATATTGTTTAAACCGGAATAATTGATATAGTCCAAGTCCGCCACATCCTTAACATAACCGTTGGAGATATATAAGTCCTTGTCCGAATCGTTGTCCAGATCCAACATTAGGGGCGCCCAACTCCAATCCGTACTGGCGATTCCCTTGAGAAAACCAATTTCACTGGATTTGATGGGTTTCCCGTTTAATTGGCCGTTGTTCATCTGTAAGGAATTACGAACAAACTGGGCACTATAATCGTTTTTTAGGGAAAGCAAGTATTTTTCATAATTCATCATACCCAGCATTTTCTTGTGCCGTTCATAGTCCTTCGGCAACATATCCACCACCAGAATATCCGGACGGGTGTCATTGTTCAGGTCGTTGAAATCCATACCCATGGAGTTATAGGTTTCATGACCGAGAAATTCCTTGCTCTTTTCCAGGAAAAAGGGCATGGCGCTATCTGGATGAACCTGCTGAATATAGAGGAGATCCTCCGTAATGAAATCGTTGGCCACATAAATGTCCGTTAACCCATCCTTGTTAAAATCGTTTATGCCCAAGCCTAGACTAAATCCACTATGTGTAATACCCACACTGTCGGAAACATTGGTGAATACCGGATGCGGAATACCTGGTTTGGTATCATTTCTGAGAAGGAAATCCTTTAAATGGGGGGGTAGGTACCGTTTCGGAAATGGGTTGTTCTTATCTATATTAGAGTTGCCGTTATGCGCTATATAAACATCCAGGTCCCCATCATGGTCAAAGTCAAAGAACACGGCTTGTTGCGAATAATTACCATCATCCAACCCATAGGCCTCGGCCTCTTCGGTAAAGGTAGGAATCCCATTGGCCCTTACCCCTTGATTTATAAATAGTAGATTGTTGCAATCATTACGGCAATCCGCACCACCAACATTGAGATAGATGTCGTCCAGCCCATCGGAATTAATGTCTACTATGGACACTCCGGTCACCCAGGAAGAGGTTTCAAAATTTGCCTCTTCCGAAACATCCGTAAAGGTTAGGCTACCTTGATTCAAATAGATTCTTGAGGAAACCTGGTTTCCGGAAAATACAATATCGGGCAATCCATTTTGGTCAAAATCGCCAATACCCACTCCGCCTCCATTATAGCAATATTGAAAGTTTACCACATTAATGCTATCATTCTCGGTAATTTGATTGGCGAAGGTTATACCAGTGACGGTGGGATTCAGATGAACGAATCTTTTTTGCCGGTCTTGATTTTTGGAACATCCCAAAGACAATAAAAAAAGGAACAATACACCCAATACGTTTTTAAACATATGCAATATTTTTTTGCAGTCTCTAAGGTACTGAATTTGTAACGTGAAAAAGGCAATACCCGTGGGTTTTCTAATCATTTGCGAAAGTTAAAAATCAGGTTTGGATCAAACAAAAAATACGGGATAAGCGAGTAGTTCTTTACATTTTTACGTCTACCTTTTCAGCCCCGGATTGAGCATAGATATCGATTAAATGTGTACGCACATTTACTGGAACCTTAAGACTATCCAGGCCTATTTGCATAAACATTGATTTGGAGGGAATAAGCGGCATGTGGCAAGCAATACAATTTGTATTCTTCTGAAGGGAAAGCGAGGGGTCAACATTGCATAAAACCGAGTTCTTGGAGTGACACTCCATACATTTTGCGTTAAAGGATACGGAATCCCCTCTTTCATTCTTATGGGGATTATGACAGCTAGCGCAGTCCATGCCCGCTGTCCGCTTAAAGCATGTACTGGCCCTTAAAAGGTCATACTGGTTGCCATGTACATCCACCTCATTCAAATCTTTTGCTTTCGAATCCGGAAGTGAGTACTCAGTTAGCTTATCCCCGGTCAAAAAGAGAAAGGCAGGTTGTATATCCATTCTAACTCCTGAATGGCACAGTGCGCAGGCATCTAAACGTTGTTGTCGGGATAGCGTATCATGTTTTGCAATATGCCCGGCTTCACCCAAATTGGGATTTTTTTTGTGAAAAGTTACATGTTTTTCTGCTGGTCCGTGGCAACGTTCACAATCAATACCATAAACAATTTGGGATTTGTCATAGGAATTGCCCATACCGTAGAGAGCCGTGCTTTTTGCATAGGTGGTATGGCATTCCAAACATTTGGCATTTGCTGGACGGCGTTGTTCCATCAGTTCCATTGGGATACCGGGACTATTGGTCCAACTATCGGTTGGGGTGAAATAGGATATTTGTAGCTGATATAGCTTATCGTTTTCCCAGGATAGATAGGATTGTCCCTTGGTTCCCGAACCGATAGCCATATCAATTTTGGACTTGGAGATTTTTTCTTGGGAATTTGTATTCCAGGCCTCTTGATACATTTCTGAATCTTCCAAAAGCATATTGAATCGAATACTATCGTTTAATCGGTATAGGTTTTTATCTTTCTCAAAGCTCCCTTTTACAGAACCGGGATTGGCCAAGGATGAACTATGGTAATGGGCAGTTTCCAAATGGGAGGTATATAAATCCGCATGACATTCCTTACATACCTCCGAACCCACGTAGTTTTCCCCACTGGAATGGGAAGCTAGTGGTTCTATATCGTAGTAATTGGATTTTATTGATGAAGGTATCTTAAAATAAAGGTATATTCCCGATGACAGGATGAAAATAATCCAGAAAGTAATCCGGATAGATGGAATCCGATTTTGGAGTTTGTCCCTGCTCATTATGGCATTTTAGATTTTGGGGCTTAATGATCATCCAAGATTTAGACTAAGCTTTATTGGTAATATAAGGCCATTTTTATAAAAGAAGTAGAAGTATTATGATTAATTCATAGACCCCAAATCGATTTTTATTTACCGCGCAGACGCTAAACTATGTGTGCTTCCTCGGATACTTTTTTGTCCACAGATAAATTGTCCTTATCTTACGGAACACAAGACTCAATTCAGTACCCCCATGTTTTCATCTTTCAGAGTATATGCGCAGATTATCATCTTGTCGCTGGCAATCCAAGGTTGTTCCGAGAAGCCTAAAAAAGCAAGACCGGATAAACCCAATATTATCTATTTGCTTACGGACGACCAACGCTGGGACGCCTTGGGCGCTATGGGGAATACCATTCTAAAGACACCCCATTTGGATGAACTGGCCAACAATGGGCTTCTTTTCAAAAATGCTTATGTAACCACTTCCATATGTGCCATTAGCCGTGCCAGCATGCTTACCGGCCAGTATGAATCGAGGCACGGGATCCACGATTTTAAAACGGGTCTTTCCGCAGATGCTTTGGAAGATACCTATCCCATAAGATTAAAAAACAACGGCTATAAAATTGGCTTTATAGGTAAATATGGTGTTGGGGAGGCCAAAGTGCATCCAAAGGCCTTATTCGATTTTTGGGCCTGTACCGAAAAGAGTCAGCCCCATTATGAAAACACCGATGAAAACGGAAACTATATCCATTATACGGATCTGGTCGCCAATAACATTGAAACTTTTATTAATGAAGTAGATGATCGACCCTTTTGTCTTTCGGTCAGTTTTAAAGCGCCCCATGTGCAAGATGGGGATGAACGGCAGTTTATACCCAACCCAAGATATGCGGATTACTATAAGGAAGTAACAATACCTGAACCAAAAACGGCCGATCCGAAATATTGGGAATCCTTTCCCGACTTTTTCCGTACGGATGAAAACATTGGGCGCGAGCGTTGGAAACTTCGGTTCGATACTCCGGAGAAGTACCAACGAAGCGTCAAAAATTATTATAGACTCCTGACCGGAGTAGACGATGTAGTGGGTGCCCTTAGGAAACAGTTGAAAGAAAAAGGATTGGACAAAAATACGGTTATTGTTTTTATGGGGGATAACGGAATGTTCCTGGGAGAGCACGGTCTTGCCGGAAAATGGTACCCCTATGAGGAATCGGTGCGTGTTCCCCTCATCATATACGATCCCAGGGAAGGAGGCCCAAAAGGGAGAAAGGACCAAATAGCCCTAAACATAGATATTGCCCCTACAATTTTGGGATTTGCCGGAATTGATCGACCGGAATCGATGCAAGGACTGGATCTTATTGGTGTAGTAAAGAACAACGAGAGTACCCGTTCTTCTTTTTTCTACGAACATTCTTTTTTTGGAAGCCCCAAAATACCTGTATCGGAAGGGGTAATAAGTACCGAGCTTAAGTATATTAAATATACGGAACACGATTACGAAGAGTTATACGATTTATCCAATGACCCCTTGGAAGAGAATAATCTAGCCCCAGATCCCGAATATGCCGATGTATTGAAGAGTCAACGAAGTCTCTATGAGGATTTAAAGAAAATGGCAAGATAGATTCAAATGGAAGTGGTGAAATCGACCGACTTGAGGCTGTTCGTTATATGCTCCTATAAAACCATTTGTATGGGATACTTTGAAGCATTCCGGATTTATTTTTTATATTTTGTAAAACAAGTTGAAAGTTCAAAATAACAAGCAAATGAGATATATTTTAAAATACGCCTTGTCGGTACTGATCTGCGTAGGAGTTTTTACGGGCACCCAGGGCCAGAAAGCGAAAAACAATAGTAAAGGCTGGGTCTCCTTGTTCAATGGGAAAAATTTTGATGGATGGAAAGTGGGTAAAAATGCTTCTACCTTTTCCGTGGAAGACGGTGCCATAAAAGTGGCCGGTCCCAGGGCCCATTTGTTCTATGCGGGCGATGTGGAAGGCCATCACTTTAAAAATTTTGAATTTAAGGCATCAGTGATGACCAAACCTAGCGCAAATTCCGGAATCTATATCCATACCCGGTTTCAGGAAGATGGATGGCCGGCACACGGTTATGAAGTCCAGGTCAATAATACCCAGAAGGACTGGAGAAGAACGGGCAGCTTATACGCCATTGTGGATGTTAAGGAAAAATATGTAAAGGACGATGTCTGGTATACGGAATACGTCAAGGTAGAAGGCAAACGGATAATAGTCAAAATAAATGATATCGTAGTAGTGGATTATACGGAACCGGAAAACCCGAACAGGGGGGAAGGGGACAAGCACCGTATCCTAAATGGCGGAACCTTTGCGTTACAAGGACATGATCCGGAGAGTATAGTGTATTATAAGGATATCATGGTCAAGGTCTTGCCATAGCGCCGTGGTCATCGGTTCCTAGTCCTGATTTTATGATTCTCAGTGATTCTAAAGCTTAGCATCAGTTTCGAAACGATGCCTTCCCAAAAGTTTGTTCATAGTTGTTAGGATAGGACATCTTTTACCACATGACCGTGAACATCGGTGAGCCGGTAACGTCTTCCTTGGTGTTTGAATGTAAATTGTTCATGGTCTATACCCATCAGATGCATTACCGTGGCCTGAAAGTCGTGTACATGTACATTCCCTTCCACTGGATTAAAACCGAAGTCGTCCGAAGCACCATAGGAAATACCCGGTTTTACACCGGCCCCGGCCATCCAAATGGTAAATACATAGGGATGATGATCCCGGCCCCAATTCCGATAGTCGGCGATATTGCCCTGTAAAAAGGGAGTCCGGCCAAATTCACCGCCCCAGATGACCAAAGTATCCTCCAACATACCCCGTTGCTTTAGGTCTTTGATGAGTGCGGCACTGGGCCGGTCTGTATCCTGGCATTGAATTTTTAATTGGTAGTTGAGGTTTCGGTGTTGGTCCCATCCGGCGTGCATGCATTGAATAAAACGCACATCCCTCTCGGCAAGGCGCCGTGCCATAAGGCAATTATAGGCAAAACTGCCCTTACGGTGTACATCGGGGCCGTACATATCCAAAATGTGTTGTGGCTCATCGGAAAAATCGGTAAGCTCCGGTACACTCATTTGCATTTTGTAGGCCATCTCGTATTGCGCAATACGGGTCTGTATCTCCGGATCGCCAAATTCATCGTAGTTATGCTGGTTAAGGATCTGCATATCATCCAGAATCTTTCGGCGCATTTCGCGACTCATCCCTTCCGGATTTTTTAAGTAAAGCACTGGGTCTCCTCCGCCCCGGAATTTTACTCCTTGAAACTTACTGGGCAAAAATCCACTGCCCCAATAGTAATCATAGAAAATCTGACCACAACTGGCCTCCTTATCGCGCGATGTCATGGCTACGAAATCCGGGAGGTCTTTGGCCGTACTGCCTAGGCCATAGGTCAGCCAAGATCCCATACTTGGCCTTCCGGGCTGTTCGGAACCGGTGAGGAAAAAAGTAATGGCCGGGGCATGGTTCACCGACTCGGTGTACATGGATTTAATGAAACAAAGCTCATCGGCAATTTTCGCCGTTTCGGGCATGAAATCGGAAACCCACGCACCACTTTGGCCATGTTGCGCAAAATTGGCAATTTCCGCGATTACGGGGCGTTCGGTCTGCTCACCGGTCATGGTGGAAAAACGCTTTCCCGCGGTCAGTGAATCCGGTATTTGGGTGCCGTGCCATTTTTTGAGAATAGGCTTGTAATCAAAAAGGTCGATGTGGGAAGGTGCGCCATTTTGGAAAAGATAGATGACCCTTTTGGCCTTTGGGGCAAAATGGGGAAGTCCCGATCCGTTCCCGGTTAATCTTCCCTGGCCTGAGTTTGAAGCCAAGACCGATAAGGGATTTAACATGCTTCCCAAGGCGGCTACCCCGATACCCTGTGCCATTTTCCCAAAAAAATTCCGTCGGGTCATACCCGCTTGATATTCCTCAAAAGGATGTCTCATCGCTTTATCCATTACTGTCTTGTTATCGTTTCATCCAAATTGAATACAAGGGAACTTAATGCGGTGTAGGCTGCATAATCCGTTACCGCTAAGTTTGTGTCTATGGGATATTCCCCAATTGCAATCAGTTTTCGGGCTTCTTCGGGAAGGGATTGATAATCCGAGCGAAGTTCTATCAATCGGTTTTTCAAAACTCCCATTTCCTTCGCATTTGGAGCCCTTGCCGTGGCCCATTCAAAAAGAAAACGGATACGTTCGTCATCCTTGGTCTTTGCGGTCAGTACTTTTTCCGCCATAACCCGTGAAGCTTCCATATAGGTGATATCATTCAAGGTGGTAAGGGCGTGCAAAGGGGTGTTGGTATCCTGTTTTTTTACCGTACAGACCTGTCTCGGTGAATTGTCGAAGATAAAGGTCGGCCCAACGATGCGCCTCCAGAAAGTGTACAGACTTTTTCGATACAGATCATCCCCATGGTCTTGTTCGTAGTTGATGAAGCCAAAAGTAGCTTCTTCCCAAACCCCTTTTGGCTGATAGGGTTTAACGGGTTTTCCACCTATACTATCCACCAAAAGTCCGCTTACATAAAGCACTTGATCCCGAAGCATCCAGGACGGCAATCGCATCCTTGTGGCCCTGGCCAGATAGCGATTTTCGGGATCTATTTCCAGCAATTCACTACTGAATTTGGAAGCTTGTCTATAGGTGGCACTCATCACAATTTTCTTGAACAAAGCCTTTAAATCCCAACCGTTTTCCTGAAAATCCACGGCCAACCAATCCAACAGCTCCGGGTGACTGGGCAACGTACTCTGAACGCCAAAATCGTCTATGGTCTTTACGATACCCTTTCCGAAAAAGGCTTGCCAATACCGATTTATGGTCACCCTTGCCGTCAACGGTTGCTCCTTGGATACGATCCATTGCGCCAATGCCAAACGGTTATTTTCGGTGTTCCCGGGTATTGGGGGCAATATGGCCGGGACATCCCGGATTATCGGTTCGTCCATCCTGGGTTTATCATAGCCGCCCCGGTCAAGAACATAGGTGATTCGGGGTTCTTCCGCCTCGTCCATTACCATTACCTGAGTGGTATGGGCGGTAGCCTTGTCATAAGTCTGCATGGCCCTATATACCTGATCCAATAATTGGCCATATTTAGGGTGTACGTTCCTAAAGTAGTTGGCCAATTGCTTGTAACTCCCCGTTCCCCTTTTATCTGGGGGATTTATTAGGATACGGGTATCAAGACCCTTCAGTTTTTTAATGGCCTCAGCCTCGGACATAGGTACTCCAGGTTCCCTTGGGTAGTTTTCATTTTCAAAGATCTCTACCTGGGCGACCAATTCATCTACATATTTCTGAAGTTTTTGATTTTTCCTAAACTCTTCTTCAGGACTTAGACCGAGCAAGGGTTTTTGTTTTCCTCCCCAACCTCCACCTTCTTCGGAGGTCTGATTGAAGTAATCGAACATTTGGTAATATTCCTTTTGAGTAATTTGATCGTACTTGTGGTCATGGCAACGTGCACAGTTCATGGTAAGCCCCAACCAAGTTGTTCCTGTGGTCTCCACCCGGTCAAAGACATTTGTTACGCGAGTTTCTTCGGGAATACTCCCACCTTCGGTATTATAGGTATGGTTGCGATTAAAACCCGTAGCCAAAATATCGTTCCGGGTAGCGTTGGGTAAAAGATCTCCAGCCAGTTGTTTAATAGTGAATTCATCATAGGGCATATTGTTGTTAAAGGCCTGGATTACCCAATCCCGCCATGGCCACATATCACGTGTGGCATCACCTTGGAACCCATTGGTGTCGGCATAACGGGCCACATCCAACCATTCCCAGGCCCATCGTTCACCATATCGGGGAGAAGCCAAAAGCCGATCGACCAATTTTTCATAGGCATTGGGGGACGTATCGTTCTTAAACGCACGGACTTCTTCCGGGGTGGGCGGTAGTCCATTCAGATCAAAAGAAAGCCGTCTAATAAGCGTTTCTTTATCGGCCTCTTCGGAGGGTGACAATCCTACGGATTCCAACTTGTCCAGCACAAAATAATCTATTTCGTTCCTTGTCCAAGAGGGTTTGTTTACTTTGGGAAGAGGGGCCTTTACGGGGGCATTGAAGGCCCAGTGGGTTTTCCATTCGGCGCCTTGTTCCACCCATTTTAGCAAGGTAGCTTTTTCGGTATCGGTCAGGGTTAGATTGCTTTCGGGAGTAGGCATAATCATTTCCGGGTCATCATGAAGGACACGTTCAACGACCTCGCTATCTCCAGGTTTGCCTGGCACGATTGGAAACTTTTCCTTGCCTTTCAGCATTGAAAACAACCCCTCTTCGGTATCCAATCTAAGATTGGCCTTTCTTGCATTTTCATCGGGACCGTGGCAGGCAAAACAGCGATCTGATAAGATTGGTCGTACATGAAAGTTAAAATCAATTTTCTCCGGAAGTTCTTCGTAGGCCAGTTTTACGGTTTCCGGCATTTGAGGGCCGCAACCGACGAACCCCATAAGAACTATCCAAAAAAACAAATTTTTCGCAAACCTCGTAACAATTTTAAAGTCACTGGGAACCATGCCTCAATTTACTGAAATTTAGCGGGATACCCTTCTAGGGAATAATCAATTACCCCTAGTTTCTGGAACTTCGATATGGAATGAATTGAAAAGACAGTCCTGGGATGGAGCTTGTTTCCGGTATTTGGAAATCAATTTGTAGTTGAGATGGATGGGAGATACCCTTTTTTCACATTTTCCGATTAAAGTAAAACAGGGATTCCTTCGGCGTTTGAAGTGTAAATGGCTTTTTGAATTTCCAGATTTCTTATATACAGAGATCCTTCCGATTCCGCTGTTTTGTTATGCAACAAACAGTCCGTGTAATGCTCCTGTGCGGCATAAACACAGTCTCCGGCAAACCCTTTTTTCCCTCTTTTATAGTTCACTACGGCTTCGGGTTGCCCTAGGGGTTTATGGACAAGGGAACCGTCGGTGTTTAGCCAAATACTCCCCCGATTTCCTTCCACCAACATTTCACCGAAGGTGTACCTCGGATTCTCGGCAGTGTTTTCATTGTATCGGTTTGCGTCCATCAGCCCCAAGGCTCCGTTGCTAAACTCAAAATGTACCCAAGCCAAGTCCTCCCCCTTTATGTTTTTATTCAATCGGCCCAATTTGGCATATACTTTTTTCACCTCCCCTGCCAGGTAGCGGAAGGTATCGATATAATGGACGCCGGTTTCATAGACGAACAGTTTTTCCATGGTCCGGAAATAAGGCTGCCTGTTCATATAGGCATCGTCCTGCCAGCCGTCCCCTGTGCGTAGCCTAAAGTTTAAAGTATGTAGCCTATTACCGAGTAGACCCTTATCTATGTGGGATTTGATTTCGCGGAACCAGGGCTGAAAGCGAAAATTTTCATGGACTATGAGACGGAGGTTCTTTTCGTTAAAAAGATGGACGATTTCCTTGGCAGTATCTAGATTTCCACCAAAGGGTTTTTGACAGATTACCGGAATTCCATAATTCGCCACCAAAGAACACAGTTCCAAATGGGTTTCCGGAGGGGTGATGATGTCCACGAAATCGGGACGTTCCTCCTCGAGCATTTCACGGACGCTGGCATATGTTTTTTCTATACCATGGGCCGAAGCTGTTTTCTGTGCATTTCCAGGGGATACATCACAAAGAGCAGCGATATAGGCCGTTTTCGAACGCTGCCAAGCATCATAATGAAACTGACTAAAATAACCGGCACCGATACCTACTCCTTTCAATTTTTCCATATCAATATGCTTCGATCGGTTTTTCCGGTCGTACCCTGAGCCATAGGAAGATAGCGATTATATTAAAAATGGCACCGACATAAAAGAAAGTTTCCACGGAACCGGTCCAGTCTTGTAAATACGGAAAAAGGAGGGCGGTTATAAATGCTCCAATATTACCCGCCATGTTCATGGTTCCCGATACGGCCCCGGAATTTCGGCGTCCGATGTCCACACAAAAGGACCAGGATGGTGGTATGGTCATATCGGCCCCAAAAATGGCCAAGCTCAAAAATAGAATGGCCCCCAAGGCGGTTTCCATATGTACACTGGCCAGGAGCCCCAACGCGGCTAGGGCAAAACCCATGGATGCCGATAGAACGCGCGAACTTCGCCATTTACCCTTTTTATAGATGGCATCGCTCAACCCACCGGAGAACCAATTTCCAAGGGCTCCAAAGACTAGGGGCGCCGCGGCATAAAATCCGGCTTCAAGATTGTCCAATCCATAGGTGGATTTAATATGGGGGAAAAGCCATGTCAGCGCAAAGAAAAACGTAAAGTTGCTACAGAAGTATTGTCCCATAGCCAACCACATATTCTTGGATTCTATTATCCTTCCAAAAGTCAATTGGGATATGGATTCATCTTTGGAATCCTGTTGGCGCGTATTGACTATTTTTTCCTTTTCCCTTTTACTCAAATAAGGATGGTCCTCTGGATTGTCCCTAAAAAGGAAGTACCACAACAAGGCCCAGAGAAGGCCTATGATTCCCAATACCACAAAGGAAGTTCGCCACCCGTACGAATCGATAAGCCAGGCAACAAAGGGAAGGGCAAAGGCTGCTCCCAAACGTGATCCGGAGAAATTTATTCCCGTAACCAGCCCCCTCTCGGTCATGGGAATCCACGTATAAATGGCCCGCGACATTCCCGGAAAGGCCCCGGCCTCCCCGGCCCCGAAAAGCAAGCGTACCACCAGCAAGGAGACAAAATTCCATACCATACCGGTCAATGCAGTAAAAAACGACCAAATGGTTACAATGGAAGCCAAGATTTTACGAGGGCCAAACCTATCCGCGAGCATACCACTCGGGGTTTGAAACAGGGCGTAGCCCAAGGCAAATACGGAAAGTACCCAGCCCATCTGCTTGTCGGTCAATAGCAATTCGCCGGCTATGGGTTCCTTGGCCACCGAAATGCATACCCGATCGATATACAATAAAAGGGACAACAAAAAAGTGCCCAGTACCATAAAGACCCTACCTGGAAAATAGCTTTTACCCTTATCCATGTTTATTGTGGTTGCATTTTGTTCAAGACCTTACACAATGCATGCCTATCCCCTACATTGCCCGGAAAAACGATATAAGGCATATGGGGAAACCTGCTTTCGGTCCCCAATTCCCATACGGGCACACCTTCCAAAATTTGCCCTTTAATTTTAGCCCTTTTTACGTTCAAGGCCTTTGTTGCGATATCACTGGAAGTAATACCTCCCTTGGAGAGAATAAATTTTGGCCGTACGCTAATATTTTGCACGAGCTCTACCAGGGTTTCCGAAACCGAATTGACAATGTCCAAGCTTTCGGATTTATTGGTGCCTTTCACTACCACTCTGGAGGTATAAAGCACCATAGTTCGGTCTGCTTGTAAGGCTTTGTCCACCGCTGTGGCAGCATCTTGAATAACCGATGATCTCCCATTGGAATCAAATATCTTTTCCACGTCGATTTGATGGAATTCATATCCCGTTTCCTCCATTAAAACAGTCAATTGCTCCGTGGTCTTGGGAACATAGGAACCCACTATGACCAGTCCACCTGTACCGGAGGAAATCAAATCACTACCTCTTAACAAGGGGGCCAATGGAATATTCGCTATAGCATTGATAAAAGAGGCGGCGGTTCGGAACAGGATATCCCTATCCGATTTTAAGCAGCCTAGGGCAACCGCTTCCAAATCCTCATAGGAAACTGCGTTTGCCACGTAATGGGAAAACGTGTCCTCCTTCAGAACTGAGCTTACGTAGTCTGGACCTTCCGCTTCCAAGTTTTTCAAAGGGAACGATCCAATATTCTCGAGTTTGACCTCGCCATCCGATTTTTCCACGATCCAGTCCCTTAAATTGGACGAGGTAAAGCCAAAGCTACTATCCTTTGCGAAAGGTGATTCCGCAGCAGGCATCCATTCACCATTGTTGTCCAGATAATGGATGTCGTTCAAGGTATAACGTCCCCCCTCGAAAAAAGCTGGAATCAGAATGTGTGTTGCATCCGGCTTTCCCAATCCGTTGGCCAGGGCATTCACCTCATTGGGGTAGTGACCGCGAAGTGTGGAATCACTTCTACTGATGACGATCAATTTCCGGCCATACTTTTTCGAAGCTTCCCGTAGCCGTCGACCAATAGTATATCCAACTTCATTGGCCGTTTCGGGCTGCATACTTCTGGAGTTGGTGAGCATATAAAAGGTGCGAAGACCCTCCCTGAATATTGAATCGATACTTTGGTCCGACCATTCGGTGAATACCGGAATGTCATGTATTGTTTGGCATCCTGTCGGGTCGTCATCGAGCACCGCAATAATGGGATCATGCTTCGCCAACCATTGTCCGATTTCCGTCTTGAAACTTTTTTTTGGACGGTTTAGAAGGGATATGATTTTTTCGGATACAGAGGTCATTTTCTCTTGATTATTGATCCTCAATGGCAATGACCCTTGCAGGGCTGCCATCCCCATTCTTAATTTTAAGCGGGAATGCCATTAGGGTGACTTCGGTTTTCTCCAATTCATTCAAATTCACCAGACCTTCAATAATAATGATATTGTTTTCCATCAAAATCTGGTGTATTTCCGTTACTTCTTCCAAATTGTTTACATCTGCCACGGAAGGAGGTTCCACGCCCAGAATGTTGATTTGCCTTTCGCTAAACCACAGTGCCAGTTCCTTGCTTATCCGGGGTAGGCCATCCCGGTATTTGGGTGTTCCGAACCATTGGCTCCATCCACTTTTTAAAAGGATATTGTCTCCCTTTTTTACATTTTCAAGTTGACTACCGAAATCATCCAGCCGGATAAGATGATGTTCCCCAACATGGGATATGTCCAAAACCAAGGCCCGTCCCATAAGTCGGTCCAAAGGTATTTCGTCAATGGTCAATGCGTCCACTTCAAAATGCCATGGGGCATCCATATGTGTTCCGCTGTGGGAATACAGCTCCAAGGTATTGGCGTTCCAACCATCTTTTTTTAACGATTTGGCAGTGCGGATTTTCACACCAGGTTGTTGATGCTCAATGGCACGTGTAAGATCAATAATACGCCGCTTTTCGCTCATTCTTATAGTGCCTTTACCACAGCATCGGTAATTTCGGTAGTCGTGGCGGAACCTTTCAGATCTCTGGTCAAGGGCCCTTCCGCGGTTACCCTTCCAATAGCATTTTCAATATCCCGTGCGGCTTCGCTTTCACCCAAATGGTCCAACATTAAGGCCACGGACCAAATCTGCCCAATAGGATTGGCAATATTCTTGCCGGCGATATCGGGTGCCGAACCGTGAATCGGTTCGAACATGGAAGGGTAGTCCTTCTCCGGATTGATGTTGCCACTTCCGCCAAGGCCAAGACTTCCCATAATAGCCCCGCCCAAATCGGATAGAATGTCGCCTATCATATTCGTTGTTAAGATTACATCAAATACTTCTGGTTTTAAAACAAAACTTGCCGAGGCGTTGTCCACGTACATTTTATGGTACTCCACATCAGGGTATTGGGTACTTACTTCTTGTATGACCGTGTCCCAAAACAAGAGGCTATGGATCAATGTATTGGATTTGGTCACATTAGTCAATCGTTTTCTTCTTTTCTGCGCCAATTGAAAAGCAAAGTGCGCAACGCGTTCCACGCCACGTCTTGTAAAGATACTGGTTTCAACGGCCATCCCGTTCGGTGTATCGGGATACAGGATTTTCCCGTTCTGTACAAATTCACCTTCGTTGTTTTCCCGGATAATTACAAAATCGATGTCTTCTTCGGTTTTATCCCGCAAGGGGCTTTGAATACCTGGAAATAATTTTACGGGGCGATAGTTCACATATTGTTCAAATGAAGTACGTACCTTAAAGGTATAATCTTTGGCCGGTAGGGTATCGTCCACTTCCGGGAGGCCCACGGCACCAAATAGGATGGCATCAAAATCTTGAAGTAGTTCCAACCCATTTTCGGGCATAAACTTACCCTCTTTTAAATAGTATCCGGCCCCCCAAGGAAACGAAGCGGTTTCTATGTTGAAATTGTATTTTGCCGCTACCTTCTCGGCAACCTTGAGTCCCGCTGGAACAATTTCTTCTCCGATACCGTCGCCATTTACAACGGCTATTTTGTATGTTTTACCCATATATAAATAAAATGATTATCGACGTATTTTTTCTTCTGGGCCTAGACCTTCAGGCCGCTCATATGTTCTGGTCAGGGCCCACTTGTCAAACTCGAACCCATCCTCACGCATGGAAAATGAAATAGTATGATAACCGGGCCGTTGGATTTCCAAATAGATCAATTCCGGTACCCCGGTATGAACGGCCTCCGTACGTTGCCTGCTTTCCCAGGACCACTCTTTTTTATTGCCATCGAATTGCATACGTTGGCCCGATTCGGGCCAGGTTCCGTCCAAACCTACATGGATGCCGTTGTCCTCCGTTCCCGAAGTATGGGTGCGTACCCATACATAGTATTTGCCTGGATTTTTGATGTATACGTAATAATTGAGGATGGCCATTTTTCCCGGTTCGTTCGAGAAATTTTCCCCATGGATAAGCTCTTCATCATGATTAGTCCTGGTGTCCGGTAATAGTTCCAAATATATACCATTACTGGCCCCATCGGCATGGTTCCCGTCCGGATCATCAATCGCCGGCGGATTTGAGCTTTTGGAAATCGGATACCAATTGCGAATGGAGTTGTTTGTCTGAAAGGCAAAATGCTCCGCTTCGACCCCCAAAACCCCGTTCACTTCTTCATAACATAGCACCGGTTCCATACCCTGGCCGTATAAAAAAGGAGCTATCAGTAATAGATTACCAAATAGGGTAAATCTAAGAAACTGGTGCAATGCGATAACAATTTGTGCATTTTTGCACATTCTATTTAACTTTAAGTGTATTAGACAAATAAAAGAAAAGATTTATAATTTATATGGACAAAAACCAGTATTTTGCGCAAAATATTGCATAACCCTGAAACATTATTTTGTCCACTACCATTACCCTTAAAGATATTGCCCAAAAGCTGAACATTTCGGTCTCAACGGTTTCCCGTGCACTAAAGGATCATCCCAGGATTGGTCCCCACACGAAACGTAGGGTAATTGCTTACGCAAAAGAAGTAGGATATTTTGAAAAAAAGTTCGGACATGTTCTTGATCAAGAGACCAATGCCATAGGGGTGATAGTGCCTAAAATTAGGTATCACTTGTATGCTAACGCGATTTCGGGAATAGAGGAAATTGCCGAGGCCCATGGAATGCACATTATCATATGCCAATCGAACGAGTCATATGAAAGGGAAAAGAGCTTGGTAAAACAATTCATGGATCTGGGTGTGGCAGGGCTTTTGGTGTCCATTGCCGGGGAGACCAAAAAATTTGCTCATTTTGAGATGCTCAAAAGCTACGGTATTCCACTGGTATTTTTTAATAGGCTTTGTGATGAGGTACATACGGATAAGGTGGTCATCGACAACTTTAGAGCGGCTCACAACGCCACTACGCATCTGATTTCGGTAGGGTGCAAGCGCATTGCATATTTGGGCGGGCCTGAAGGGGTGCAGATCAGCAACACGAGGATGCAGGGTTATAAGAATGCCTTGGAGCGTATGGGACTTCCCTTTGACGAAAGTTTAGTGGCACATTGTAGTTTTGATCGGGAAAGTAGGATGACCCAGGCGCGTAAATTACTCTATGCTCCCAATTATCCGGACGGAATCCTTGCTTTTAGCGATCAAATTGCCATTAGTTTAATGATTGCGGCCAAGGAACGCGGACTTCGAATTCCCGAAGATATCTCCATAGTAGGATTCAATAACGAGCCTGTGGATGAACTGCTCCAACCTTCTTTGACAAGTATAGAACAACCGGGATATCAAATGGGCCGGGAAGCGGCCAAATTGGTTCTGCGAAGAAGGAAGGATCCGCATAAGGTCATAGACCGAAAAGTTTTGAGTTCGCACCTGATTATCCGGGAATCGACCAATAAGAATAAACGTTAAACTGATGAAAAAATACCGTGGTACGGATAAAGCCTTTAAAGTTATGTATCTTTCCTATCCGAAGGAATATACTGTAAAATGAAGAGTGTACATGTCCTGTTCTTTTTGATTTTTTTCACGGTATACGGTCAAACCGAAGTTGACACTATGAATTCCCTGATCGTCAAAAAAATCGAAAGTAAAAAGCATATAGACCTGGAAGAGGTCTCCCGATTGTTGGAGGAACAGACCGAATTGCAATCGATAGAAGTAATCAATTGGGAAAAGTTTCCCTATTTACCCGAGGTTAAGTTTAGGATTGCCCATAGCAATAACCAAATTTGGCTGAAGTATTATGTAAATGAAAAAAATATCCTGGCGGACCGTACAGAAATCAACGGTGCGGTATCCCGCGATAGTTGTGTAGAGTTCTTTTTTGACCCCTTGGGGGACGGTAGCTATTACAACTTTGAATTCAGTTGTATCGGAACGCCTCATCTGGCCTATGGCCCGGATCGTCATACCCGCGAATTTATTCCTCCCAAGAAAATTGAACGGCTTATTAAAATAAAGTCGAGTTTGGGAAATTTGCCCTTTAAGGAAAAGGGCGGGGGTCATCAATGGGAAATGACCATGATTCTACCCGCTGAATTGTTGACGTCCCACAAAGGAATCAAGCTTGCAGGGCTTAGGTCGAGGTCTAATTTTTACAAATGTGGGGACGATACATCCGAAAAACACTATGTCTCCTGGAACCCGGTAGGTACCGAACGCCCCGATTTTCATCGGCCGGAATTTTTTGGAACCCTGATTTTTGAATGAAATTCAGCTAAGATATCTTTTTAAGTTATGGCTGTTAAACATACCAATCGTATACTTCGGACCTTAGGGTGTGCTCGAGCACATTTTAAGGCTTTCGCTTGTTTTCTAGATAAAAGAATTTTACCTTGACCTAGTTCAAACTAACTACCACTGCCTTACACCAAAGATGACTAAATTTATTTACCGTTTAAAAATAGGTGCCCTATGCTTGGGTACGCTCCAGTTTTTTTTAGGATGTAACCCAAGTGGGAAGGATGGCGGCCTATTTCTTCCAGAGGGTTTTTCTTCCGTAGTTGTAATTGACAGTATTGCCGAGACCGTACGGCATATGGATGTCACGGATGATAACATCCTTTATGCTAAGTTGCGCAATGCGCATGAGAATGCTTCGGTAATCGCTTTAAAGGACACCAACGGGGATGGCTATTCGGATATCGTGGAAAAGTTCGGGGGCAAGCATCAGCGAGCGAGATGGAGTTACGCTACTGCCATGCGTATTTATAATGGTTATATTTATTATAGCTCGGATTTGGTCGTTTATCGACATAAATTAAAGCCGGGCACCTTGATTCCAGAGGGTGATGCGGAAATTGTAATGAAAGATGATCACGAACACGGGAAGCATGAGCATATTGGCAAACCTATTGCGTTTGACAATAAGGGCTATATGTACGTTCCCTTTGGGGCGCCTTCCAATGCCTGTCAAGACCCGAAACGGACACCTGAGGCACCTGGTTTGGATCCGTGCCCTCAACTTGAGGACCATGGGGGTATTTGGCGTTTTGATGCCAATAAATTAAACCAGACCCAAAAAGATGGCTATAAATATGCTTCCGGTATTCGATCAGTGGTCGCCATGAATTGGAATCCTGTTGATGAGGAGTTATATGTGGTCATGCATGGTCGGGATGATCTTTTGCGATTATGGCCCAATACCTTTTCACCGTGGGAGAGCGCTATGTTGCCTTCGGAGGAATTTATGCGGGTTACGGAAGGATCCCATTTTGGGTGGCCCTATTGCTATTATGATCAGATGTCGGGTAAGAAGGTATTGGCCCCCGAATACGGAGGTGATGGTAAGATTATTGGCCGATGTGAGGAATATGAAGATCCGATCATAGGCTTTCCGGGGCATTGGGCCCCGAACGACTTGATTTTTTATCAGGGCGATGCATTTCCAGAACGTTATAAAAATGGGGCGTTTATTACCTTTCATGGCTCTACCAACCGGGCACCCTATCCGCAATCTGGCTATTTTGTGGGATTTGTTCCTTTCAAAAATGGTAAACCCAGTGGAGAGGTCGAAGTTTTTGCCGATGGTTTTGCGCAAGTAGACCCCATTGTAAGTGTTAAGGATGCCGTACACAGACCTATGGGTCTCGCCGTTGGACCCGATGGGGAAATGTACATTTCCGATTCAGTGAAGGGTAAGATTTGGAAAGTGGTTTTTGAAGGGGACAAGGACACTTTTGGACTGGAACAACTGGCCCAAATGGAAGAGCGAAAAAAACTATCCCATATTAGGACTCCCGATAAGATTACAGATAACCTGATGAAGGATGATCTTGTGGGAGGTGAACGTATTTATTATCAATACTGTAGTGCCTGTCACCAAAAGGACGGAGGAGGGGCACCGGGAAGGTTCCCCCCACTTGTTGGCACCGACTGGGTTACCGGGGATAAGGAACGGCTTATTGAGGTAATGCTCAGAGGTATGGAAGGTAGCCTTAAAATAGGCGAAGAAGTGTATAATGGGGTAATGCCACAACACAGCTTTTTGAGCGATAAGGAGATTGCCGAAGTACTTACCTTTATCCGTTCCAATTTTGGAAATGAAGCCAGTGTAGTTGAAACAGAGGCGGTATCCGCGATACGCAAAACCCAAGAGGCATCCGGCACGCCCATTGAACCCATACAAGTAACTACGGAATAGAGAACATTAAAACGAACACCGATATGAAATCAACAATCTTAAAATTCCTGTTTTGCTTCGGGGCATTCCTTTTGACAACCCCAATGGTAGCGGCCCAAGCCTATGATATGCTCATAAAGGGAGGTCATGTCATTGATGCCAAAAACGATATCGACAAAGTAATGGATGTGGCCATAAAGGAGGGAAAGATTGCCAAAGTAGGCCCCAATATACCCAAGGGTCAGGCTGAGGTTGTGGTGAATGCCAAAGGATTTTATGTAGTCCCCGGCCTGTTGGACATCCATACCCATAACTTTCACGGTACGGTTCCTTTTGGGTATTTGAACAATAGTTTTAGTGCCTTGCCCCCAGATGGGTTTACGTTCCGTAGCGGGGTGACCACAGTGGCCGATGCCGGTAGTTCCGGTTGGAAGGATTTTAGGAAATTTAAGGAGCAGGTAATCGACCGTTCAAAGACCAGGGTACTGGCCTTTTTGAATATCGTTGGTCTGGGAATGAAAGGAGGGGCCATTGAGCAGAATGTGGCGGACATGGATCCCAAATTGACCACTATGGTCGCCGAACAATTCCCGGATATTGTGGTGGGGGTAAAGTTGGCCCACTATAGCGGATTTGATTGGACACCCACGGAACGGGCAGTGGAAGCGGGGAAACTGGCAGATATTCCCGTCATGATTGATTTTGGAGGTAGTGAACCGGAACTGTCCATAAAGACCCTATTCTTGGAAAAGTTGAGGCCAGGGGATATTTTTACACATGCCTATGCGCACGTGAAGGGCAGAACCCCAATTGTGGATGAAAACGGAAAGGTCAGGGATTTTGTTTTTGAGGCCCAAAAACGTGGAATTATTTTTGATGTGGGCCACGGCGGGGGAAGCTTTCGTTTTGATCAGGCCATTCCAGCCATGGAGCAAGGGTTAAGCCCCAATTCTATTAGTACTGATTTGCACACAGGGAGTATGAATGCGGGTATGAAGAGCCAAATAAATGTAATGTCCAAGTTTTTAAATATGGACATGCCCCTGAAAGAGGTTATTGCTGCTTCAACCTGGCAGCCAGCACAAATCATCCAAAGGGAAGATCTGGGCCATCTTTCTGAGGGAGCGGTGGCCGATGTTGCTGTGTTGAATCTCCTTAAAGGGGATTTTGGCTTCATCGATGTACAGAAAAAGAAAATGAAAGGCAGTCAAAAATTGGAGTGCGAACTCACTATCAAGGACGGTATTGTTATGTACGATCTAAACGGTTTGGCCAGCAAACCGTGGAACGAATAAATTGATTTCATGAAGAAAAGGACATATATTATTTTACTGGTTGCCGCCATGGTTTTCCTATTGGCCACAATTATACTTTTGTTTTTGGGTATGGGTGATCAGACTGGGCCTTCCCTTATCCTATTTTTGGTATTGTTGGCCTTATCGGCTAGAGGGCACCCTTTTTTTAAGGGCTTCTCTTTTACCATATTAATTTTTGCCGCTGTTTCCTATGCCATGTTCTATCCCGGATACCTGAGGCAGATAGGTGATTTTCAAATGAAATTATTGATAGTACCCCTCTTACAGGTCATTATGTTCGGTATGGGTACGGCCATGAGCATCAAGGATTTTTGGGGCGTTGTAAAAATGCCAAAAGGGGTTTTGGTAGGCGTGGTTTGTCAATTTACCATAATGCCTCTTTTAGGACTGGGTCTTGCCACTATTTTTGGATTTCCCCCGGAGATTGCGGCTGGTGTCGTTTTAATAGGGTCTTCCCCAAGTGGGTTGGCTTCCAATGTAATGTCCTATCTGGCCAAGGCCAATGTGGCTTTGTCCGTTACGCTGACAGCTGTGTCCACGCTTTTGGCCCCTTTGATGACCCCTCTGCTTATGGAAACCTTTGCAGGGCAGTTTGTTCCCATTGATTTTTGGGGAATGATGCTGAGCATACTAAAAATTGTAATTGTACCTATAATCGTGGGATTGCTCTTTAATCATTTTTTTCACGGAAAGGCACAATGGTTGGATAAGGCCATGCCCGTAGTCTCCATGGGAGGTATCGCCTTGATTATTATGATTATAACCGCTGCAGGTAGGGACAACCTTTTGACCATAGGTCTTCTGCTTGTTGTGGCGGCGATTGTCCATAATGCCGCCGGCTATTTTCTTGGGTATTGGGGGTGTCGGTTGTTCAAAATGGATGAAAGGGATTGTAGGACCATTGCCTTGGAAGTGGGGATGCAGAACGGAGGTTTGGCATCCGGTATCGCCCTGGAAATGGGAAAAGTAGCCACGGTAGGCTTGGCCCCGGCGGTGTTCGGTCCCTGGATGAACATTTCAGGTTCGTCCTTGGCTACCTATTGGCGGGACAAGGATGCCTCCAAAGAGACCAAAAAATCATTGGAAGAAGTACAAATAGATACTAAAAATTAATACGTATGAGCTGGATTAAATCTTTATTTCTAATGCTATTGGTAGGAAATCTGGCCTGGGGCCAAACGGCTTCCAAGGACTATATTATGTTTCTTACCCCGCAATGGGAAGGAGAACGTTTTGAAGATGGGAGACCCAAAGTACCTAACAGTGTTTTGGAACGTATGAAAAGTGTCACGATCGAAGAAGCATGGGGAACCCTTAGAAATGAAGGGTACCACAATCAATTTGAAGGAGGTTGGGAGCCCTTGCACGATGATGTGCCCATCGTTGGTCGTGCCCTTACCGTACAATATATGCCCAATCGTCCGGACGTATCGGATCAAATCAAGAAAAAGGGAAAAGAAGAAGGCCAAATCGGAAATACAAATTCATGGCCCATCGATATGCTTGTGAAGGGGGATGTCTATGTGGCTGACGGCTTCGGAAAAATTGTAGATGGAACTTTGATCGGGGACAACTTGGGCAATTCCATTTATGCCAAATCGAAAACCGGGGTGGTTTTCAACGCTTCCAGTCGCGATATGGAAGGGTTATCGGAAATAGAGGGCTTCAATGCCTTTGTTAGGGGTTGGCATCCATCTTTCCTGCAGGAGGTAATGTTGGAAAGTATTAATTCCCCTATCCGTATTGGGGCGGCTACGGTACTACCCGGTGATATTGTCCTGGCCAAAAAGGAAGGTGTTGTTTTTATACCGGCCCATTTGGCGGAAAAGATAGTGGTGACCTCGGAAGTAGTCCGTTTACGGGATTTGTTCGGGATCGGTCGTTTAAAAGAAGGTAAATATACCCCGGGACAAATTGATAATAAGTGGACAGACGAGATTGAAAAGGATTTTTCACAATGGCTCAAAAATCATATGGATGAACTTCCCGTACCCAAAGAACAGATACAGGAATTGTTGAAAAAACGGACGTGGTAAAAAACTAAAATAAAGGGAAGTTTCTCTCCTTGAAGGAAGGGAGGTATCCTGACAATAAATTGAAGCAGGGTGGTCTCCATCCTACATCTTGAATTAACTAAATAAAGACAGAATTATGACGAACAAAAAGACAACACGAAGGGCATCCTTTAAGAAAATGGGAATGGGTATTGCCGCCCTATTCGGCATAGGGGCCGTTAATGCAATGGATAGGGATACCCAGGCAAAAAAAGAGGTAGTCGGTGATATTGTGACCGATCAAGATATTCCACTTTTTTCCGGTGCGGTAAAACATGGAAATACACTGTATATTGCCGGAAAAGGAGCTCATGTTGAGCCCTATGAGATCAAGGCACATACGGAGATAGTATTGCAGGAATTACAGAAAGAATTGGAACGGAACGGTTCCTCTATGGAGAAAGTGCTGAAGGTAAATGTTTATCTGGCGGATTTGCAGGATTACAAGGGGATGAACGAAGTATTCCGAGGGCGTTTTGGCAAGAATCCACCTGTTAGGACCACAGTGGCCACTTATGGAGGAGTTCCTGGCAAGTCATTGGTAGAAATGGACTGTATAGCAGCTCTAGACTAATAAAAAGTACGAATCATGAGTAGTAGAAGAAAAGTATTGAAAACGTTGTCCGCCCTTCCTTTGGTCGGCGGCTTATTGGGACCTGAATTGCTTAGGGCAAATGTGGTGGAGAAAACCATTGCCAAACCTTTGGCACGGGATTTTTTCAAGGAATTGGGAATACGGACCTTTATAAATGCCGCGGGAACCTATACTTCCATGACCGGATCATTGATGCCAAAGGAGGTTACCGATGCCATTACCTATGGAACTTCGGACTATGTTAATCTAGATGAGTTACAGGATAAGGTCGGAGAACGGATCGCCCAATTATTGGATTGCGAATATGCCACGGTATCATCGGGTTGTTTTGGTGCCATGAGCATTGGAATGGCCGGGGTTTTGTGTGGAACGGACCAAGAAAAAGTGAAGCAGCTACCCAATACCGAGGGTATGAAGAATGAAGTTATCCTTCAGGAATCCCATAACATAGGATATACCCAGGCCCTAACCAATACCGGTGCAAAACTGGTTTGGATAAAAACAGCAAAAGAATTGGAAAAGGCCATTACCAAAAAAACGGCCATGCTATGGTTTTTGAATGCAAACGCCGAACAAGGGGAGATTAAATGGGAGGAATTCGTTGCATTGGGCAAGAAGCATAACATTCCTACTTTTATCGATTGCGCCGCGGACGTACCACCCGTAGAAAATCTCTTCCGTTTTACAAAAATGGGCTTTGATTTGGTAGCGTTTTCAGGGGGCAAGGGGCTCCGTGGACCCCAAAGTGCGGGTCTGCTATTGGGTAAAAGAAAGTATATAGAGGCCGCCCGAATGCATACACCACCCAGAGGTACGACCATCGCCAGGGGGATGAAGGTAAACAAGGAAGAGGTTTTGGGGATGTTGGTGGCCTTGGAGCTTTATTTGGCCAAGGATCATAAAAAGGAATGGCAACTTTGGGAAGACCAAATTAAATTGATCAGTGATAATGCTAAATCCGTAAAGGGTGTGGAAACCGAGATACATGTTCCTCCCCATGCCAATCATGTACCCAGCCTAAGAATACGATGGGATGAGAATGTGGTGAAAATCTCAAAGGATGAAATGCGGAAAAAATTGCGTGATGGGCATCCTTCCATAGAAACCGTAGGGAACAAGGAAGAGGTGGGCATCACTACCTGGATGATGGAACCTGGACAGGAGCGTATTGTCGCATCTCGTGTTAAGGAAGTCTTGACGAATGCATAGAATTAATCAATAAAAAACCTAAAATGAAAACACTTCTGACCGCAGCGACTTTGCTCTTATTTTTTTCCTGCCAGACGGCCCCTGAAAACAAGCAAGCTGTTGAAACCGAAACCAAGGTAGAGGAGACCATTCCAGAAGGTTATGATCCCGAGGCCAAACTTTCGGAATTGGGTATAGAGCTTAGTACACCCTCTGCTCCGGTGGCCAATTACGTAAATGCCGTACGTACGGGAAACCTAATCTTTTTGGCAGGTAAAGGCCCTCTAAAGCCGGATGGTGAGAACATTACCGGGAAGTTGGGAGCCAACCTCACTATTGAGGAAGGCTATGAGGCTGCACGAATCACAGGAATCAACCAACTTTCCGTACTTAAGGCGGAATTGGGCAATCTGAACAAAGTAAAACGTATCGTAAAGGTATTGGGGATGGTCAACAGTACCCCTGATTTTACCGACCAGCCCAAGGTAGTCAATGGGTATTCCGATTTGATGGTAGCTGTTTTTGGAGAAAACGGCAAACACGCCCGGGCAGCTGTGGGTATGGGAGCTTTACCAAGTGATATTGCTATAGAGGTAGAGATGATCGTTGAAGTATACGATTGACAAGGAACCTATTTCAAATACGGACTTTTGTTCTTCTCCTGTGCGGCCCCTTTGTATTCGCGCAAAACGTTACCCATGTCCTTGAGAAGGATATTCCGTATTATGATCAAAAAACGCAAGCTTTCGACCCGTATATAAAAGAGCGGTGTAAACTGGATGTGTACTATCCAAAGGATACAGTCAATGTTTCTACGGTTGTCTGGTTCCATGGAGGTGGACTGGAATTTGGGGAAAAGCACATTCCTGAAGGCTTATTGGAAAAAGGTGTGGCGGTCGTAACCGTAAATTATAGGATGCACCCTAAAGTTAAACATCCCGTGTATATTGAAGATGCCGCCGCGGCGGTTGCATGGACATTCAAAAACATTGACCGGTATAATGGGAATCCTGAAAAGATTTTCATTACCGGGCATTCTGCGGGGGGCTATTTGGCAAGTATGGTCGGGCTCGATAAACGATATCTTGAAAAACATGGAATCGATGCAAACGATATCGCAGGCTTAATTCCTTTTAGCGGGCATACCATTACCCATTTTACCATTAGAAAGGAAATGGGAATCAAAGGTACACAACCGATTGTAGACCCATACGCTCCATTATTCCATGTTCGAAAGGATGCCTCGCCTATGCTGTTGATTACGGGTAATCGCGAATTGGAACTATTGGGCCGCTACGAGGAAAACGCCTATTTCTATAGAATGATGAAAGTAGTGGAACATCCCGATATAGAGCTCATGGAACTGGACGGATATGGCCATAACATGGTCTATCCCGCTATTCCTTTATTGTTGAATTTTATAAAGGAGAAATCAAAATCCATAGAAACTAATTAACTCAATCCGAAATGAGTTTCCCCTCAAAATCGATTTCCTTTGCAAAAGGATTTAAAAGGGCATCGATAAGGATACTTACACTTCTACGTGTAAGCGGCGTATTCCCATCATATTCCTGCTGGATATTCCACGATTTCCAGTCCTTTTGGATGGAATCCCAAGCGTAATTCGTACCGATTTTTTCCAGAAGTTGCCCAATAAAAACTGGGGTAGTCCCAGCTCCCGAGGCATGGAGTTTTTCTATTTCCGGATAGTAGGGGAGTAAACCTTTCTTTAATTCGTACTCGGAAACGATTCGATTCGGATAGAACCAGGTTTGGTTGGCCCATTTGTAGGGTATGCCAAAGGCTTTTAAAATTCCGGTGGCCCCCATACGTTGCATCGCGGCAAAAGCAGGATCATCACTCTGTACATCGATGAAAGGCATTACATAGGCCTTACTTTTCAATAAAGCATTTTGTACCCGCCGGATGGATACCGTGGAGGGTTGCTCATTTTCCGTTATTGCGGTTGCCGCCAAGGCCCCCGCTGCTTGTCCGATACCTAGCACCACGGGCTGTAGGCGGGTTGCGCCGTTTACAATGTTGGAAACACTGATATTCTTTTCGGCCACGATAAAATTTTCCAGATTGGCTGGGACCAAACTTCCCAAGGGCACATTGTAGCTAGGCACTTTGATATTGATAAAATCGATTTCAGGCGCATCAGGATTCTTGTCATGATGGTGGTCTATAGGGTAATCACCTACAGCAATTCCGGTGCGGTACAGGGTAAAATCATAGGGTCTTTCCACATGATCCACGGTTAAAAAGGCCTTCCCCTTTACCCTTCGGGCTTCGCGGTCGTAGGGAATCATGGGAAAATTGTCCTTGGTCGGGAATTCTTCGGAGACCCGGAGATTTTTAAAACCTAGTTCATTTTGAATGTAATACACAAAGCCTTGGGTAAATTGCTTTGCCTCTAGCAATCTTTCCGTTCGTTCCTGTTGGGTCAATTCGGGCCAATTGAGATAAAAGTCATTACCGCAATTGGGCCAGTTCATCATGTACTTGTTATTAGGAAGTTTACCATAGTCCAACATTTGCTGGCAGTTGGATACCCCCCCGAACATTTCGCCGTCCTCACGTTTACAAGCGCATTCATAGTTTTTTGGATCGTAGTTTTTTGGCTTTTTCACGAGGCCACGCTTTCCTCGGATACTTCCGACGTCCTCCAAAATCAGGACATAGGTTAAATCCTGAACGATGTTATTGGCCGTTTCCGGAGCTTCTTTTTCACCGGTATCGTTTTTGGAATCCATCCCTAAACGAAAGTCGGCCCCGACCAATGGTAAGAGCTCACCGATTTCGGTACCATCGATCAAGATTTTCGCCTGGGTAGTGTGTGTTTTTCTATTTTGGACATAGGTCACCTGCCAGCCTTCCCCTGCCTTTTTAACATTGGTGTATTGGGCATTAAAGGCAATATCCAGATTGGGGATATCGGCCATTTCTTGTAAGATTTGATTTCCTATGGAGGGTTCAAATAACGTATGGCTTACCCAACCTGTGGCCAAGGCTTTGGCGCCACCGTAGTGATCCCTTAGTTTTTGACGGAACTCACCCCAAATGCCCGAGGGCATTTCATGATTACCATCAATGGCCGAAACTCCCGCAGCAGTGAGCATTCCTCCAAGCCATGGGGTAGCTTCGATAATCTGAACCTTTACCCCCATACGGGCCGCTTGGATACCGGCGGACGTACCACCGGCACCGCCCCCGATAATTACAATATCCGTTTGTTTCTGGGCATGGGCGGCGAGAAAACAAAAGATAAGGAAAACAGTAATTCTTAATTTCATGGTTTACGGGATTTCATTTATTGCTCTAATTTTGAATAAGGCCAATTGGTATATTCGGCCAGTAATTCGGCTACTTTTTCTGGATATTGGGTCGCCAGATTGGTCATTTCCGTGGAGTCTAAGGCCATATTGGCCAAAAAGAGTTTGTCCTTTTTCGAATCAAGCGGGGCCCTATCGGAACTGTCCCAAGGGTCACCTATCAGTTTCCAATCATCTTTGCGTACGGCCCAGGAACCATTGTTTTGCCAAATGAAGGTTTGGTGCTTGGAAGGCATATCTTTGTTCTTAAGCATAGGTACAAGGCTTCTTCCTTCCAAGTTAGTGGGCGCAGCTATACCACAGAGTTCCGCTATGGTTGGAAACCAATCGATATTAAGGGCCATTTGATTTCTACTAGTATTTTCCGGCAGATGCCCTTTCCAACTGATAATGGCTGGGACACGTATACCGCCTTCGAAGAGACTGAATTTTGCCCCTCGGAACGGTCCGGCACTACCACCGCCACCAAAAGTACGTTCTTCCTTGGAATATCCGTGATCCGATTGAAAAATGATGATCGTGTTTTCCCTTAGGCCCAAATCGTCCAATTTTTTAAGGAGCCTTCCGATGCGTTCATCAATGGTGGAAACAAATGCCGCATATTCTTTTCTGGGCGATTCAAGGCCTTGGTAATAGGTACGCCATTTTTCATCGGGTTGTAAGGGATAGTGGGGAAGGTTGATCGCATAGTACAGGAAGAAAGGCGCTTCCTTGTGTTGATTGATAAAGGCCTCCGCTTGGGTTGCCATCAAATCCGGAAAATATTTTCCATCGGCCCAAATTTCCGTTCCGTTTTCCCAAAGATCATGGCGATTGGGACCATGCCAATAAAAGAAATGGGAATAGTTATCAATGCATCCGCCCATGTGGCCATAGGAATAATCAAACCCTTGTCCATTGGGCATGGTCTCCGGGGTATAGCCCAAATGCCACTTCCCCACATGCCCTGTAGCATAACCCGCCTGTTTCATCATTTCGGCCAAGGTAAAACGATTGGACGGCATGCCCTCATCACCCTTGGTAGAGGAAGCATTTCCTGGCAGACCTGCAGCGTGGGGATTTAGCCCGGTCAACATGGAGGCCCTAGAGGGAGAACAAACGGAAGCGGCCGCATAGAATTGGGTAAACCTTGTCCCTTCCCTTGCTAGTTGATCCATATTGGGGGTATAGAGATCCTTGGAGCCGTAACAGTTGACATCGGCCCAGCCTTGGTCATCCGTCAAAATTAGAATGACGTTAGGCTTTTCCGACACTTTTTTTTGACCCAGAACAAAAAATACCGATAGAAATAAAATAGCTGCAGTTAGAACTTTTTTTGGAGATAGGTGTAGTTTGAATGGCACTATTACTCAATGTTTAGTTTAGGGTATAATTTACCAAAAAACCATTCATGTTTCTTGATTCCTTTTCGTTAAATCGAACTTCTACGTTAACCGAATCAAACTTTATGTTATATTTTTAATAAATAGTCTGAAGTAATTCAATAGGTAAGCATAGGATTCATGAAGTTTAAGTATCTATATGTTGTTTTTAGTATCCTGGCAATTGCCTGCCAGGATAAAAAAACAATCAGTATATTTTTGGATTCTGACCTCGTACATCAGGATACTGTTTTTTTGACCGAATTTACCACAGATCGCCTCTTGGCCAAGATACCCTTGTCCTCATCCAAATTTAACTTTGAAGTTCCTGACAACCCTAGCATCGCTAGAATAAAACTAGCTGATAACAAGCAACGTTATATGGCTATATTGGAAGGTGGCACCGACTTAACAATTAGTGTTAAAAGCGATACCACCATTTTCACTAACTATGTTAAGGACTCTCTTTTGACTTACCTCTGGAGAAGCACTAATGCTTTTTTTGCAGACCATGGCAATTTCATTTTTGGAACCCGGGATCTGGATTCCTTAAAGAATATTTTTGAGGAGTTCAGAATAGAACGAAAAGGAGTAATACAAGGGCATAAGGAACAATTAGATGAAGAAATGGAAGATCTGCTTCATTATCAGAACGATGCCTGGATTTATTCCTTTCTGTTTTTTTATGGTCGAATGGTTAAAAACATTGACCCCAAGAGTAGTTTCTTCAGTTTTACCGAATACGTTGATGACGAAAACATATGGGTCAAAACATTTCCACATAATTCGCTTTACAAATACGAAATACAATATCTCAAGAAATTGGATTCAATTCAGAGTATAGAACATTTTTTGAATTTTGTTGATCAACGCGTGGTAAACATGGATAATGCCGATTTCTTAAAATCGATTTATATCAAGTCGCTTATTGAACGACCGCATTACTGGCCAAAACATGAGTACTTGCTGAACTCGGAATCATTACGTGAGTTGATTAAAAGAGAAAAAAACAATAGGTATTTTACGTTAATAGAACAACTTTCAAAGGCTTATTTGGCTACCCAAAAAGGAGAGATGGCCTATGATTTTACTGCCGAGAATTTAAAAGGTGAAAAGGTTAAGTTGTCCGATTATCGTGGTAAAATTGTTTTTATAGATAATTGGGCAAGTTGGTGCGGCCCCTGTATTGCGGGTAGGCCCCAGCTTAAAAAAATGGCAGCCAGACTTAAGGAGCGTGATGACATTGCTTTTTTGTTTGTTTCATTGGATGCAAAGAAAACGAACTGGATGGGTTTTCTAGAAAACGAGGAATCCCCAATGGATTACCAATCGGAATTGTTCATTAAAAAAGGAATGTCCACAGATTATGGCAAAAATTACAATATCAAGTTTATTCCAAAATACATGCTAATTGACAAACAGGGTCTAGTGGTGGATTCCAATTTAAAGAATCTTGTCAAAAGCGAAAGACAAATCAATGAGTTGTTGAAAGAGCAAAACTAACGTGGGTCATTTGTCTTATTCAGATTTGTTTTCCGGTAAGCTTTACCAAAAAACCGCTCATGTTCCTTTAATCCTTCATAAAAGAAAAAGACTTCACTATCCAATCCCCGCTCACGATTGGCCCTTACCATCCTTTTTAAAAACCGCTTGGATGGGGTATATTCCCCTACTTTCAAGAGCACCCCAGGAACAAATGGGATAGAGGAGCCCACGGGCATGAATTCCAAATTGGCATCCAGAGTGGTGGTGTAGGCTTTGATATCATACCGATAGACCTGAGGAATTATGGCATCTACCCAACCGTTTTTTACCCATGTTGGCCAGTCCTGCAGATATTCCTCCTTACTCCAGGGAAAGATGCTTGGCGCCATGGTTACTGCAATATCCGGTCTTATGGATTTTACGGTCTCATAGATTCTTTTGGCAAAGCGGTTCAATCGTTTGGCACGCCAATCGATCCAATCAGCATCTTTGTAATCCTGGGGAGGCGATTGCCCGTTGTGCTCTTTTTTGTATAGGGAAACCGTAAGTGCATCATACCCTGCCGTAGAAGGATTGGCCGGTAGGCGATCGTCACCTTGAATGCCATCGATATCATAATTTTCAACAACTTCGGTAATTAGGGAAAGTAGAAAATCCTGCACTTCGGAATCAAAGGCATTCATCCACTGGAACCCATTTTTTGAGACCAGTTTGCCGGCATTATCCAAGGCTTTCCATTCGGGTCTTGCCCGAAGGATGTGTCCACCATCCTCTTCTTGATAACTACTCGAAAATCCGAATTCGAACCAGGCATGCACTTTCAGTCCTTCAGCATGTGCTATGTCTATCAGTTCTTGTAAAATATCCCTGTCAGCAAACCGGGGGGAGACCTTTTTCCCAAACTCCCCATGCATTACTTCGCTGGGATAAAGGGTATAGCCCCGGTTCCACACCACCACATAAATCTGATCAATACCATAGGTCTTGCAACTTCGTATTACTTCTTGAATACCCTCCTTGGAATCCAAGGCCTTACTGGCCACATCGGTAAGCCATACACCCTTTTGGGACTGGGACAAAGCATATGGGAAATAGAAAAGTAGGACTACCAACAAAAAATAGCGCATATCTGAATAAAAATAGAAAGTTTTAAGTTTAAGGTTCAAGGCAGTCTATGATTTCTTTTAGGCCAAGGTTTTCCATATTTCCAATAATGCTCGGGGAACATGAAAACAACCTTTCCACTTACCACCCTTAAGGTCGGATATAACTTCCCCTTTCCGGTTTAGATAGCCAAACCATTCACCACCGTTTTGCTCATCACGAAAATGATTCCAAGCGTACTCATGTACCTTTTCGAACCACAGTTTCGCCTTAGGGTTCTGATTATAGGCATAGGTCTTTGCCAAGGCGACCAAAGTTTCCAAATGGACCCACCAAAGTTTTTGGTCGTGCTCCAATTGCTGTGGAGGATGACCCTTAAAATCCATAAAATAAAAAATGCCGCCATAGGTCTTGTCCCATCCATGTTCCAATTGTTGGAACATAATCTCTTCGGCCTTTTCGATAAGTGTTGTATCATTTTTACGGATTCCCAGGTTCATGATAAACCACATGGCCTCAATGGCATGGCCAGGATTGAGCAACCGGCCTTCAAAGCTATCCACAAATTCTCCGGTATCGGAAATGTTTTCCAGGACAAGCCCGCTTTCTTGGTGATAGAATTGGTTAATGACCAAATCGATTATGGAATCGGTCACATTTTTTACCTGTTCGGCCCCCAACAAATGTTCCAGTTCCAAGGAGAGATTACAAAGGATCATGGGTAGGGCGAAGTTTTGGAGATTGCGCGTACCCGGATAGATTTTGTTGTATTTTCCTTTTGGATTCTCTTGGCGCTTAAGAATGTTTCCGAAGGTAGTTCGGGCAATTTCCGCGTAGTGCTCCCTAGGTTCTATGTCGTATAAGGTTCCAAAAGCCATGGCGGCAAAGCAATCGGAGAAAATGTTATAGGGCTGTACGAGGGGTCTCCCCTTTTGGTCCAGGGAAAAATACCAGTTGCCATGGGTGTCCCGCCCATTTTTTTCGAGAAAATCTGCCCCCAAGAGGGCGATTTCTTTCCAGGCTTCTCTTTTTTGTACCTTTTGGTATAAGGTGGAAAATATCCAAATCTGGCGGGCTTGAAGCCAAATAAACTTATCGGTATCATAAACATTTCCTTTGCCATTAAGACAGGTAAAGTAACCACCGTTCTCTTCGTCCAAGGAATGTTTTTCCCAGAATGGAATAATCTGGTCGAGCAATTCATTTTTGTATATGTCCGCGTACTGTTTCAAGAATTTCCGTTTTTTTTGCTCAGCCGACTTAAGTGATACCGGCAATCATTGTTAAATTTTGAAGTATTCCATATATCGATTGTATAAGTGACCGGCCTGCAAATAAGCCGATTGTGGGCTCATAAAATGCGAGAACTCAAAGGTAATCGCCTTTTCGCAACCGGCACGTTTGGCCGCCTCCAACTTCAATATGAGTTTTTCAAATTTTATGGGGAGAAATTTAATAGGCATATCCCTGTCCAATGATTCGGAGTTTGTCCAGGATCGCAATCCATACTTGTCCGCCAAGGATTTGTTTACGCTCAAATAATCCTCCAATTCATTGTAGCCCACATGGCCATCTTGAAAAGCAACAATATCAACACTATTTTTAATCCCATCAAAAATTTCATCCCATTCTTTTTCATGCTCCTTGAGTGAGATACCAGAAGCTTTCGTCAGTTGTCCCTCTGTCGCGGCTATTGCTTTCTTTCCATCTATCCATGGCGAGATCAGTACGGGCAATCCATCACTTACCGACTTGCAATGGTCGCCCAATTGTGCAATCGATTCTATGGCTCCCTTGGTCTTTCGGCTTAATTCCAGACTTAAATACCAACCGCCAAAACTTTTGTGATGACCATAGGTTTTATAGACTTCCTCAATGACATGAAGGTTTATGTCTATCTCCTGTCGCATATCACCGGTTTCCCAATACTTGCCGCTATCATAGGTGCCAAAATAAAAGGTCATATCGTACTTTTCAGCAAGCTCAAGGAACAGTTTCACCAAATCGACAATGGGACGAAACCTATTGTGCCTTTCGATTAAATATTCAGAGGGATAGGTCAAAAATTGATGGTACCCGCAACGAATTAGAATCACTGTATCGATACCTATTTTTTTCATATGGGCAAAATCGGCATCCCACTCCTTGGGCCCCCAATTCTGATGTGGTATATCGTGGCTTATCTCGTCTAGGAAAGTTCCCGTGATTTGCATTGTACAGTATCATTTTTATGTCCTTTCCGTCCGGGTCAAGGAGCTTTAAACATTGGCCTTTTCAACTTTTAAACCCAAACACTTTCATCGTTACCCATAACAGGACCGGAGCTGTGTTTTGGTCAATACCAAAGAAAGTGGAAAAAATTACCTCCATGTCCCCAATAATCTTTCATGGATTTTGCGCCTAAGATAGCCAAAGTTTTGTGTGGATTTGGTACCCAAGTCGGTTTTGGGTAAATCTTTTATTATTTGATATATTTATGAGGAATTAGTAGTAGGATAAGAATCATGAAAAGAAACGACTTCATTAAACAATTTGGTCTTTTATCGGCCGCTGGTGCCCTAGGGATGGAGCAACTGATAGCCCATTCATTTACAAAACCGATTATGGATACTATGGATAAAATAGGAATACAATTGTTCTCATTGCCCGCCTTGTTGGAAAAGGATTTCAAGGGAGGTATTCAAATGCTCTCCAAAATGGGCTATACGGAGTTGGAACTCTTTGGGCCTTATCCTTATAGTTCTGAAAGTGCAAAAGCTGGCTGGAAAGCGGCAGAGGCATTCTTGGGTTTTTCGGGGAGTGGGTATTTTGGACTTTCGGAGCAAGAAGTAAGGGGATTGCTCAAAGACCATGACATGAACATTCCCTCGATGCATACGGATTTGGATACCCTTGAAAACCACATCGAGGCTTTTGGAAAGGCTAAAGAGGTTTTGGGATTTGAATACATCACGCTTCCCGCCATTCCCGATGACCGTAGAAAGTCCATGGACGATTATAAGAAAATGGCCGATACCTTCAATACCATAGGTGAAAACGCGAAAAAGCTAGGACTTAAATTCGCTTACCACAATCACGGCTATGGATTAAATGAAGTTGGTGGTCAAATACCCTTCCAAGTGATGATGGAGGCTACCGACCCGGATTTGGTATTTTTGGAAATGGATATTTTCTGGACCATCGCCGGTAGGGCCAACCCTATGGAATATCTCAAAAAATATTCCGGACGTTACCATTTGTTACACATTAAGGATATGAAACCGCTGACCCATTTTTCCGGGGATGGTTCTGATATGCAGCAATGGATGGAGCTCTTTCCTTTGATGACCAATGTTGGTGACGGTGAAATGGATATCAATGGGATTATTAAAACCGCCAAAGAAAATGGGGCCAAACACTTTTTCGTGGAACAGGATTTGGTCCAGGATCCTAAAACAGCCCTGAAACGAAGCATTGATTATTTGAAGACCGTTTAGGGGACTATTTTTGAAGCAGAGTTGGTATCCAAAAACAGTCGGGTATCCGAATGTGTTCTTAGAATGGTAGCCGGGCATTCTGTACCGATTTCCCCATGCAATGTACTATGGACTGCAGTTGCCTTTCGTTCGTCCGGTACCACACAACTAATGGCCTTACAACGCATAATTGCCGGAATGGTAAGGGTAAGGGCCTGTTTGGGAACATCGTCTAGGGTAGGGAACCATCCTTCTCCCAATTGCTGTTTTCTACAGTCTTCATCCAAAGAGACCAGTTTAACCCATTTGGGGTCGTTGAAGTCGGCAACAGGTGGATCGTTGAAGGCTATGTGACCGTTTTCACCAATCCCGATACAGGCGATATCTATAGGGTGTTGTTTCAAAGCTTCCGTATAATCGTCCATCTCCTTTTCCAGATATGGGGCATCGCCATTCAAAAAAAAGATTTTTTTTGGGGATACGGCATCCAGGATGCGTTCTCTCAAATACTTCCGGAAACTGGCTGGATGTTGATCCGAAATACCCTTGTATTCGTCCAAATGAAAAACGGCAATTCTTTTCCAATCGATCACTTTCCCTTGTAGGGCCTTTAAAAAGGAAAACTGAGAGGCCCCGGTAGCGAGAATAAGGTTTGCCTCGTCTCTTTGTCGTATGGCTTCGTCCAATTTGCTTTTTACGAAATCGGCTGCCGCCTCTCCCATTTCGGTAGGGTCACCATAAACGGCAACCTGCAGTTTGTCAATTGTGAACGATTTTGTCATTTTGAAGAGTTATAGAAATTCAACGATGGCAAACCATGTGGTAATCAAGGAGAACAGAATTACCAGGAGGATTCCAAAATTTAATTTTTTGCTGGCTCTATGGTCATGCATCAAACCTTTTTTATTGATCAATACAAAAATAGGAATGGCTACTGCGGGAAGGATGCAAGCCTGAAAGGCCTGTGAGAAAATCATTAACGCAGGTGGTCTTTCTTCCAGGAAAACGGTACCAAAGGCAAAGAGCATAGCCCCAAAAATAAGCCATCTGGACTGCGCCGAGTGTATGTTTCTGGGTTTTCCCGTATAATCGGCTACCAGCCAGGGAGCGATCAACACTATGGGAAATATAGTAGAAAGCCCTGCCCCGGTAATGCCGATGATAAGTATAAAAGCGGCCAATTTACCACCGATTGGCTCAAACAAATCGATCATTTCTATAGTATTCTCCAATTTGAGCCCGGATACGTGTAATGTGCCCGCAGCTACGGCCATAATCACACCACTCAATAAAAGCATCATAGCGGCGGATACAAGGGCGTCGCGTTTTTCCATTTTTAAATCGTTGATACCCCAACCCTTTTCGGCCACAACGGTACTTCTCATAATGAACACGGCGGCGGAACAGGTAGTGCCGGTGATGGCGGCAATTAACCCAAGCGCCCCGGGCGTATTTGGAATATTGGGGACAATACCTTCCGCCAATACAGAAAAATCAGGTTTTACCATGAAAAAAACTACGATAAATGAAAGTCCCATTACGATTACCAATACCGTCAATACTTTTTCGAACGTCCGATATCGACCATACCAAAGCAAAAAATACAGGATGATGCTAAAAAAGAGAATGATCCAAAAAGTCTTAATGACCAGTCCATCAAAAGCGAGGCGAATACCTTCCTGGACCAAGTCTGCCACAATACCCATAACACCCATTAAGGCCAATAATTCCCCGATGATAAGCGCAATGATAATATATAGTGATAGGATCCATCCCCATCGGAACTGCGTCTTGAAATTGAATAGGGCGGTCTTGCCACTGACCAAGGTCACCTTGCCATAGGCCACCATAAGGATGTACGTAAAAATACAGGACAGCACCAAGGCCCAGAACAGCCCCATACCGTGTTCGGCCCCAGTTTTTGCCATGGTAGTTACGCTACCGGTGCCAATATTGTACCCAATAAGAAATAGGCCGGGACCAACGGCGGCCAAGGCCAAGAGCAATTTTCTATAAAAAGGTTTGTTTTTCATGGACTAGTCCTGGTCGTATACCAATTTCCCTCCAACATAGGTTTGCTCAACGACCATTTGATTGTCCTTTAAGGAAAAAAGGATAAGATCCGCTTGTTTGCCTACTTCAATTTCCCCTAGTCCATCCAAGGAAAATAACCTTGCCGGATTGGTACTTGCCATCTGAACCGCATTTTTTAAGGAACATCCGGTATACTCCATTACCACGCCCACACATTTACTGATAGGGGAGGCGGCACCTGCCAACACATTTTCCTTGGGAAGTTTCACGACATTCGGGGTAAGTACTAATTTTCTTTCCCCCCGGATATACTCACCGGGAGGTAGACCGGCCAAATCCAGGGCATCGGAAACCAGAATGGTATTTTCAACACCTTTGGCCTTATAAAAGGTACGTACTTCCTCCTTGGTCAAATGAAAGCCATCGGCGATTATACTGATTGTAATGGCATCATTGGACAATTGCGGCCAAATGGGGTTATGGTGACGGTTGATTTCATTGGCACATCCATTTCCCAAATGAGTGCCCATGGTGGCACCTGCATCGACCGCACGCTGTATTTCTTCCGCTGAGCCATTGTGGTGTCCCAAGGAAACAATAATACCGCTCTCCACACATTTACGAATAAAAGGAATCGCACCATCGATTTCCGGGGCAACGGTAATCAGCTTTATGCCATTTTCCGCCGCTTTTTGGATTTCTTGAAATTCCTTCCAATCTGGCTTTTTGATGTATTTTTCCAAATGGGCTCCACGAAAACCGGCCAAAGGGGAAATATAGGGTCCTTCCAAATGAAATCCGGGAATGGATTGCCCTATCTCAGGATTTTTACGGGCTTCCGCCAAAATGGCGAAGTTTTTTTTAATCCGATCCAGATCACTCGTGATAATGGTCGGAAAATAGGTGGTAACCCCGGCCTTCCATAATGCTTTGGTCGCTTTTACAACTCCTTCCACGGTTAGGTCCGGTCCGGAAAAATCGACCCCGACATACCCGTTGATCTGTATATCGATCAAACCTGGAGCTATATACAAGGGGGGTCTATCCGTTTCCGGCCCCAGTGGCTTTAATGCGGTGATCCTTCCATTTTCCAAGGAAATCGAAACCGGATTTTCGTCCCAATAACCAATGCTTTGGAGCGTAATTGTACCGGAGGATTCAAAGGGAACCATGGGTGCCAGTATAAAGATGATACATAAGGTCAAAAACTTCATGTTACTATTTTTTTGTTACTCCCAATGGGCCACATCCTCCCATTTTCCGGTTGCTACAGATTTTTCAAGGGCTTCCAGCACGGCCACACAATGAATTATGCTCTCATGGCTCCTGGGTTCTTCACCTGTTCTGAACATGCGAACCATATCCACATAGTTTTTAGCAGGCTTTTTTTCTTCTACCCTTGCTTTTAATTCCAGTATGCCATCATCGGTTTCAACAAAGGTGCGCCATCCGTATTTTTTTGTGGTGAAAATCAAGCTGGCCAACATCCCATCCTCAAAAACAAGACTGGCACTACTGTTTTTCCCATTTTTTTGAACCTGTACTTTTTTCACTGTATTCCCGAACATATACAACAGGGGCTGGACAATGTGTGCCCCGTAGAAAAATATGCCCCCATACTCGGATTCCAGATCTACGGGCCCATAGCGGACCACTTGGTTGAGACTCCCCATATGTTGTACTTGTTCCATGATATCAAAAGTCTCGTAACTGTGGGCAATGGAACTAAAGGAGGTAACCGGTGTACCATATTTACGGGCCATTTTCAAAAATTCCACTCCCTTTTCGGCACGATAACAAAAAGGCTTGTCGATAAAGGCGGGAATTCCTGCCTTTATAAAAGGAATGGCCGGCTCCAGATGAAATTTTCCATGTCGATGGTCGACGATAAGGGCATCTATCTTTCCGAGCATTTCATTGGGATCTTTGACCATCTTGGGAATATTGCCTTTTTCCATGGCTGTTTTGGCGAATTCCTCGGTTTCCCCCCAAACATATTTTACTTCCATTCCAGGGAAGGCCTTATCCGTATTGAATAACTTTCCAAAGCCTGCGGTATGTGAGTTTTCGGCACCTATAATGCCAATGATGAATGGTTTGGAAGGGTTCGTCCATTGTGAAACCAATCCTAGGGGGGTGGTCATTGTAGCTGCAGATAAGAGTGCGCCTTTCCCGGTTTTGTTTAAAAAAGATCTTCGCGTGGTCATAACCTATTTTTAAGGGCCTAAAGCTTCATTTCCCATCCCGATTCGTAAGAACGGCCCCATAGTTTCTGGGCGTCGGTATCATTCAGGATATGGCCATTTTTCGAATCAATTTCCAATGATCGCCCGACACGTTGGGCAATGTTCCCTAACTGTACGAGCAAGGTACTCTTATGGCCCGAATCGATATCCGAGTTCAATGCCGTTCCACTTTTTATGGCCTCGAACATATTCTGAATATGGAGGGCATCCAATTTTTCTGCGGGATTCATTTTGTTCCGTGCATCGATTTTCATGGTGTTCTTCACCTCTTTTACGACCTTGCCTTCAAGGTCGAAAATTGTATAACTGTCACCTCCGGGAATTAGCATACTGCCATTTTCTCCGTAGAACAGTACCCCAACGGAACTTCCCTCTATATTTTTCCCATTACAGCTTCGACCTTCCCAGGACATGGTCATACCATTGTCGAAATCCAGGTTTATAATTTGGGTATCCGGTGTTTCCCAATCGTCCTTATACCGGTAGCGTCCCCCATTGGAACTTACTTTTGAGGGATAATCTACCTCCATGCCCCAGCGTAATAGATCGATCATATGGGTACCATTATTCAACGCTTCCCCAGTACCCCAATGCCAATGCCAGTGCCAATTGTAATGGATAAGGTTGTCCTTGAAATTCCTTCTTGGTGCCGGGCCCTGCCAAAGCTCCCAATCCAACCACTCTGGCACTTCCGTTTCCTTGCCTATTCCTATCGAGGGCCTGTTGTTGGAATACCAGCCTTTACCGAAATATACCCGACCAATTGCCCCAGCTTTCAAGGCATTTATGCCTTCCACGACATTAGGCCATGAACGACGCTGGTTGCCCATTTGTATGACCTTTCCATATTTTTGGGCGGCTTGGGCCAGGATTTCACCCTCATTGGGATTATGACTACAGGGTTTCTCAACATAAACATGCTTGCCAGCCTGCATAGCCAATAGCGAGGCCGGGGCATGCCAATGGTCCGGAGCGGCAATGACCAGGGCATCGACATCCTTGTCCTCCAGGGATTTTCTAAAATCCCCAAAACCTTTTGCCTTAAGGGTCTGTCGCGCTTTAAGAGCATCGATACATTTTGTTATGGCCCTTTGATCCACATCGCAAATATGGATTACCTCACAGTTATCCTGACCCGCAAAATTTTGGGCAAGGGCATTACCACGACTATTTACACCCATTACCGAGGCAAGAATCCTTTCGTTGGCCCCCAAAATGCGGGCGTAACTCTTGGCACTGAAATGGGGCAATATCCCACCGGCCATTAAGGCCATTGAACTTTTTTTGATAAAGTTTCTTCTTGGGTTGGTTTTGTTCTTCATACTTCTGGTTTTACCACAGTACAAGATATGATTTTGTTGGGGAAAGAAATGATAGGAATATTCTTTTATCCATTGGAATAGCTCAAAATCGATATCAAAATAAGTTGCTGCCGTTTTTCAACACTCCCAAAAAAAATTTTACTTTTGCTCTCTTGATAAATTGGCCCAGCAGCCCGTCCGCCGAAGGAGGGTTCAATGGATCGAATAGAAGCTTGCCTGCGTACCGATTTAGTAAAGCCCTATAGTTCAAGGGATAGCCCCGATAGCTATCGGGGGAAGTTTCCTTGGCCACTGTGGATTCTGGTTCTTTGGGGAGTTTTAATAGTATACAAATTACCATGGCACACTATGTCTATGTCATCCAATCATTAAAAGACGATAGCTATTACATCGGAAGAACATCCAATTTAAAAAAGAGATTGAAATTCCATAACTCTGTAGAACTAAATACAGGCATTACTAGGTTGCGGAAGCCATGGGGATATTTCTATACCTTGGAAGTCGAAACTTCTTCGCTTGCCGATAAAATTGAGAAACACATCAAAAAAATGAAGAGTAGGAAGTACATATTAAACCTAAAAAAATATCCCGAAATTAGTCGAAAGCTTATAGAAAAGTATTCATAAGTTTGCACTTCAAAATTATGGCCCCGTAGTTCAATGGATAGAATAGAAGTTTCCTAAACTTTAGATGCAAGTTCGATTCTTGCCGGGGCTACAAAGTAGCGGCGCAAAACATACGAAGTATGTAAAAGCGCAGCTTTTGAACCGAAGTTCATACTGAGCTTCGTCGAAGTGATTCTTGCCGGGGCTACAAAGTAGCGGCGCAAAACATACGAAGTATGTAAAAGCGCAGCTTTTGAACCGAAGTTCATACTGAGCTTTGCCGAAGTGATTCTTGCCGGGGCTACAAAGTAGCGGCGCAAAACATACGAAGTATGTAAAAGCGCAGCTTTTGAACCGAAGTTCATACTGAGCTTTGCCGAAGTGATTCTTGCCAAGGCTGTTTATTAAATTTCAAGAAGGTCTTTAAATATCAAGATTAATTGATTTACAGTATTTTACGATTTTTTGGTTTCAAAGGATTTTGTCTGAAAGCACTTGTTTGAGGTCATAAATTGTCAACATTTTGGTTGCAAGTCCTTCCTAAAAAGCGTTCCTTTTAAAGAGTCTTTAGTACAACCGAAAAAGATTCTTATGAGAGTAATTATTCCTGGTTGTCTATTTAAAGGCTTCAAAAAGCAACTAAAACAGGCCTAGCATATCTATTATGGTAAGAAAAAAGCCCTCAAAAGGCTTTACTTAATCAGTAACTTGAAAATCATAGGGCCGTACAATACCACCTTCGTTAGCACTTGTTTTTATTTTTTTATCCATCTATTGATTAAAGTCGAAATAGAATCAATTTCATCAAGTGGACGTATATTTTTAGTCCCGTACATCTTGTAAATTTCATCATCATTCAATGGATAACTGTCTTCACCAAGCTGTTGCCATTTTTTAACCCTGTTTTTATAAGTTTTCATAAACGATGAATCGATAAGTCCGTCTACCCCGTCTATTAACTCAAATTCTTTAGGGCTTTTGTAATATGCGAATCCAGTAAAAATGTCTTGATAATTATTTTCATGCTTCGTGAACGACCACATATCAAATTGGTCTTTTCCGAAGGGTGAATTTTTAAAATCGAATCCCAAATCATCCTTTTTTGCTACTTCAAATGCGGCATCCCATTTGCCATTTTGCATAATTATTGAATTAATCAAAACATTTGCCGTTGTTTTGGGGTATTTATCAAACAGAAATGCTCCAACATTATAAATTATATTGCCATTGGACTCTTGAAAATTCCTGTTGTAGGCATGGCGATAATTCATTATCACAAGAGCTTTTTTCCTTTTATCACCAGAGCTTTTTATTTTTTCAAACTTGTCGATAATAAATTCCGCCATTAATCTGTCCCTATTGTCAGCGTCTCCGTTCCAAAAGTCCATTAACTGTTCCGCTGTTACGGAATCCTGTTTTATGGCGATATCCGTGGCATAAATATTTATTTTTTCGTCCTCCGATAAAGACTGGTTTATCTTGTAGACTGCTTTATTCTGATGATAGAGGTTGTAAGGCTCCCAGAGCGGATAGTAGTCCGAATTTCTTTGAATAGCCCATAATTTCTTTTGTAACTCATTTTTCGACAAATTTTCTGAACGGACAAGGTCTTTAAGCTCAGGATTAATGCTTCTCATTGCAGTTTCAAAGAAAATATTTCCGACATTTTCAATAAATCTTGAATCCGAAACAACATCCATTATTAGTTTGTATTGGGTGTTTTCGGAATGATATCTTTCACACAGAATGACCAAGTCATATATATCAAACAAATCCAAAATGTATTCCTTTGCTGGCTTATTGCTTTTTTTTACAAAAAGGACATGCTCCTTGATTTCTTTGTCATAGCCAGTTCCTTCACTGCAATTTAAAAGTGCAATAAAACATACCATCAATGTGGAAATCTTTTTCATGTTTGTTGCTTTTCTCGATAAAGAATCATTCATTATTGCACTAAAGTAGGAGTATGGAAATGGATTAGATATGACTATGATCAGTTTCTTTAAAAGGCAGGTTAATCGGACTAAATCCTTAAATAATCAAATTCCCAAGAATTGTTCGGTTTGTAAGACATAATTGAACTTAACATTTCAATAGTCTTGTACTGATATAGGCGGTAAATAATTTCTTTTCTAAGAAATGGCGGGTTTAATATTTTGGTTCAAATGGAAGAAGTTTTCGGAATCATATTTCTTCTTTATTTCGCTTAGCCTCTCGAAATTCACCCCATAGCTTTCTTTAACTCGGGCTTCATCATCTTGCATGGTAAAGTTTACATATCCGCCCCCACTACTATGCGGGATCATGGCTTCATAATAGCGCTTCGACCAATCAGCAATCAGGTCATTTTTCTTTGGGTCTTCAGATACTCCTATTATGACTTGTACCCATCGAATGTCACGATGCGCCCAAGCGGTATCTTGTTGTCCGATTTCATGGGCTTTTCCGTCCACCGGATACAAGTGCATTGTAGACCTTGGCGTTGGTAGATCGATGCCGTATTCGATATTCGTGGCTATACAGCTGTCGGTCAGTTCATTCACATAATGCCCTTTCCAGTACCAGTTCAGTCCTGGTGGATAAAGCCAATCAAAAAGACTATTTAGGGTCGGTAGGGGCATTTCACTTACAAAATCGAGTATGGGCGATCCAAATTTTCGAATTGGGTCGAAAACTTTTTCGATCTTATCTACGCTACCCGTATAGCACCAAACTATCCCACAAACATTTGTTCTACGGAGGTGCTCCGGAAACGGATCGGCATCAGGGACCTTTAAAAAGGCAAAAAAACCATAAAGGTCATAGGGAGCATCCTTGGTATGGGTATCGAAAAATTGCATCACATCCTTGGCTTTTTCGATGGGCCAGAGCATTGGCCCGGCGTACACATTTTTAATCGGAATCAAATTAAAAGTAAAGGAGACCACCACGCCGAAGTTGCCGCCTCCGCCACGCAGAGCCCAAAACAAGTCGGAATGATCATTTTCATTTGCGGTCACGATTTCACCTGAGGCCAATACGACCTCGGCGGCTATCAAATGGTCAATCGTTAAGCCTGCCTTTCGGGTCAAAAAACCCAATCCACCACCAAGTGTTAGGCCGGAAATTCCCGTATTTCCGTTTACCCCGACGGGTATGGCAAGACCGTACTCGTGAGTGGCCTTGTCCACCTCACCTAAGGTATTTCCCGGTTCTATTGCGGCAATTCTCTTATCTGGATCGATAGTTATTGCCTTCATTTCGGAAAGGTCGATTACCAAACCGTTATCGACTAGGGCGAGACCGGCACCATTATGCCCTCCAGCTTTGACCGATATTTCCAGCGTGTTTTTTTTAGCATAAAGAATGGCTTTTGACACGTCATACTTGTCTTTGCATTTGACGAAGAGGGCTGGTCGCTTGTCGATCATGGCATTGTAGAGGGTGCGTGCCTCATCGTATTCCGAATCTTCGGGGAGAATAACCCTCCCCTGCAATTCGGCCCGGAGTTTTTCGATTTCCATATCCGTCGCCATTTTATTTTTCTTTTTGCATTTCAGCTATTTTGTTTTCAACAAAGGTATTAAGCTCCTTCATTTCCTTTTCGGGGCTAAAGTCGATAATTCGTGCATCTTCATCCACGATGAGTGTGTGCCCTGGCGGCATGTAAAAAACTTCCCCCGCTACAATACGATGGGTATTTTTATGGGCATCGATAACTCGTAATTTGCCTTTTTCCAAATATCCCCAATGGGGCACTTGACATAAATCATCTTTTAGACCCTGTAGTATAGGCGTGAAATCGGTACCTGCCTTGGGTTCATTGATAGCGACCGTCATTCCGCCCCAACCATGCACCATATTGATAATGTTTCCTTTTGGAAAGGCGTCCTTAGAGATGTGGGTTTTGCCTTGTACTTCATCTGTTTGTAAAACTACATTTTGAGCTATCAGTTGCTGTTCCGATAAAGAAGTTAGCATAAAAATGACCGTAAGTATCAAGGTGTTTTTTTTGTTTTCTCTCAATTTCATTTTTTGATGTATTAGTTATACGTATTCCATAGCGTAAAACTAAAGGCCTGAGAAAACTTTGGTTGTCAATTTTGTTCCAAAACCTGATACAAATTAGACACAAGTCAATGGGCAAACTTCATCATTGGCCAAAACCGGACTTGTTCATCTTGGAGGGAAGTATATCAAATCTATTACGGAATACCCTTGTAAAATAGGTTGGACTATTGAAACCGGAATCATAGGCAACTTCCGAAACCGTCTTGCCACTTATTGTCAAGGCTTTGGCTGCGTCCAACAAGCGCAATTCGGACAGCAACCTTTTAGGAGGAATACCGAATAAAGCCGATATTTTTCGATACGCTTGGGTCTTGCTCAGCCCAAGCTGTTTACTGAGAGCATCGGCGTTAAAAGAGGAATCATTTAGGTTTTTCATCAACACTGCATCCAATTTTTGCATCTCAGCGTATGTGGCGTGATCGATAGTCGTAATTCCAGCGGTGTCCAATTGAGAACTGTCATTGGTCTTTATGGCCGAAAGCTCCGTATTTGAATCCATGCATATGCCCAATTCAAAACCTAACCTTGACATTACCCTAACCTTCTTCTTGGTTTCTTCAAACAGGTCAGTGCTGTGCTCATCAACAGGTTGCCCAGTGGCCAGGGCGATGCTAAAGGGGACATTACCCCCTAAAGCTTCAAAGTATAGCGCTATCTCCATAGAACACTTTACAGCATCCGAAGCATTGATAAAAGAAGCCATCACCTTCTTGTTCGGTATCTTTACGAGATTTCCCTTTTTTTGCTCAATTGTGTCTCTAATCTCGGTTGTAATGTTATCACTGGGTTTTGTTAAGGCCAAAAAGTCAACTAAAAGGATGGTACGAAAACCGCTATCGACCTCTCCCGATAAGGTTAATGCCAAATCCTTTTCATTTTGATCGCCCTTGCCCATATACGGAATGAACTCATGCTCAGGGGATACTTCTATGATGTTACATGCCCCGACCCCGTGGGCCTCCTTGTGGCTCTCGATACAGGCCTTTTTATTGGGTCCCTCCATTAGACAAAAGGCGGTCTTATGATTTAGGTTGAGATAATACTTTTTGTAGACCAGACCATGTTTGTTTTGAATTGCGATATCCCTTAGATGTGCCTTGTACATATCTTCTTCGGTAATGGCATCCGAATCCAACTTATGAAAGTCCATAAACAATGGCATCTGACCGATTTTAGTGGGTTCAAATAAATAGCAACAGTGTCTCACTAAGATACATTTTTTGCGGATGTAAGTTTGTTGAAAAGTGTATATTTTATATCTGATGGGTTTTAATATAATCAAGCAAGGTATCCTTAAAACGGCGCGTTAATGAGATTTTATAGATAAGGAGCAAAGATTCCCTTAATGCTGCTTTGATGATACTATTTTAAGTAGGGACGGTTTCTTAAATATTTGTCCCACAACCCATGTTAAAGGCAAATGATAATCAGAGTATCAATTTTTCAAGAAAAAAGCGATTCGTACTTTAGGTAAACGAATCGCTTTTGTTCTACGTTCTTGATTGGCTATGCTATACTTCTCGCCAATGACCCGTAACTTACATCAAACACCTCCCCAGTAACCTTGTTTGTAGCGTCCGAAGCGAAAATGGCAATTGCCTTGGCAACGTCTTCGGGCTCCAGATGGCCAACGGGTATGGGATTACCTGTCTTCAAAGTTTCGGAAACACTGTCAAAGGTTGCATTTGGATTGTTGGGCATCATTTTCCCCAATACATAGGGATTATCGGCCAACTCGGTGCGAACCAATCCTGGGGCAACCACATTGCACATAATATTGTCCTTGCCATAGGTAAGGGCAGCACTTTTGGCAAAACCGATAATCGCCCATTTGGTAGAAGCATAGATAGGGAAAAGTTTATTTCCCATTCGGCCCAGTGCCGAAGATAAGAATACCATTCTTCCGGATTTTTGCTTTTTCATGAAGTGGGCGGCAGCCTGAGTGCTCTTGATTATGCCAGCGACATTTATATCGTAGACGACATCTATCTCTTGTGGGCCGAATTCTTCAATATCTCCTACCTGGGTTACCCCAGCGTTCGCTACAAGTATGTCCAAACTTCCGAATGTGTCGACCGTTTTTTGCATCGCGCCCTTTAGGTCATCAATGTTTCTAACATCACCCTTGATGGCCAAACATTTCACGTTCAGGGATTCTATTTTTTTCTTTGCGTACGCCAAATCACTTTCTGAGGACAGTTTATAGCCTACATGGGGAATGTCCTCTGTGGCAATGTCAAAAAGGACAATGTTGATTCCCGACTTGGCAAGTTCTTCGGCGGCAGCGAGACCTATTCCCCTCGCGCCCCCCGTGATAAAGGCAGTCTTTACTGTTACTTGGGAGCTTAACGCTTTCCCATTTTCTTCCTGTGCTGTCAGGGTGTTGCTCCCAAGTAATGTTGCTGCTGCAACGCCCGTTGCACCCAAGGTCCCTTTTTTTAAAATTTCCCTGCGGCTTATTTTCTTCATGTTTTTCATCTTGTTACTGTTTTATTGTTTTTGTTAATCCCATCTTGAAACGAAGTCCGATGGGATGCCATCTCTGTATATTGTTTCGTTCGTAAAAGGCACGTTTCCAAAATGATTGCCTTCGCTTTTTATTTTATTTTTTCTTTTGTCGTTCAACAGGAAACCTATGCCCAAAGGATTGTTCTTGAGATATTTGGCAACCATTGAATTTGAAGAGCTATCTATTTCTTTTGTGTTTGGAGCAAATGTTATTCCTGTTGTTATCATCTTATGATTCTTTAGTGTTAGTAATTTTTGGTTCAACTTTTGTTCGGGTATCCCATCTATTTCAAAGCAGGAACTGCTTCCATAGGATTTAGGCCATTGGCTGCCCAAGCAAAGGCCTGGTTTTGGTTCAAATCGTTCAATTTCTGCATTTGACCGTTTGGGATGGCAAAATCAAAAAGGTCTATGTTTTCTTTGATATGCTCCGGTTTCGTACTTCTAGTAAGTATGCTGTATCCGTTTTGCAATCCCCACCTTAGTAGGAGTTTGGCCTCAGAGATGTTCAATTCATTTGCAACATCCTTTATGATGGATTGTGCATCCTGTTTTTTTTCAGCCAATACCTCACCTCCCTGTCCTTCGGCCGTTCTCCAGGTGGAAAGTGGAGCCAGCGAACTGTACGCTGTGGAGGCAATGGAATGTTCATTTAGATACTGGGTCAATTCGGGCTGCGTACAAAGGGGATGGAATTCAATTTGATTGATTTCCGGTTTTTCCAGACCTGCTTCCAAAATCTCATTGATGACCTCTTCATTATAGTTGGAGACCCCAATATGCCTGGTAAGCCCCTGTTTTTTCAATTCAATCAAGGCTCTCCATTGTTCTAATCGCAATGACGCAAGCGGGGCGTGGATGAGATAAAGGTCAACATAGGCAACCTGGAGTTCCTTTAACTGGTTTTTCAGGGTGGCAATGGTGGAATCGTACGTTTTTTCTTGAACGCCCCATTGTGTGTTTCCAGGGAAAAGCTTGGTTGTCAAAAAAATCTCTTTCCTTGCAATACCAGACTTTTTAATGGCATTGCCGGTTCCTTTTTCATTGTTGTAGCCTTCGGCCGAGTCTATATGCCTGTACCCGGCCCTTAAAGCTTCTACCACACTGAATTCCGCCTCTTCGGTTGATAGTTGATACGTGCCGAATCCAACAAGCGGCATATTAATTTTGTTTCTTGATGTACTACTTAAATCAGTCATTTTTTTCCGTTTTTATTGTTCGTAATTATTTGATACAAAGGTGTTAAGGAACAAGGACTGTTCACGAACCCAGTCCAAACGAAAACTGACCAATTTCAAAGATTACAGGCTCCTATTGGCTGTCCTGAAGGCTTTCGGGGATAGTTTTGTGTTCTTTTTGAAGAATCTACTGAAGTGTGTGGGCTCACTATAGCCCAACAAATAGGATATCTCTTTGAGTGATAGGGAAGAATCCACCAAAAGAGACTTGGATATGGAAAGGGTGCGTTGGGATATCCAATCACTGAGCGTCCTGCCCGTTTTGCTCTTTAGGACGGAATTAAGGTAGTTGGGATGAAGGTTGAGCTGTTCGGCAAAGTATTGGGCCTGCAGTTTTACCTGTCCCTGTTTGTCACCCAGTATTTTTTTGAATTCGGATTCCAGTATTTTCTTGAACGACTTGACGATTCTAGAGTTGTGTTCACCTTCAACAAGGGGATTGTAATTGGCCCAAAACCGCTCTTTGATCTTCATCAGCAATACCAGTATCATATTGCCAATGATCTTGTTCTTGTATTTGGAATCATTTTTGAACTCAAAACCGACCTGGTCTAAAAGCATTTCCAATTCCTTGAACTCTGTTTCGGTCTGTTCATTGGGGGGCACGATCTCGGCCAGAAGAAAAGGAAACTCGTTATAGATCTGTGGATGTACATTTTCCTGGAGGAATTTTTCCGTCAACATAATGATCTGGGCTTCTTTCGAGGAGAACAATTCGTATGACTTGATATGCCCCGGGTTGGTGAAATAGATTGATCTATTCCCAAATGGGAATGTGTTGTCGTCAAGGTTATATACACCTGAACCTTCCTTGGTCAGGATAAATGAAAAATACTCTGCCCTTAGAACGGGTGATTTGAAGGGGATTTCCGAGTGAATATCAGGAATGCTAAGAATAGTGAAGTTGATTTCATCGTCCACTGGCATGTTTAGTGTTTGATAGAGGTCGGTTATGGTGTGACGGTGAATTTTTTCCAAGAGTGAAACAGTTGAAACCGGTTTTTGATTAAGTCCTATTCATATTAGTAAACTTACAGCTAATTAAATACATAATCTAAAAACTCCTACTAGGGAACTTCAGAAAATGGTTTAATCAAACGGTAAGTCAATAAGACAGAAGCAGAAGAATTTTAAGTTCCCTAGAAACGTTCTTTTTATGGAACCAAGTATTAAGATTGCCGGCAGAAAGTGAATTGTGCCTTTCAGATGTTATAATAACCTATGCCTTTATACCAAATAGTGGCCGAATCAAGTCAGTTTTCTATTTGGCCCAAAGAGAAGAAACAAAAGCATATCGGTTTTATCGCCAAGTTTTTTGCGCAGGATTGAAAAAGCCCTGGTTATGTGACCCTCAACTGTTTTTATGGAAATTTTTAGGTATTCGGAAATTTCAATATTGGTGAGGCCTTCTTGCCTACTCAAAACAAATACTTCCTTGCATTTGGGTGGTAAGGTCACAATTTCTTCTTTCACTATGTCCACTAATTGCTCAATGGTCTCCACGTCCTTATCCTCTACTACCAAATTTAGAGCTTCTATATACTTTTTTTCCAAGGCCAAAAGAGATTGATTCTTTCTGTATTGGTCAATGAATTCGTTGTACACGGAACGGGAAAGAAAACTATGGATATTGAAATCTTCAGGAAGGCTTTTTCGCTTCTTCCAGAGTGCCATAAATACATTCTGTACAATATCCTGTGCTTGATAACTGTCATTGACCAAACTGTTAGCGAAGGTACAAAGCCTATGATGGTGGGTATCCACCAGGTAGGTATAGGCAGCCTCATCGCCATTTCTAAGGCGCTTGATTAGGAAAATAGTATTTGAGAATGCTTCCTTCATTCTTTGCTAAATAATGAAAAATGAACACGATATTATGTCAATATTAAAAAAATATTATCAAAAATAGAGGGAATCACAAATTGGCCTCGTCTTTTTAATAGAAATCGTCACTAAAATGCCTAAGAAGGAATTTCAAGAACTCATTGTAAAATATATCACCAGGCAGGCCAATCCAAAGGAGATGACTCTTTTACTGGAATGGTTGGACAATCCCCAAAATCATTTATTGTTCAATGAATTTGTAAAAGTTCATTTTTTTATTGATTACGCTATGAAAAAATACGACATAGAGAAGACCAAAAAGGAACTTCTGAAAGAAATTCGAAGGGATAAAAATATCTTTCATCGGCGTCCTACAAGATCATTCTTAAAATATGCCGCTATTGCTATTTTATTTCTTGGATTGGGATACTTCTATAAAATGGATATGTTCCAAAGAAAGAAAAATGAACTTCTTGTTCCTGAAGAACAATCTATTACCCTGGAACTTGAAAATGGCACTATCGAAATCATAGATCCCTCTGGTGCCAAAGAAGTCCGTGATCCTAAAGGAAACTTGATAGGGAAACAGAACGGGAGTACAATCGTGTATTCAAAGAATGGCGAAAATACGGATTTAACGTACAACACATTGAAGGTACCTTATGGTAAAAGATTCGATTTACAACTGTCGGACGGTACCCAGATAAGTCTCAATTCAGGGTCGTCATTAAGGTATCCCGTAACATTTTTAGAGAATTGTGATAGGCAGGTATTTTTAACCGGTGAAGCCTATTTTGATGTAGCCGAGGATTTAAAACATCCCTTTACCGTAAATGCCTCGACCCTTAACGTTGAGGTGCTGGGTACAGAATTTGGTATAGCCGCATATCCTGAGGATAGTGCTTCGGATGTAATACTGGTAGAAGGGTCGGTCGCCATGTATTCTGGGATGATTGATTCCAATACCCCCACTAAATTGGTTCCCGGGGATAAGGGTTCCATGGATAAGATATCGGCAGGAATCACCGTAGAAAGGGTAAATACCAATGTGTACACAGCCTGGAGGGATGGGGAATTGGTCTTTAGAAAAATGCCTTTGGACAATATTCTGAAAAAGCTTGAACGGCATTACAATATAACTATTGTTAACCAAAACGCAGCTCTAGGGAAAGAAGTGTTCAATGCAAGTTTCAAGGATCAACCCATTGAGAAAGTTCTGGGCTATCTCAACACCTTGTACGGGATAGAATATCAGATAAAGGATAATATAATCATTATTAACTAAACGATTTGCCTATGGCCAAAATGAGTTATTAAGCAAAACCGGGAAATGCGCCAACACTTCCCGGTGTAGAAAGCGATTAATTAAACTAAAGTAACCACTTTTTAAGCACTTAAAAATATGAAAAAACGATGGAACACGAGGTCGTGGTGGATTCCACTACCAAAATTTGACCTGAAAATGAAATTGACCGCCCTGTTATTGTTCACTGCACTGTTTGGATTGCAGGCTAATGACAGCTATTCCCAGAAAACCAAAATCTCGTTAGATGTTGAAAATATGTCCGTTGCTTCGATCATAGACGAAATTGAAAGCACCACGGATTTTCGATTCGTATACATTACCAAGTTTGTCGATATAGATCGTAAAGTATCCTTAAAGGTAAGGCGAGAGCGCATCCATAAGGTATTGGCTATTTTATTTGATCGTACAGATACGGATTATGCCATAGAGGGCAAGCAAATCCTTCTTACTTTCAGGGATCCGGGTAAAGAAACGCCAGAAGAAAAAGAGGAAGCAACCATTTTTGATGTACAAACCGAAATTTCAGGAACAGTAACTGATAGTGAAGGAAATCCGCTACCTGGTGCCAGTATTGTTGAAAAGGGCACCACAAATGGTACGCAAACCGATTTTGATGGGAACTTTTCCTTGGAACTCCGCGGTGAAAATCCCATTCTGGTCTTTTCCTATATAGGCTTCGCCACTAAAGAAGTCCAGGTAAATGGCCAAAGTACCATTAACGTTGCGTTACTGGCAGATACATCCAGTTTGGACGAAGTGGTAGTTGTAGGGTATGGTACCGTCAAAAAAAGTGATCTTACAGGAGCCGTTTCTTCAGTTTCCCAAAAAGACATTGCCGATGTCCCTGTGGCATCTATTGATCAATCAATACAAGGAAGGGCCGCCGGAGTAACCGTTACCCAGACATCCGGTGCTCCTGGGGCTGGAATAAGTATAAGGATTAGGGGCGGAAATTCTATCAGTGGAGGCAATGAACCATTGTATGTTATAGATGGGATTCCCGTTTATAGCAACAACAATCTATTTCAACCAGATGATGGATCATTTAACGTTGGCGAGGGGCAAAATGCTTTGGCGACGCTTAATCCAGGTGATATTGAATCCATTGAAGTACTAAAAGATGCCTCTGCCACCGCAATTTACGGGTCTAGGGGTTCCAACGGTGTAGTGATCATCACTACAAAAAAGGGAGAATCAGGAAAGCCCAAATTCAGCTATAACACCTATACTGGTTTGCAAGAAGTATCCAGAACGTTGGATTTATTGGTCGGGTCCGAACATCTGGCATTTAAAAATGAGCAGTTGGTAAATTTGGGAATACCGGTCCGTTATGGCGTACCCGATGGAAGGTTTCCACAACCGCTTGATGAATATGGCGCGACCAATTGGCAGGATGAAATTTTTAGAACCGCTGTGATAACCAACCATCAACTCTCCGTTTCAGGGGGAAGTGAAAACACAAAGTATTTTATCAGTGGAAGCTATTTCGACCAAGAAGGTACAATTATCAATTCAGGATTCAAAAGATATAGCCTTCGAATCAATATGGATAATAAGCTCTCTGACAGGATTACCCTAACCAACAGCCTATCCTTAAGTAGAAGCCAAAATAATCCTACAATAGATGCAGGTGGAGAAGGGGTGCTCACCAACGCTCTGCGATTTACCCCTGCCCTACCCGTTTTTGATGAAGATGGCAACTATTCGATCAATGTTGGTCCAGGATCGGGGCTTTCCCAAATGGTCAATCCAGTCCAACTTGCTAGGGAAACCATCAATGAAATCGAAACCGACCGGGTTCTGGCCAATTTTGCATTGGACTATGAATTGGCCAATAATCTAAAATTAAGAGTAAGTGTTGGTGGAGATATTGTAAGTAGCCAGCGCCGACTGTTTTTTCCGAACAATTTTGAATACGCGACTTTGGCCGTCAATGAAAATGGATCTGCCGTATCATCCTTTACCCGTTCCACCAACTTGTTGAACGAAAATACCCTTAACTATAAGTTTGAGATCAACCCGGATAATGTATTTGATTTTCTTGCCGGTATAACGTTCCAGTCCCAGGAAATAGAGACTTCCACCGCACAGACCAACGATTTTGTCACCAATGTAAACGGACCGGACAATCTTTCAGTTGGGGCCTCACCCCAGCCCACCATTACCCAAAGAGAAAAATGGGGTTTAAATTCATACCTGGCACGTGTCAACTATAACCATAAAAACAAATATCTACTAACATTGAGCGGAAGGTTGGATGGATCGTCCCGCTTTGGTGAAAACAACAAATATGGCTTCTTCCCATCCGCGGCCTTTGCTTGGAGGGTTTCGGAAGAAAGTTTCTTCGGCGAAAGCGAGACCTTCAATAATTTGAAGTTTAGGGCAAGCTATGGTATTACCGGTAACCAGGAAATTGGACTTTATCAATCATTAGCGCGCCTGGGAACACTACGTACAGTATTTGATAATGGGGCAAACACGCCTATCGGAGTTTTTCCTCAAAACGTGGCCAACCCGGATTTAAGATGGGAAAAAACGGGGCAATTTAACGTGGGTATGGACATAGGTCTTTTTAACAGTAGGGTTCAGCTTTCTACGGATTACTATAACAAGAAGACCGAAGATTTATTAGTGGCTATTGAACTTCCGGCCACATCCGGTGCAAGCAGTGCCTTAAGTAATATTGGAAGCCTTAGGAATGAAGGCTTGGAGTTTAATTTGAATGCAAGGATAATAGAAGGAGAATTTAACTGGCAGGCCAACGCCAATCTCGCTTGGAATCGAAACGAAGTTTTGGATATTGGAATTAACGACAATATAATTTTGAGCGCTGACGGAATAGGTAGTAGCAACATCATTACCAAGGGAGAATCGGTAGCTTCTTTTTATGGACTGGTATGGGATGGTGTTTGGCAAGACCAGGCAGAAATCGATGCATCGGGCATAGCCCCCAACGCAAACCCGGGTGATTGGAAATTCAAGGATGTAAACGGGGATGGAGTCTTTAACGAAGCCGATGACCGTACCATTATAGGTGATGGTTTGCCTGACATAGTATATGGATTCACCAATAACTTTGAGTGGAAAGGTTTTGATCTATCCATTTTTTTCCAAGGTGTTTCCGGAAACGAAATCCTCAATTTGAATCGGAGAAGCTTGGAGGATGGACAACCGAACTTCAATATGTTGACCACTGTCCGGAATCGATGGACTACTGAAAACCCGAGTAATACTAATGTTAGAATGGCCGCAAGACATCCCAACACGGCAAGTACTTTCTTGGTTGAAGATGGTTCTTTTTTGAGGTTGAGAAATGTCACATTAGGATATAATATTCCAATAAAGTCATCATCAAAATTAGGATCCGTTCTGAGCAATGCAAGAATCTATCTAACCGGCCAAAACCTATGGACGATTACAGATTATAGGGGCTTTGACCCGGAGGTCAATTCGGAGGGGCAGGACAATGTAATATCCGGTATCGACTATGGAACATATCCCAAGGCCGTATCCTATATTCTGGGAATTGATGTTAGTTTTTAATGTAAAAAATAAAATGATGAAATATATACTTATACCAATATTCTTACTTACGCTATTGGCCTCCTGTGAAAGCAATTTGGAGGAAGAGCCTTTTTCATTCATCACCAATGAGAATTTTTTTAACACGGAGGAAGATGCCATTTCGGGTGTCAATGCCGTGTATGCAAACTTGAGGGAGGATGAATACTACGGAGATACCTACGTTACATTGTCGGAACTTGGGGCGGATATCATAGAATATCGAGATGACGGTGATGCTGAATTCATAGGGTTTGATAAGAATCAATTTGGTTCGGCATTCTCACCTTTGAACGATTTTTGGACCGCTGCATATAGTACTATCAATCGTGCCAATACGGTAATTGTAAACACCACCCTGGATAGCGATATAGGGGATAGGGTCATAGCGGAAGCAAAATTCTTAAGGGCGCTTACTTATTTCAATTTGGTTCGGGCTTTTGGTGATGTCCCTCTCGTTCTGACACCCCCGGAAGGGATAGATAATCTGGCCATTCCAAGAGTCGAATCCTCGCAGATCTATGACCAAATAATTGGCGATTTGAATGAAATAATTGATGATGGAGGCCTTCCGGAAACCTATGAAAACTCCTCCGATATCGGTCGGGCTACAATTGGGGCGGCCCAAGCGCTATTGGCAAAAATACACCTTACGTTAGGCAATTATCAAGAGGCGAGGAATCTTGCCCAGCAAATCATATCCTCCGGTAATTATCAACTCTTTGAAACCTATACCGATGTATTTGACCTTGCCAATGAAAATGGTACGGAACATATATTTTCCATTCAGTACAGTTGTGTAGAGCCTCAGTTTGCCAGTGGCTATGCGCAATCATTTGCCGTGGATTTTCTATATCCGGGCTTTGGGGGATTGATGGTGAACGAGGATTTTGTGGCATCCTTTAACGATAACGACGTCCGGTCCGAACTCATCTATACCGAAAAGATTACGGCATCGGGAGATACGCTGCTGGTGAAACAAAAACCAAGACACGATAAGTTTTTAGACCTTTCGCCCTGTGGCAATAGCGCTGCAAACAATAATTGGATCGTATATAGATTAGCCGACATTCTATTGATTTTTGCAGAAGCGGAGAATGAACTATCAGGCCCTAATAGTGCGGTATACGACGCCGTAAACCAAATTAGGGAAAGGGCCGGAATAGATCCCTTAGCTCCAGGATTGTCCACGGAGGCTTTTAAGGAAGCTATTCTTCAAGAGCGGGCTTGGGAACTCTATTCAGAGGGCCACAGAAGGTGGGATTTGCTTAGGACCGGCCGCTACATTCAGCAAATGGAAAGTACAGGTATCCCGACCGAGAGTAAATATGTACTGTTTCCAATTCCTCTACCTGAGCTGGACGCCAATAGGGAATTAACACAAAACGATGGATATTAGTCCAAGAAAGAAGGCATGGTTTGAAACCCCGCCTATTTTAAATTTTTGTGCGTATTGATGACATCTTTTTATTATAAATACTTGTTTGCTAAAACTTTTCATCATATGAAAAATTGGATATTCTTTTGCTCACTTGCGGCACTTATTGTTTTGCCCTGTTCATGCCAAAAAGGGGAATCGTTCGATGTCGTGGTATACGGGGGAACCCCGGGGGGAGTAATCTCGGCCATAGCGGCATCAAGGAACGGTGCCAAGGTACTGCTCATAGAACAGACCAATCACGTGGGCGGCCTGAGTACCAGTGGTATAAATACGGCAGAATCGGAACATATGATCAATAAGGCGATTACCGGAATTGCGTTGGAGTTTTATGTCCGGATGGGAGAGCAATTTCCTGATGGATATTTTGAGACATTTCATGATGGAAGAATGTTGAATTTTGAAAAGGGTGATCCTGCGTTCTTTTTTGAATCCCATATAGCGGAAGAGCTATACAACGAGATGTTACAAGAAGCGAAGGTTACAGTGCTCTACGGCAAATATGTGGACTCTGTCAACAAAAAGGGTAAAACAATTAATCATATTATTCTCACCGATGGTACTGTAGTGAACGGGAAAATGTTCATAGATGCATCTTATGAAGGTGATTTGATGGCGCGATCGGATGTCTCCTATACCTATGGGCGTGAAGGTAAAAGCAAATACAACGAATCTTACGCCGGCATACGTTTTATGGATGATACCCTTAGTGCACGGACAATAGATCGCCATGGTAAAATACTACCTTATTTTTCAAAGGATTCTGGACTAAAACCAGGTACAGGGGATGACAGGGTAATGAATTATAATTTTCGCCTGTCAGCTACCAAGATTGATAGCAACAAGGTGGAGATTCCAAAACCTGACGACTACGAACCTTCTCAGTTCGACCTATTGCGGGATTATTTGAAAAATTACCCGGAGACTAAGCTAAATAGGTTGATGGGAATCTATGAAAGAGGCAGCGGTAAGTTTGAGTTCAACAATAAGCAGGATGCCCTAATCTCCTTGGGACTTTTTGGAGGCAATAGGGAGTATCCAGATGCCGACTATGCAACACGTAAGAAAATATTTGATGACCACAAATCCTATACTCTTGGATTTCTATATTTTCTTGGCCATGACGAGTCGGTACCCGAAAAGCTACAACAGGAGATGCGTTCCTATGGCTTTTGCAAAGATGAATTTATAGACAATGATCACTTTCCTTATTACCTATACATAAGGGAAGCACGGCGGATGGTTGGAGATTTTGTTTTCACCCAAAAAGATATCTTGGATGAGAGGAGTAAAGAAGATGCGGTCATGTTGGGTTCCCATTGGATCGATTCGCACCATGTACAAAGGGTTCAGGTCTCCGATTCAACCTTTACCAACGAGGGAAGAATTTGGCATAAGGTCACCGAACCTTACGAGATTCCCTACAGGATTCTACTTCCCAAAACTGATGAAGTCTCCAACCTATTGGTTCCCGTGTGCAGTTCATTGTCCCATGTAGCATTCTGCTCATATCGGCTAGAATCTACATGGATGCAGATGGGCCATGTTGCTGGAACGGCTGCGGCTTTAACAGTGCAGAACAAGACAACTCCTGCTGAATTGAAACTTAATACGTTGAGAGAACAATTAGCCAAAGAAGGGGTAATCTATAAAATTGAAGAGTTGGGAGAATATGATGACTATGATAACGAATGAAGAATACACTTTCAATGATGTTTCCTGCACTTTAGGAGGAGTATTGACAACTCCTTGCAGTTATCATTTTGTTGAAGATATATGCCATTCGTAGAAGGGCGGTTCCGCATAGTGCAAATGAACCTATTCAATGAAAGAATATAAAATCTTTGTTAGTTTGAGTTAGTTTTTTTGAAAATGGGAACGTCGGGAAACCTTCGTTCCTATTTTCTTCATTGAATCTTTAAGGCTCCAACTTGCCCAGTAAGTAGGGAAAAATGGACTTTGGTCTTAAAGAATACAAGAGGCATGTTACGTTCTTGGAATCGATCTGAGCATCTAAGCTAGAAACAAAAAGTATTAATCTGCACAATATGAGAACATTGATCACTTTTTTATTTATTTCATCTTTTTTAATCTTGTTTGGTTCTTTTAAGCCCAAAAAAGCTGATTTTTCGTCCAAAAAGTTAGCTGTCATTTTTGATACCGATGCCAACAATGAACTGGATGACCAACATGCACTGGCCTATCTATTTTCCAATCAGGGTTATTTTGATATTAAGGCTATTACAGTCAATGCCACGCGGAATGGGGGAGCTGTTGATAGTCATTACAAGGAAGCCGAACGTATCATGAAGCTTTTCAATGTAAGGGAAAAAATACCTTTGATAGAGGGAGCCAATGGCTCCTTTTCCGAGATAAAGGACGATTTAAAAAATGCAACTTTTGATGGATTCAAAGCTGTTGATTTCATTATTTCCGAAGCCAAAAGACATACCGACGAAAAATTAGTGGTCATAGCTGTTGGCAAGCTTACTAACATGGCATTAGCCTTAAAAAAAGACCCTACCATTGTGAACAATATCCGCTTGGTTTGGCTTGGTGCAAATTATCCAGATCCCGGAGAATACAATCTGGACAACGATATTGAGTCTATGAATTACGTTCTTAAAACCAACGTGCCGTTCGAAATGGTAACTGTTAGATATGGAAAACCTTCTGGCACAGATGCTGTTCGCGTTACCCAAACTGAAATAAACTCGAAAATGCCGGGAGTTGGACCAAAAATAAAGACACCCATTGTAGGACGACACGGTGGTAAATTCAACAATTTTGGGGATTATTCCATAAATCTTTTTACCCATATCGATTACCACGGTGACCCACCATCCAGATCTCTTTTTGATATGGCCGCCGTTGCCATTGTCAAAAATCCCAAATGGGCCCAAGCCACTGAAATCCCATGCCCGATCATGGTTGATAAAGTATGGAAGGAACAACCCAAAAACCCTAGAAAAATTATTGTCTGGGAGCATTTCAATAAAGAAGACATTATCGCGAATTTTTATAAGGTTTTGAACAATTTTAAATAGTAAAAGGTTTTGTAAGAATGAGAAATAGTTTCTTGCCCTCGAGATATTGATTTCAAATCTATTCTGAGCATAAGCTCCGCAGAAATGGAAATGAAAATCTCTTTATCAGGGGCCTCGGTCTTAAAGTAGCAAAGATTAATTACAGACAAATAAAATAGGAACGATTCAAAACATCTATATGAAGCACATAATGAATAAAAGTTATAGTAAGTTTTTTGCATTGGCAGTTTTTTCATTGACCTTAGGATGTAATACACCTCCTTCTTCAGAATGGGATTTTCAATCGTTTTATAAACCAAAGGAGAATCCTATTTTTCAGGCAGATTCGTCTTTTACATTTACTTGTCCCATAAAAAAAGAGGTCGTACAGTGGCAAAAAGCAGATGTTTTTAATCCTGCTGCCCTAGTTAAAGACAATAAGGTTTACTTGTTTATGCGCTGTGAAGATAATCCTAAAGCCATTCTTGGAGGGCGAACTTCGAGGATTGGTTTGGCCTATAGTGATGATGGAATTCATTTCACAAAACATCCAACTCCAGTCTTGTATCCCGATAACGATGAATTTATGCAATATGATTATCCAGGTGGTTGTGAGGATCCAAGAATTGTGGAAACGGAAGATGGTTTATATGTGATGACCTATACTTCATGGAATCATAAAATTGCTAGATTAAGTATTGCATTTTCAAAGGATCTAATAACATGGGAAAAAAGGGGACTTGCATTTGCCAAAGCTCATAATGGAAAATTTTTGGATCATTGGTCAAAGTCAGGCTCCATTGTTACAAAAATGGAAGGAGGCAAACAGATTGTTGCAAAAATAAATGGAAAATATTGGATGTATTGGGGGGAACATTTTGTCAATCTTGCCTGGTCCGATAATTTGATAGACTGGATTCCTCTGTTGAATGAAGATAATGACCTCAAGGTAATTCTGGGGGCAAGGAAGAATAAATTTGACAGCGCACTGGCGGAATGCGGGCCACCTGCATTGATTAATGATGAAGGTATTGTGCTATTCTATAATGGCAAAAACTCCGATGATGCCACACGCGATGACAATTTACCAACGGGCACGTATTCGGTAGGAAAAGCAGTTTTTGATATTAATAATCCTGAAAAAGTCATTTTTCGTTCCGATACCTGTCTGCTCAAACCTACATTGCCTCATGAGATGACGGGTCAATATAAGTCCGGAACCGTATTTGGCGAAGGGCTTGTGCATTTCCGATCGAAATGGTTTTTATATTATGGAACCGCCGATTCATACATTGGTGTGGCGGTTTCCAGATAGGGCGAGCCATACACTAATCAGATATATGTATCGTATAGAGCTAAAAATTATGATTATGCAATTAACAATAGAACATACCATGAGAAACGAGTCCACAAATCCAAACAGAATATTCAAAATGATGCGTAACTTTAAAGTCCTACTATTTATTTTCTTTTCCATCGTCGTTTTCGGACAAACGGATGTTTATCATGGTATAAAAGAAACCATCCCGAAAATTCCGCCTAAGAATGAAAAAATCCGGACAATCATAGTTAGCGATGCCAAGAATGAAATTGATGACGTTTGGGCCCTTGCCCTCGCTGTTCTCTCTCCGGAAAGATTGCAAATTGAAGGTTTTGTGGGAAGCAATTATGATCACGTTTTTGGAGTTGGGAAAAAAAGTATTAGCGGATCGGTCAGTGTTATCAAGACCATCTTGGACAAAGCTGATCTAAAGGGAAAATATCCGGTGTATGCTGGCTCACATCCCATGCAATACCAGTTTGAGCCAAGCCATTCTGAAGGAGTCGATTTTATCATAGAAAAGGCCATGGAAGGATCAAGTGATAATCCTTTATGGGTCATTGGATTGGGTTCAGCCACTGATTTGGCATCCGCCTATCTCAAAGAACCCAAAATTGCCGATAGGATTATCTTTTTTTGGCATGGCCGTACGGAGAATACGTGGCCCTATCGTGCACATAACTACAACGTGAAAGGAGACATGCACGCGGCCCGCATGTTGTTTCATTCACCGGTTCCATTAGTACTTTTTGATACGGGGACGAATTTATCGGCAGGTACTATGGAGGAATCCAAAGAGAAAGTAGAACCCTTTGGGGAACTTGGTAAGTACCTCTACAATTACCGTTTTAAAAGTGACTATTGGCAAGGTACAAAAAAAGGGTTTTTCGACCTGGGAGATATAGCTGTTTTGATTGATCCTGAATTGGGCGAATGGGAGGAAACCGTTTGCCCCACAGTAACTACCTATATGGACTATAATTTTTACAAAACGAACGGTAAATTTTTACGGTGCAAAAAAGTGGATCGCGATGGCACTTTCAAAATGTTATATAGAAAGTTGGAAGAATTTTGGGCATCACGGCAATAATTGGATCAAATCGGAAATAGGTCATTTGAATACCCCTCAAGAAAATAGAAATTAGTATGAACAGGTCAATTAAATGAAAATGAAAGCATTCAAGGTCGTTGTTTTTATTGTTGGCATTGTATTTACAACGTGTACTTCTAATCCTCCGGAAGAAAGCGTACCTCCCAACATCATCATTGTGATGACCGATGATCAGGGTTATGGTGAGTTTTCTTTTAATGGAAACCCGGTAACAAATACACCCAACATAGATAGGTTGGCGAGGGAAGGAACCCGATTTACGGATTTCCATGTGGCCCCAATGTGTACACCTACAAGAGGGCAACTATTAACCGGAATGGATGCCTTTAGAAATGGGGCCATTAATGTCAGCAGCGGAAGAACCTTGCTACGTCCTGAACTAAAGACCATGGCCGATGTATTTAAGGAAAATGGTTACGCTACCGGCCTTTTTGGGAAATGGCATTTAGGAGATAATTATCCTTTCCGACCAGAAGACCGTGGTTTTGAAAAAGCCATATGGTTCCCATCTTCACATATTAACAGTTTGCCCGACTATTGGGACAACGACTACTTTGACGATACCTACATTCACAACGGTAAAAAGAAGTCATTCGAAGGATATTGTACTGACGTTTTTTTTGATGAAAGTATAAAATGGATGAAGAAAAGAGCTGATTCAAAAAAATCGTTCTTCACGTATATTGCGCTCAATGCTGCCCACTGGCCTCATTTTGTCCCCGATCGTTATCGAGATCCTGTTCGAGGGGCAATGGGAAAGAATCCGGAACTATTTAAAGACTTGGATGAGGAAAAACGAAAAGAATTGGTCAGTTTTTTGGCTATGGGAGCCAACATTGATGATAATATGGGTAAGCTTTTGGACTTTTTGGATGAATCCGGTCTTGATGAAAACACCATAGTGGTTTTTCTTACGGACAACGGAAGCACATTTGGGAAGGACTATTTTAATGCTGGTATGAAAGGGGGGAAAACAACCCTCTGGGAAGGTGGACATCGCGTTCCCCTTTTAATGAAGACCCCCCAACATTTGTCAAAACAACCGTCAAAGATCGACGAGCTATGTCATGTTCAGGATATACTGCCAACACTAGCATCCATGTCAGGAATTACTACTATTCCCAAAAAGCTGGACGGTGTGGACCTTTCTCCATTACTTAGGAGAGAAAAAGAAAAACTGGACGACAGAATGTTGGTCATAAACTATAGCCGAATGCCCATGTTCGAAGTAAAATACACGACTGAAAACCCAGCCATCCCCATGAAAGATGGTGCCGGAGTCTTATGGAAAAACTGGAGGTTACTAGAGAATAGAGAGCTATACGATATTTCAACCGACCCCTATCAGGATAATGATGTTGCAGCAGAGAATCCGGAAGTCGTGGAAAAAATGAGGGCTCATTTGAACATGTGGTGGAACAGTGTAAAGGATATGGTCTATGAACCACAGCGCGTGATTATCGGAAGTGAATATGAAAATCCTATGTTGGTCTCAGCCTGCGAATGGCTGGACGTTTTTGTCGATCAGCAAATACAAACCCGGTATGGACCAAGAAAAAATGGAATCTGGCATTTATCCGTAGCGGAAGCCGGAGAATATGAGTTTGAACTGCGCCGATGGCCCAAAGAATCCGACTTTAGTGTTAGACAAGGAATTCCAGAGAAAAAAGTAACGGACGGCACTTTCATTAAAGGTGTCAGTTTTCCGATATATTCGGCACGGATAAAAATAGGAGGTAGGGAAAAATCGGTAAAGATTTCCGAAACGGATGTTTCTGCAAATTTCACCTTTGAACTGGACAAAGGGAATATTGAAATTCAAAGTTGGTTTAATGACGAGAAAGAGGAGCCCATTTTAGGGGCATACTACATGTATATAAATAGAAAATAGTTGGGGAGTTCGTTAGATGTAATTTACAAGTTATCTCCGAGATAAGCCATTCTTTATAAGAATTCACTTGAGATATCCATAGACGATATTGAAGTTTTTTGTTCCAAGGACCGGAGTTTAGCCGGAATCTACTGGATTTCTAAACAGATTTTATGAAACGGCAATTTAATGGAACAAAATGAGAAGGTAGAGGGGATTCCCGAGAATTATTAGTTTTATGGAACTGCTTTTGTTGAAAAAATTTGTCCTTTTTGAACTTTGGTGACGATACCTGACCAAAATGAGTAGGCGCCACGTTTGCCCTATCCGTATAATGCAAAAAAAGGGGGCACCAATCTTTTAGGGCACTCTGTTCAAGTATTCATCTATAACGTATATAACATTACGGTTTGTTGTTTTCCCCGCAGTGCCATCTCCCCGACCATTGTCGGTTTAAAAGGAGTGGGTAGTAATTCCAGCTTTTCCAGCAGATACTTGGATATCAATATGTTCACCCCTAGTTCATTGCATTTGGACTGAATTCGAGCCGTCGTGTTCAATACATCGCCCGAATGTGCAATGTCACGTTTTACGACGCCAATTTCCCCGGTCATGACAAATCCATAATGCAAACCTGCCTTAAATTCCGGGACAATTCCGTCAAAGGTCTCCCGGTAATAGGAGGCCTTGTCCAAAAAGCATTGCTGAATATCAAAAAAGCATTGCAGGCAATTTGCATTCCGTATTCCTGAATCCTTCTTCCAACTTATGACGATTTCATCGCCTACGTACTGATAGATTTCTCCTTTTGAATTTATTATCCCCGGAGTAGCGTCTCTAAAGACGTCTTTTAAGAAGTGGAAATATTGATTTTCACCTAATCGCTCAGCAATGACAGTTGACCCCCGAAGGTCCAAGAACATAAAAATGCGATCTTCTCTTTTCGGGTGGAAGTACTTTCCCAATAAAAAGGACCGGAATACCCCGGGCCCGTATTTATCGTTCACAAGCAAGGCGATAAATGTTACGATAACTACCAAAAGCCAAAACAGATAATTATAAACCCCTATAAGCGAAGCAAGATGGGCCAAGGTAGCTTGCAATGCCTCCAGATGAAACATTGGAACGTCTAGCCGAATGGCGTGGAAAAGTAATCCACTAATTACCGCAATTATTAAATATACCAGAGTATAGGACCATAAAATATTTAGCAAGGACCAACCGTAAGATTTGGTCCTAAGCCATTTACCCCATAGAAGAACAACAAAACTACCTCCGAGCAGCCCAGCAATAAAACCCGTGATAATACTACCCTTTAAAATCATGATAACATTGAGACCGGTGAAGTCGTAGTTGAATTGAATCAGCGTTGAATAGCTTGCTAAAAATTGGAATACTGAAATCACCATCCAGAACAGTGTAATCCATAAAATTTTTGCAACCCGACTTTTTACTTTTGGTCGTAGCCATCCTATTTTCATTTTCCCGGAATTAGTAACTATTTACCTTAAAATAGCATTTATATCAGTTCTTGTTCATGTCAGAGTTTATCCGTGAAACGCTCTTCGAGCATTCTAGGTAATCGTATGAACAACATAAATTTAACGATTTTTACTTTCTATCCGTTCTTAGCTAAATCAGTAGATTGACATGACTGGTTAGGAGAATCTGATCTTCTCTAAAAATGTTGGTTTTTCGGGTCTGCCAAGAATTAAGATTTTATCATAGAGTATTAAGTAGTGGTGGCTAACTATATTCTTTCCGCTTCAGTTGTTATAGCCGTCTTAGCTATAGTCTTGCTTTCTAAAATAACTTTTCCTTTTTATAGACAATACAAACCCCTGCAATGGCCAAACTCATAACAAATAGAAAAGCAGTCAAACCAATATTTTCAACCTGCGATTCATATCCTTTTTCAACTATTGCTTCCCATATGCCCGGTCTGCCTTTAAACCCTAATGACCATTGTCCGAAATTCCATGCAATATGAAGCCCTAAGGGTAAGGCCAGTCCTTTTGTCTTTAAGGCCGCCAAACCAAATAAAATTCCTCCGGTGCCAGCACCTATTATTGCGTTTTGCCATGTATTTCCAGAAACTAAATGTTCCAGACTAAAGATTGTGGTCATAATAACCAATGCCAAAAAAGGAGTTAAGGAATAACTCAAGCTTCTTAAAGAATAGGAGCGAAACACTAATTCTTCTCTAGATCCTGCCAATACGTATAAAAGTAAGGGTAAACCTATTTCGGCCATAGTTATTTCAGGAACGAGTTTTAATTGAAAATGACCAAAACTTAATACGATCATAGCTTGCGTGACCGCCATTAACAATCCAACGCCAAAGCCAATAGAAAAACGTGAGGCACTCTTTTTACCAGGAACAATTCCCACGTCATTTAGATTAAGTTTTTCCCAACGTGTAAATACTATTACCAAGAGGAGGGTTAAGATTGCTGCAAGGAACATTGATAATTGGTCTGCGATTCTGTCCGATACATTTTCTGTAATGGTGTAACTAAATAAAGTGGCTACTATAGTACAGATGTAAAAAAAAATTATTCTCGCCAAGGTGTACAACCATCCCTTGTTATCATTAGTTCTCTTAATCGTCATATGGAATTTATTGGTTATTTTTCCTAGATTACCGTTCCAAAACGGAACATTGTCAAAGCGGTGGTATTTTAAATTGCAAGTTAAATATTAGCGGCTTTTCCATTCGCGGGATTTTATATGGTTTCCTTTAATGTGAAACCAGAAATGAAAATAAAAGAAATATTTAAACCTTTCCGTTACGACTGATTGCTTAATTATGAGACAGTTTGGATGTGATTTCGTTACAATATTGGATTGACGTTTTCGGTCAATGCCATAAAACGGCGGTTTTACAGGACAGAAAAGTAAAATCAATATCCATTTTACTGGAAGGTCCCTTTTCGGGTCTTTTTTAGTGGTTTTGACAATTCACCTTTTATCCCCAAACTACTTTCCAAGAGCGTTGCTTTTTCAGTATGTATTTTTTGTTTTGAGTCCTATTGAAAAATCCTTTAGAGGGTTCAAATACCCCGTTCCCTATAATTCGATACTAAAAAATGTGTCCTGATTTATAGGGCAAGTCTTTTATAGTATAGCGCGGTTCTACTTTTGCTTCGAAAAAGAGGGGCAACCCTTTTTACCACGAAACGACGAAGCAAATGAAGTATAACTTTCGCTCCTTTACCGTGTTATTCTCTTGTATAGCTTTCTTAATCTATACCCTGTCCTATTCCCAGGAGATGGATTTGAAAACATATATCGATATGGTCAAAAAGAACAATATCGATTTAAAGCAAAGTGAAAGGCAAGTTCTCATTTCAAGGGAGGAAATCAAAATTGCCAAATCCGCCTTATTGCCGGATGTTCGCCTTAATGGGTTTTATCAACGGGACTTCAATAGAAATTTTCTCTTTATCAATGATTTTGACGGAAGCATAACCCGGTTGAGAACCAACTTCAACAATAGTGTCAATGCCAATGCCGCCTTGAACCAGACCATTTTTGATGCTGCCGTTTTTCCCGCTGTCCGGATTGCAAGGCTTGCCGAGGAAATCAGTGTTTTAAACAATGCCTATCTCTCCAATGAACTTGTTGCCCAAGCCTCATCCCTGTATTGGCAGGCCCTTTTTACCAAGGCAAGTGTGGCGGTGCTTGTTGAAAATTCAAACTTGGCAAAAGATCAATTGGCCCAGATACGGAAACTGCACAGCAAGGGTACCGTAAGTGACTTGCAGGTACAACAAGCCGAAATATTTTATAAAAAAACACTGCCCTCCCTTGAGAATGCCAAAAATCAATTGGGAAAGTTGATGAACGACCTTAAAGTACTGGCCAATATTTCCATGAAGGAGGATATAATGCTAACCGATGACCTCGAAACCATAGGACTAAACAATCCCATATATACCAACGAGGCAAACCTAGAGGAACAACCACAACTCAAAACCTTAAAAAAAGAGGTGGAAATTGCGGATAGGCAAATCAATCTCAAAAGGAAATTTTGGTACCCAAAATTAAATCTGACCGCTGGCTATAACTACGATGCCCAGGCGAACAACTTTAATTTTAGCGATAACGAAAACAATTTGTTCTTTTTTCAGCTGGGTATTAGCATGCCCATTCTCTCCGGAGGGAGCAACAAGGCCAAAATCGCCAAGGCTACCCTTGAGAGGGAAACGGCGGAACTCAATCTTACCAAAACCAAGCAGGACTTGCTCAACCAACTCAAGACGGCCGAGAATACCTATAACAATGCCATGGCCAATATTGAAACGTATAGGGAAACCATTCTTTTGAACGAAAATGAAATAGAAATTTTTAAAAAGCAATTGAGTCTGGGTGTCGTCACTACCATTGAATTTAAAGAAAGTCGGTTACGGCTCACACAGTCCCGACTGGAATTGCTCAATGCCTATCTGGATTTACATCTGGCGCACCTTCAAATTTTGCGAATAACGGGTCAAAAAAGTTGAGCGGTTAGACCCTGGAAAAACACTAAAAACAAACACATGAAAATAGTAAAGCATTTAGTGATAGTGGTTATTTCAAGTTCCCTTTTGGGGGCATGCTATTGGCCGGAAATCCAACAGGAATCCACCAAGAAAGAACCGATCAATGTAAAGGCCATTACGGTAAAGGAAGCGCCTTATACGGAAAGTAAGCTATATTATGGGGAACTACGGTTTTCCAAATCGGCCAGTTTTGTCGCGCAGCAATCCGGAATAGTGACCCAGCTTAACGCCCAACCCGGTCAGAAAGTACGGCGTGGGGAAATCATCGCTAAATACCCGCCCTTGAATTACCAATTGCAGATCGATCAGGCAAGAATCGAACAGAAAAGGATTGCCGAAGACTATACTAGGCAACAAGAACTGTTCAAGGCCGGTGCCGTTTCCAAGGTTTCCGTTGATGGGTATAAAACCCAATTGGATGTTCAGGTCAAAACGACCCAGCAGCTGCAAAATTTGAACACGATCCGAGCACCTTTTTCAGGAATTATTACACAGGTGCCGGTCAAAATGGGTGAGGAAGTAAGTATGGGACGACCGCTATTTAGTATGGCGGAAACAGCTACAATGGAAACCATTTTTTACGTGACATCGGAGGACATTGCCGAAATCGAAATCGGAGCGACTGCTTTTTTGGCACTCCCTGATAAAATAATCAAAGGAAAGATTACGGAAAGATCTATACAGATGGATCCCAAACGAAAAGCTTTTCGGGTTACCGCCTCTTTTAGGAACGAAGGGGTTCATTTTACAGGGAACCATGTAGAAATCCAGTTAGAGATCGGGGAATCATTATCGGGTATTTGGATTCCTGTAGAATCACTAAAACAAATCGGAAGCAGAAATTATGTGTTCATCATAGAGGATAGTAAGGCTGTCGAGAAGGATGTGAAAATAGGACGGCGTAATGAAACTTCCGTACAGATAATCAAGGGGCTAAGGGTAGGGCAACGTCTGATTACCGCTGGTTCAGACAAAATGGAAAGGAATAGCCCCGTTTTAGAGATTCAATAAACGATAACACTATGCAAGTCACCAATTTTGCAGTATCCAGACCGGTAACCACTTCCATGGTCTTTTTGGCACTTTTACTATTTGGATTTATGTCTTATGTAAAGTTGCCGGTTAATCTTATGCCAGAGGTTAATCTACCGGCCATGGTCATTATAACCGACTATCCCGGGGCAACCCCTGGCGAAGTGGAAACCGAGATTACCAATCTGCTCGAAAAAGAAGTGGCCACGATCAATGGATTAAAACTCATGCAGTCCTATTCCATGCCCAATATGTCCATGATCATTGTTCAATTTGAATTGGATAAAGACCAGGATAAGGCCATGGCCGAACTTCGAAACAAGATAGACCTGGTAGTTTCCTTTTTACCCAAAGAGGCCAAACTTCCGTTTGTTCGCAAACGATCTAAGCCTTTATTGGCCCCTTTTAGTATGAACAGCGGTTCCGTGGTGGATTTGATCATTACCGGAAATGTGGATGCCAACGAACTCTATCAACTATCGAGACGGGAAATCAAGGACAAGATTTCACGTATCGACGGGGTTACCAAAATTGAGTTTAACGGTGGAAAATTACGTGAAATTCATGTAGAGGTCGATAAAAAAAACCTCTATGGCCTGGGCATGAACATTACGGAGGTCGCCACACAGTTAAAGGACAATAATGTGGATATGTCCGGTGGCGATATTGTAGGGGAAAACAGGGAATCCATAGTAAAGACCGGAAGCAAGTACAATTCTGTTGAATCTGTTGAGAACACTTTTATTTCAACTCCTTATGGGGAAAAGAAACTGACCGATTTTGCCAACGTAAAGGATACTTTCGAGATGGCAAAAAGCGATGCCTTTTTTTACGATGGCATCAAAAAAAGGGAGCTGAACAATATTGTGGGGATAGGCGTACAGAAGAGCAGTACGGCAAATGCGGTGGCCATAGCCAAGGCGGTAAAGGAACTGGTACCTGAAATTCAAAGGAACCTGCCCGAAGGGGTTACCTTGAGTTTGCCATTTGACTCCTCGGAATATATTGAAAGCTCGGTAAACGATGCCATGATGAACGTTATTCTGGGTATTGTGATTACGGGATTGATTTTATTCCTATTCGTAAACAACATCAAGGCCACCATAATTGTAAGCATCTCCATTCCCGTATCGCTTATCATTAATTTTTTGGCCATGCGGCTCTTTGATGGGTCACTCAATATGTTGTCATTGATGAGCTTTGCCGTGGCCATTGGGGCCCTGGTTTCCAACTCCATAGTGGTTTTGGAAAATATTCTCCGCCTCAAAAAAGAGGGCTTGCCCATAAAGGAGGCCTGTGTTACCGGTACACAGGAAGTTTTTACGGCGGTATTGGCCTCCACGGGAACCAACTTGGTGGTGTTCTTACCTATTGCTTCCATGAATTCCATAGTCGGTGCATTCTTTAGGGAATATGCCTTGACCATTTCATTCGCGACCATTTTTTCACTTCTGGTCTCCATTACCTTGACCCCGATGCTTGCTTCGATCTTATTGAAGAACAATCCAAAACCCACCAAATTTTCAAACTGGATCATTGCTTCATTTGAAAGGCTTCAGGAAATCTACGAAAGATCTTTAAGAAGGTTGATGTCCAGAAAACGCAACCCCATCATCCTGTTTACCGTGATGTTCTTTTTCTTTATTATGAGTACGGGTCTATTGGAGGAAATCGGGTTTGAATTCGAACCGGAATCCGACAACGGGGATTTGTTCGTGGAGCTAGAAATGCAACCGGGCACCTCGATCGAGAAAAATAGGGAGTTGACAAAACTGGTGGAACAAAAGATTGCCTCGTACCCGGAAGTAAAAGCGGTACTCAGTATGTTGGGCAGTAAAAACTCCTTTACCACCGGTTCCAATTATACCAATATTTCATTGAAACTTAACAAGAGTGTGGAGCGGAATCTGTCCAACGCCCAAATTGGGGAGAAACTATTGAATGATCTCAAAGAAATCCCAGAAGTTAAACCCGTAGTAGCCACCATAAATTCGGAGGAAAGTGGAGATTTGGGATTCTCTTTGAAATCCAATGATGCCGCGCAACTTTCCAAGGCAAATGACCAGGTCATGGATCTTTTGAAGGATGTGGAGGGCCTGATTTCTTTCGAATCGAGTTTACGAAACGGGCCACCTTTGCTCCAGTTTAAACCCAAGAAGCGTTTGTTGGCCGAATTGGGAATCTCGGTGAACGAGCTGGCACTGGTCATTCGTAGTGCCATTACCGGAATCAAGGCAACGGTGATGAGTGAAAATGATGTGGAGTACAACATAAACGTCAAGGTTCCGGTTTCCCAAGCCAACTCGGTAATGGACATCGAGCAACTCCCGGTCCATACACCGACGGGGATGTATACCGTAGGCCAGCTGGCCGAGGTGTCCTATGAAATTGCCCCTGCCCAAATCCTTCATAAGGAAAAATCAAAGACTTCCGAGTTTAGTGCAACCTTGGCGCCCGGCTATATATTGGGGGATGTAAGGGCCGTCATTGATTCAAAACTTGAAGGAATAAACCTGCCTATGGGTGTTGATTTCCAGTGGAGCGGAAACGTAGAGGAATTGGACAATACGGTGGCCGATATGACCATAACATTTTTATTGGCGTTGTTGTTAATGTACATGCTTTTGGCCTCGCTTATGGAAAGCCTATGGCAACCATTGGTCATATTCACTACCGTGCCCATGGCCTTGATAGGGGTTTTTGTAATCATGTATTTTGCGGGAACCACTATGAATATCATGTCCTTGATGGCCATCATCACCTTGCTTGGCCTAGTCGTTAATGACGATATTTTGATCCATGACTATACCGAACAGTTAATGCGCAAGAAGAAAATGGATATTCACAGCGCGACCATCCTTTCCGGGAAGACCAAAATGAAGGCCGTTATTATGACGACGGTGGCCATTATATTCGGAATGTTGCCCAATGCCATTGGTCTGGGGGATGCAGGGGCGGAATATAGAATTCCTATGGCCATTGTTACCATAGGGGGAATGATTACATCGACCATATTGACCCTTTACTTGATCCCCTCCTTGTTTTACGTCATTAGAAGTAGAAGGCAAAAAAGGCAGTTGAATGAAACCATCAAAAATTGAAATCGCAAAGTTCTCCGCGGTAATGATCGTTTTTTTGATAGGAATGATCATTATGCTGCTCCATAAAATTGAGAACACTTGGATATGGATCGGGTATATAAGCATTTGGTGGTGGGCGGAAGTGAGAATAGCCAAGAACTTTCATCTAAGACTATGGGTTTGGGTACTTATTTTGGCGCTGATTCTGGCTATAGATGCGTTCGTGATTTTATACTTCGCACAATGATACAAGAAAATCAAGGAAGCATTATGTTTGCCTTTGGTCTTATTTTTTGAAACCCAAATTCTACAATCCATCATGATGTAAAGTAAAATCGATACCGGAAAACAGAGAGAGCACTCCAGCTTAGTATGGGCATTAAATACTACATTTGCCCTATGGATGCGCTAAACATTACACCCTTGTTAAGTCTCACAGTGGGGGTATTTTTATTTGCTTTCATTGTATTCCGAAAATCGGGTTTGGGTAGGAATAAAAAGCTTCGGTATGTTCTGGCAACACTGGTATTTTATTTTGTGTTCGTATCATTTGATTACTATGTTACCCTAAGCGAAAGTGGGAACAATTGGTATTTTGGCATATCCTATATGTTCTATCATCTCGTAGGGTTTTTATTCTATTACTTTATTGCTTTATTGATAAAACTACCCGTAGCATTTAAAAAATGGTTGTTCATAGTTATCGGTGTTACCCTATTACGATGGTCTTTCTTCTATCCACTTTTTGAATACGAGAATATGGATGCGTTTTTTACATCCATAAAAACCTCGGGATACGATGAGTGGTTGTTTCTGGAGTACCTCTTGGTAAGTCTGCTCAATATTCTTTTCTTCTTCCTCGCATTTTATCGGTTCAGGCAGGCCCCAACGGCGTTGATCCTGGACAAGGACGAAAGGCTTAAATACAAATGGGCCAAATTAATACTGATTGCACTTGTTATTTTGCAACTGGGTCTGTTCATTAATCTTTTGGTCAATGGCTATACCTTGGATACGTATCAGGTCTCCATGAAGTTCGAATCGTTATTGATCGCTATTTTCTTTTTTATTTTTGCTTATTCCATCATGCATTTTCCCGTATTTGCCTTTTCGGGGGATTTTGAGGACTTACCGGAAGCAACCCAAAAGAAATATGCCAAGTCCTCCTTAAAGGATTCGTCAGAACTGTTTCACAAAATCGGCACTTTGGTCAAAGAAGAACAGCTATATTTGGATTTCGATTTGAAATTGAATACGTTGTCAGAAAAATTAGGAGCTTCGATTCATCATATTTCGCAGGCGATCAATCAAAACTCGGGCATGAGCTTTCCGGATTTCATCAATAGCTTTCGCATTGAGGAAGCCAAAAAGAGACTGCTTATGCCAAAACCGGACACCATTTTCGCAATATCCCTGGATGTTGGTTTTAATAGTAAGGCGGCATTCTATACCGCCTTTAAAAAAGTGACCTCGCAAACCCCCACGGAATTTAAAAAGGCCTCCAAAGTATAGCTCTATTTACGGCGAAAAGAATCCCAAAAATATCTTGCCTACGATTCGAGACACTTTTTTTATGTTCAGTATTATAGGGAAGGGCATTCCTGCACATCCTCCCATATACCTTTGGCCACAATTAAAAAAGAAATAGTATGCGAGTTTTAAGAACAATTTCCGCTTTGGCGATAGTATTGGTGTCGATTACGGATATGAACGCCCAAAACAACAACCCATTACTTGGGGCATGGGAAGCCGAGTATGAGGAAAAGAACGAGAAATCCTATGTGACGTATGAATTTAGAAATGAAAACGGGAAACTTAACTGTTATACCACCTACATCAAAGACGATAAAGGACATGGTGAGAAACATGAATCATTGGCCATAAAGGATGTAACGTTTAAGGGAAGGGAAGGCAATGGGAAATATAAGTTCACCTATGAAGGAAAGGAGTATGAGGTAAAAGCAATGCTTAAGTTGGAAAATAGCCATACATTGAGAATAAGATATTCGGCCTGGGGATACTCCGACAACGAAACTTGGAAGCGATTGAAATAGCCTCAATTTCAAGATAGATGGCCCATGATCGATAAGGAAAAAATCTGGAAAAGGATCAGAAAAAGGCTCGATACCGAAAAAACAACAATTAGGGCCATACTCTTGGAATTCAAATGGAAGCTTAGCTTCATATTCATCTTGATTTTGGTGGAGTCCGCCATTGAATTGTTAATCCCTTTATTTATCGGTTTTGCCATAGACGATGCACTTCAGGGAAGTTATTGGGGAGCCGTTCAGCTTGGCATATTGGGGACGCTTATTATCTTGATTGGAGGGGGGCGTAGATTTTTCGATTCAAGGATCTATGCAAAGGTATACCGAAGGTTGGGCAATGAAACGCTTTTGAAAATCGCAGAAAACCAATCTTCCGTCAAAACCGCAAGATTGGGCATGATCAATGAGATTGTTGAGTTTTTGGAAAACTCCTTTCCCGCACTGGTTTCCCATAGTATTGCAATGATAGGTGTAGTCATCATCTTGGCAAGTCTAAATACCCAAGTATTTCTAACTGGCCTTGTGGCCACATTTTTCGTTTTTCTCATTTATTTCCTGACCCGAAAAAGAACCACACATTTAAATAGCGCATACAACAACGAGTTTGAGAAGCAGGTAAATGTGATCATAACGAACGACAAAGGATTATTGGCGTCCCATCTAAAAAACATGATGAAATGGAATATTAAACTATCGGATTTGGAAGTATTTAACTTTTCAATTTCATGGCTTGTGCTCATGGGGTTTTTGGTACTCTCCATAATGCTGTCCGTAAGTGCAGGTAATGTGGCATATGGAGCCCTATTTTCGTTGATCATCTATGTTTTTCAATATATAGAAAGTGTAATTACCCTACCGGTGTTTTACCAGAATTGGTTACGACTAAAAGAAATAAAGGAGCGATTGGAAAATCTGTGAGTATTTGTGTTCGGAACGGCATAGGACCTGGGCGATCACGGGAGCTTCAAGGCCGACTTTTTATTCGAAGGTCTCCCGCTCATAAACAATAGTGAGATTTTTATATTCTTCCTGAAGTCGTACGGCCAGTGTATCACCGATATGGGTTTTCCAGAGATAAATGCTTTTTAGCCTATTAAGTTTGGGAAGCAGGTTGAGTAGTTCCCCCGAGACTTTGGTATTATACAAGTTCAGGGATTCCAGATGGGTCAGTTTTGATAAATGCTGAATTCCATTGTCCGAGATAGCATTCCCGCTAAGATTCAATTTTACAAGATTTTCCAACTGCACCAACTGTTGAAGATGCTCGTCCGTTACTCCTGAATGGCTTAGATCTAGCCAAACCAATTGTGCCTTAAGGCGCATTAACAAATTCAAGTCGGCTTGGGTAATTTCTCTTTCACTAAGGCTAAAATTGGCATCGAGAAAGTAGTTATCCCGCATCAGGCGGTTTATAATGAAACCGTTGTCCGTTAGGGAATCAATAAGCATTGTATTCGGTGGATTTACAGTTTGGCTAAAAATAGTGTTCTGATCCAACCCAAGATAGGTATTCACGGTTTCGGCAATTTCCTTTTTGCTATCAAGTTCAGTGACATACCCTTTGGGCAAGGCTCCGGCAGTAATCCAGAATTCAATAATATCCACTTCTTCTTCGGTTAACGGCCTTTTGCCTTCCGAAGGCATAAAATCATCATGGTCTTCGGGAAGTGTAATCCGTCTAAAAAGCTCACTTGCCCCGGCATCGCCAACCGTTACCGCTTCCCCACTTTCGCCTCCTTTCATTAGTTCGGTATAGGAGGTCAATAGTAATCCGCCCTTCTTTTTACCAGGGTTGTGACAGCTAATGCATTTGGTGTCCATCATAGGTTGTACCAAATCCAGATAGATATCGGCGGAATCCAAGAGTGTCACTTTGGGTCTCGGCTCTTTCTTTGGAGGGAGACCGGCCATACCCCTAACGGGATTAGGGGCATATTCCAACAAGTATGTAGATCCATGGGTAAGATTCCCGCCCAAATGCCCCGTATAGGTAATGGTGATGGCAACCAAAACAACCAAGGGCCATTTCACAAATTGGGCACTTTTACCCTGCTTTTTAAAAATGAAATAACAGGCGAATGACAATACTAGGACCATGATTCCGCTCCATTGATGCCAGAATAGGGTATCCGTATCATAATCTCCCGAAAGGGATAACAGATAACCAAAAAGTACAGCAAAAAATGCGCTGATGGCACCGAGGGCCCAGAGGTAATGGAGAAAGGGTTTTATGGGTTGGAACTTTGGCCAACGGCTGGCAAATTGGGCAATAATGGCCAGTATCAAAAACCCAATGGGCAGGTGTACCACTAGCGGATGGAATCGCCCAAAAAAAATAAGGATGTCCGCGGGATCTTCTAGAAAGCCAAAATTGAGCATAAGGGTCAACTCCATTCGTTCTATTTAAGGGGCTTTCCCGGTAAAGGTTTTCCGTTGGTGGTGAGTATTTGAAAATGGTGGACGTTATGACCGGAATACGTCCAAACCATATTCCTATTCCTGTCGAGTTCTAAAAGTTTTATACCTTCCTTTGCCCCATAACTGGCAATGACCGTGTTGCCGTTGGGCAATCTTTGGGCACCGCATGGATCGGCCAAGGGGTCTCCCTTCAAATCGGTATTGTCCACTTTCCATACTACTTTTCCCTCCGAATCCATTTCGATGACTTTGTTGCCATGGGTAAGGGTAATTATGGTATTGCCATTTTTCAATCGGATAGCCGTAAAGGGCCAGTTTTCTCCCGCTCTTCCTCCCAAATCCTCCAAATCTGTTCGAAAAGAACGGATTACTTTACCGGTATTGTCATATTCCTTGACCGCGAATGCCAATAGATGGGGAACCAGATAGTTCCCGTTTTCCAATTTTCTCGCCATACGCGTCTGCATATGTACATTATCCGTTTCCGGTAACAAAGGGATACTTTTGACCACATTTCCATGGGTATCCACTTCTATTATTCTGGGTCTGGTTCCAGATTCCGTAATCATCGTATTTCCATTTTGTAGCCGGACAGCGGTTCCCAATTCCATGGATTCCTCAGCTCTTTGATAGGAGAAGATTATTTCTTTTTTTGTATTGTATTCCAATACCTCATCTGCCCAACAGATCAATAGGTTTCCATTTTCCAAAATATAACCGTCCCTTGCCCCAGGTTTCCCCGAATCCCAAAGTTCTTCCCCAGCTTCGTTTATGATGCCTGTAAACTGGGGTCCGGCTATAAAGAAGGAATGTGTGATGCCCGAAGTTTTTTGACCTATCAATAGTATGGGCAACAAGAAAAAAATGAATATTCCCTTTTTGGAAAAGTCGTGCATAGTAGTTTTTCCTTCCTTCAAAATTTCAAGCCAAAATATCCTTCATAACATGCCCATGTACATCGGTCAAACGCATATCCCGACCCCCAAAGCGAAAGGTCAATTGTTCATGGTTAATACCCATAAGATGCATGATTGTGGCATGTAGGTCGTGAATGGTTACTTCGTTCTCGATGACCCGATAGCCATACTCGTCCGTCTTGCCGAATATGGTACCGCCTTTCACTCCGGCTCCAGCCATCCACATACTAAAGGCCGATGGGTTGTGATCCCTTCCGTCGGTGCCTTGGGCAAAGGGAGTCCGCCCAAATTCACCTGTCCAAACCACTAGGGTGTCCTCTAGCATGCCGCGGGATTTTAGATCTTTTAATAGTCCGGCAATGGGTTGATCCACCGCATGGGCATTTCGTTCGTGCCCGTCCCTTAGATTGCTATGTTGGTCCCAGCGGTCTGCCGCTACCTTGGGACAGGTCAATTCAATAAACCGGACCCCACGCTCCACCAAACGTCTTGCCAATAGGCACTGGGCCGCATAACCCCGGGTATGGGGGTCATCGGAATCGAATCCATATAACTTTTTAGTGGCCTTGGACTCTTCCTTGAACTCTGTCAATTCGGGAATGGAAGACTGCATCTTATACGCCAGATCGTAATTGGAAATAGCCGATTCCACGGCATCCGCCTCTCCCATTTTTCCGATGAGGCTGTTGTCCAGTTGTTTGATAAACTGCAATTTTTCTTCCTGTAGATTCTTGACCTTTTCCAAAGGTTTAATATTGGCTACAGGTTCTGCCCCGGCCCTTAAGATGGAAGCCTGATAGGAGGCGGGCAAAAAACCGTTCTTAAAATTGTCCAGGCCTCCGGGGGGAATCAGACCACCATCCAAGACCACATATCCGGGAATATTCTTGTTCTCGCTTCCCAAACCATACGTCATCCAAGACCCCATACTGGGCCGTCCCTGAATTCCGCTACCGGTATGTAAAAAATAATTGGCATTGGTATGTTCGGGGAAATTGGAGGTCATGGATCGAATCAAGGCGATATCGTCCACACAGGTAGCGATGTGGGGAAACAACGCGCTCACGGGCATACCGCATTCGCCATACTGCTTGAATTCCCACGGACTTTTTAAAATCTTTCCAACATTATCGAATTGGGTGGCATCTACCTTGAACTTTTTTCTAGGATCTTGACCATTTTCTTTGGCGAGCCTGGGTTTGGGGTCGAAAGAATCTACTTGGGACACTCCGCCATCCATATACAAAAAGATGATGTTTTTCGCCTTGGGCATGTAATGGGGGCCAAGATATAAATCGGTTTCAGCTATACTGTTTTTGGGCCGATCACAGCCAAAAGGCAAAACCCCGAACATGCTGGTAAAGGCAAGTGCGCCAAACCCTCCCTTACAGATTCCGAGCATTTCTCGGCGGGACAGGGGGCGTTGCATAAAATTATGGTATCGGCTCATTAGATCAAGTATATAAATTCCTTTAGATTAAAAATGCTATGGCAGAAATCCTTCCAAATCAAGACCTCATTGTACGAATCGGTTTCCGTAGATTCCATTTTCCGCAGTCCGTTTATAAATTGTTTTGCTTTGTTTATTTCCTCTGGATTAGGTTTTCTGGAGAAGGTTCGCATATAGATCCATTCAACTTTTTGGTCGAAGCTCAGTTCTTTTTGGGCAAGTAGTTTCTCAGCCATAATCTGTGCCTGCCGTGCTATAAAAGGATCGTTCATTAAAGTTAGCGATTGTGCCGGTACGTTGGTTACATTGCGATTGCCAAAGGTGCTAAACGGAATGGGACGGTCAAAAGTGACCATCATGGGCTCCAGAAAATTACGACGAACTTCCTGATAAATGCTTCTTCTACCTGCGCCATCCATTGGGCCGGATTGGTTGGGCCGTCCCCGGCCTTGCATAAACTCTGTGAGATAGGTCTTTACAGGAGGGCCGTACATGGTAGAGTCCAAACTCCCGGAAACGGCCAAAACACCATCGCGAATTGCCTCGGCCTCCAATCGCCTCACCGGAAAGGAAGCCAGATAGCTATTGTTCGGGTCTTTGTCCATAAGTTCTTCATTACGGGCCGTACTTCTCTTGAACGTTTCGGAAGTTACGATGCTACGGACCATTTTTTTTATGGACCATCCTTCCTTTTGGAATGTAATGGCAAGATAATCCAACAGTTCGGGATGCGAAGGCAATTTGCCCTGTAATCCAAAATTATCGACCGTCTCTACAATGCCCTTACCAAAAAGATGATGCCAAATACGATTGACCATTACGCGAGCCGTTAAAGGATTGTCCTCGTTCAACATGGTTTCGGCCAATTCCAATCGCCCGCTTCCTTTTGAGGTAAAGGGGACATCGCCCAAAGGTAGTGCGGACAAAAATCGCCTGGGAATATCGCCCTCCAAGAGATCGTTATGGTCACCTCTATTAAATACGGGACTATTGATGCCAAAACCATCGGTAATGGCATAGAAGAAAGAACCGCCCTCAATATTTTTGATCAGTTGGCGACTACTGTCCGAAGCAGTGACCAATTCCGGAAACTTTGAGGGAAGCTTCCCTTCCCCAAGTCTTTGATTCAGCCCATTGACCAAATCTGCCGAAAGATCCAAGGTAGCCCAATTTTCTTTTTTTACGGGCTTCCCATTAATCGGCCGTTTCATTTCAACGGGCCACTCCGTATCATAGGTAACGGCATACTGGGCTTCTATAAAAGCATCCTTGGGCAAGCTATAATAATGGCCTTTATAGCTGCCGGGGAGAATTTCGATGTAAGCCTTGTGTCCCTTCCACGGACTGATATCAAAAACGTAATCGATCCAGGCTTTGGAATTGATCCGTTGCTCAAGCTCCCCGTAAATGGGATCTTGGATCAATTGAAAATTATCAATGATGATCCGGATGGTACTGTTGGTACCTCGTGCCCTTATCCCAATGTAATCGGTATCGAGAATAAAATTGGGAGATTGCAAGGAGCCGAAAATTCCGGTACCCAAGGTTTTGCTGGAAGCCCTTCCCTCATCCAATCCCAATAGTTTTCCAGAAGCTTGATCCATTATGGGATTTCCCAAGGTAGTTCGTTCTCCAAAGGCAAGACCGTTGTTAATCCATCCATCAAAACCGGAATTTCTAAAATCGCCGATAACCTTAAAAGAGGTGTCCAAAAGGGGATTTTGCTTTTGCAATTCCTTTGAAGAGGTCATTTCGTGTAGGTCTTTTTCCGCCCAGGAATCGGCCACTATTTTTCGCATATAGCGATTCAAATCCCGAATTTCCCTTGCGGTTTGTCGGGTGGTCATTGAAATATCGGCTATAGGCGTAAAGCGGGTACTCTCCATAATGCCGTATAAGGCGTAGTAATCGGCCGCTGTTATAGGGTCGAATTTATGGTCATGACATTTGGCACAGGAAACCGTTAGACCCTGAAAGGTCTTACTGGTCACATCTATCATATTGTCGATACGGTCCGCCTCTTCCTTTTTGATATCCACCGGACTGTGTTTGCCTTCACCCATCACGTAAAATGCCGTTCCCAAGGGCGATTCGGAAATACCCGTCTCTTTATTTTCACGGGACTCCTCCAATAAATCCCCGGCCAAATGCTCCCTTAAAAGTTGGTCATAGGACACATCTTCGTTGAAAGCCCGTATGAGGTAATCGCGATATTTATAGGCTCCTACAATAGGATAGTCAAACTCATGACCCTTGGTCTCCGCATAACGGACCAGATCCATCCAATGGCGGGCCCAACGCTCACCATATCCCGTGGAATTGAGGTAGCCATCTACCATATTTTCATACGCATCGGGAGAACTGTCCGCTACAAAACGTTGCACATCTTCGGGCGATGGTGGGAGACCGGTCAGCAGATAGGACACCCTTCGAATCAGGGTGTTTTTATCCGCCTTGGAGGTCTTGGGTAAATCCTTTTGCCGTAGTCGCATATGGATCAATGAATCAATTGCCTTACCGCCTTTAGGGGCAATTCCCGTTTCGGGTTTTATAAATGCCCAATGCGGCTTCCATTCAGCGCCTTGATCGATCCACTTTTCCAATAATGCCTTTTCCCGTTCGGTCAATTTGTAATTGGAATCCGGCGGAGGCATCACCATGTCTTCGGCCTCATGATTGATCCGATAGATTAACTGACTTTTTGAAGGTTTCCCAGGGACTATGGCCTGGCCACCTTCCTTAAGAAGAGCCGTTGCCCCTTCATAGGTGTCCAGTCTCAGCTCGGCTTTTCTGCCGCTTGCATCGGGCCCGTGGCAGAGATAGCAATTCTGTACCAAAATGGGCCGGATATGAAAATTGAAATCCACCGTTTCGGGTAATGGTTCGGAAAATTGTTCATTATCGCCACAAGAAGATATCAGGGTACACAAGAACCCTATCGCGATAACGATATTTCTTTTTTGGGAGAACACCACTTCTATTTTTTAAAGGCTTCCCATCAAATATAAAGATTAAAATCGTAGCATTCCAATACATCTGGAACCCGTGATGTTACTTCTCCAACATTCGGGAAATTTGGAAATGTCAAAGGGGAATGGTCACTCTAAGGCTGCATGTATCATAGGAATAAGGGTCAACGACATGCTCCGATACCATAGAGGCCATTGCTTACGTAGTCTATTTTCGCCTCGACCAAATTTCATACATAGGCTCCCCCTTACTGTTTTTGCCTTTGTGATGCCAGTCCTTATCCTTGATTTCATAATTGAATTTTAAGGATGCCCCAACACGGGAGTTGTCCCTGGAGAAATACTCGATGTTCTCGATATACATACCATCTTTTGAGGAAAAGGAACCGCCGCCGGTACCGAAGAATTTCATGGTCTCCGTATTATAGGCAATCCATTGAAAACGATTGCCTTGAAGATACTTCAGGGTCTTTCTGGGGTTTTCCTCGCCTCTACGTTCTTGGCCGTTATCCGGTCCACGAGTGGCGAAGAGCCATGGACCGTCCAAATCCTGTTGCGATTTCTCCGAAGCGGTAAAGTGCAATGTTTGGCCATTTTTTAAGGTCAACTTTTCCCCTTCCTGCGAAAACGACAAGGTCAGCTCGGTTAGGCCATCCTCTTCATGGTTGGAGTTAAATTCCAACTTCACTTTAAGATTGTTGTCCGTAACCGTATAAAACCCGCCCAAGGTTTTAATGAATTTTGCGGGTGATTTTTCATAAACGGAGTGGGTCAAGTAGTTCCCGTTTATTTTTAGCTCGTGATGTACATTGCCCACACTGGCGTGATAAATACCAGGAACAATTTGTCCTGTAGCGGACCATACAAATACCAACAAGCCTATCCATAGTAGTTTTTGTGCCAGTTTCATTTTTGTCGTTTTAAAATTATATGAAAACAGTCCTTGAATTCCTATGGAATTCCCTTAGAACCAAAATACGAAAGAATTGTCAGATTTTTAAAGGGGAAAGACAGAAAAGCGATCTTTTTAAGGTTTCATTTAGTTAACTATGTTCCTTCATTATATTCATTTGTATCCGGACGAATTGGAGCTAGATCTATGGCAGAAACCGGATTATAAAAACAACCTATGTTAAGCTTTTGATCTTTTGCGTTTTCTACTGCAATTCCCCAACAAGAATGCCATAAATTTGCAGTTTCAATAACACAGATCCATGAATAAAGCAGTTTACATTGCAACCACGCAGCCCAAAAGCGGCAAGTCCATCGTTTCCCTAGGCCTTATGCAGGTATTGTTGGGGAGGGCCGCCAAAGTGGGCTATTTCAGACCCATTATCGATGACTATGATCCCGGCAAAATGGACAATCATATAGAGACGGTGATATCCTATTTCAATTTGGATCTGGAACATGATGACGCCTATGCCTACACCCGCAGTGATGTGGTAAAAAAACTGAATAAAGACAAAGAAGATGAAGTACTGGACAAAATCATTGAAAAGTACAAGGCCATTGAGGAGCGTTTTGATTTTGTCCTGGTAGAAGGTACGGACTTTACCGGTGAAGGGGGTATCATCGAATGGGACACCAACGTTTTGATGGCCAAAAATTTGGGTATCCCGACCATAATCGTTACCAGCGGGGTGGACAAGACCCTCGATGAATTCATAGGAGATATGTATTTGGCCTATGATTCGTTCAAGGAACAAGAAGTGGAAGTATTGATGATGGTTGCCAATAAAATACAACCCGAGAACATAGGACTGGTTACGGAAGCCCTTAAAAAGGATTTGCCCGAAGAGGTATTGATCGGGGCCATTCCGTTAAATCCTGTTTTAGGAAACCCGACCATTAAGGAAATAGCGGAAGAACTGAACGGAGAGGTTTTGTTCGGGGCGACTTATTTGAATAATCAGGCAGGGCATTTTGGTGTAGGTGCCATGCAATTGCGGAATTATTTGAATCATTTGAGGGAAGACGCGCTTGTCATTACCCCGGGGGATAGGGCGGATATCATCCTCGGAGCTTTACAGGCCCATATCTCCACCAACTATCCAACAGTTTCCGGTATCATCCTCACAGGTGGGTTGAAGCCGGAAGAGCCCATTATAAAGCTTATTCAAGGGCTTTCGGAAATAGTACCCATTATTTCGGTGAAGGAGGGAACCTTTCATATTACGAACAAAATAGGGGCAATAACCCCTAAGATTTATGCCAAGAATACCAAAAAGATAACCGCCTCCATTCATGATTTTGCAAAATTCACCCCGGAAGTAGAGCTTTCGGAACGCCTGGTAACGTTTTCTTCCAACGGAATTACCCCGAGAATGTTCCAGTACAATCTCGTTAAAAAGGCCCAAGCGAATAAACAACATATTGTGCTACCCGAAGGAACGGACGAACGTATCCTTAGGGCCGCGCAGGAATTGGTGGATAACAATGCCGTGGACATTACCCTGTTGGGCCCTATTCAGCAAATCAAGGAAAAAATAGTGCAACTTGATTTGGAATTGGATTTATCCAAGGTTTCCATAATCGACCCGGCAAAGGCCGAAACTTTTGACGATTATGTGGAAACACTGTATGAGTTACGGAAACATAAAAACTTAAACCATACCATGGCGCGGGATCTCATGACCGATGTTTCCTATTTCGGCACCATGATGGTCTACAAGGGCCACGCGGATGGGATGGTATCCGGTGCGGTACATACCACACAACACACCATACGACCTGCGCTTCAATTTGTTAAGACATTGCCGGGCGTGTCCTTGGTATCCTCGGTTTTTTTCATGTGTCTTCCCAGTCGTGTCGTGGTCTTTGGCGATTGTGCCATCAATCCAAACCCAACAGCGGAGCAACTGTCGGAAATTGCAATTTCCTCCGCCGAATCGGGCCTAGCCTTTGGTATTGAACCCAAGATAGCGATGTTGTCCTATTCGTCCGGGAGTTCGGGGACCGGAGAGGATGTAGAACGGGTGCGACAGGCTACCGAATTGGTTAGAAAGAAACGGCCCGACCTAAAGATTGAGGGGCCCATACAATATGATGCCGCCGTAGACCTACAGGTAGGAAAAAGCAAACTTCCGGATTCCGATGTAGCGGGACAAGCGACCATATTTATTTTCCCCGATCTCAATACAGGGAACAATACCTATAAGGCCGTGCAACGGGAGACAGGTGCCCTTGCTATCGGGCCTATATTGCAGGGGCTTAAAAAACCTGTAAACGATCTGAGCCGGGGCAGTACCGTGGAAGATGTAATCAATACTGTTATCATTACGGCGATACAGGCGCAGGCCATGTGATTCAGGATAAGTAAAGGATTTTTCCCCAGAACCAAGTGAAACTGCGATACATCGTAAAGAATTCTACTATTTTTAGCCTATGAATATTCTAATTCTAAATTCCGGAAGCTCATCCATAAAATTCCAATTGATACAAATGCCTTCGGAACATATTACTTGTTCTGGAATCGTGGAGCGCATTGGTTCGGACGAGGCTACTTTAACGTACAAGGGAAATGGTAAGACTTTACGTTACGTGGATGCCATAAAGAGCCATAAACTGGGGTTACAAAGAATTCTGGATATCCTTTTGGATGCCGAAAATGGAGCCATCGATAATATCGAAGAAATTGATGCGGTAGGGCATAGGGTAGTCCATGGAGGAGATTCCTTTGCCAAGACCACTTGGGTTACCGACGCGGTAAAAAAGGAAATCCGGGAATTTTCCACTTTGGCACCTTTGCACAACCCCCATAATCTGGAGGGTATCCAAATAGCCGAACAACTGTTCCCAAAGGCTAGGCAAGTGGCTGTTTTCGATACGGCCTTCCATCAAACGATTCCCGTTAAGGCACACAAATATGCAATTCCCAATAGATTTTATACGGATCATGGTATCCGATCCTATGGCTTCCATGGCACTAGCCATAAATATGTTTCCGAAAAAGCTATCGATTATTTAAAAAAAGAGAAATCCAAAATAATTACGATCCATCTCGGAAACGGATGTAGCATCACCGCTGTGGTCGATGGCAAAAGTGTTGATCACAGTCTGGGTTTTGCCCCTTCCAATGGACTCATTATGGGTTCCAGAAGCGGTAATATAGACCATGCCCTCATTTTTCACTTGGTACATACATTGGGGTATTCCCTGGATGAGGTAAACCACATATTGAATGAAGAAAGTGGTATGTTGGGCCTAACCGGACATAGCGATTTGCGAGACATCCAGTCGAAGGCCGAAAATGGGGACAAGGATTGCCAAATTGCCCTGGAAATGAATGCCTATCGCATAAAAAAGTACATAGGGGCATATACAGCTATAATGAATGGCCTGGACGCCATTGTGTTTACGGCGGGTATCGGCGAAAACTCCAGTGTCTTGAGGAAGCTTATCTGTACGGATTTGTCCTATCTTGGCATTGCCCTGGACGACCGTAAAAATGAAATGGGCCCGACTACCTTACGGGAGATAAACAAGGATTCCTCAGAAGTCAAAATTCTGGTCATAGCCACCAATGAGGAATTGGAAATCGCCAAACAGACATTTGAGTTGTGTTCCGGGGCTTGATATCCATCATGAATTTGAAGGGACTTCTTTAAGATTATCGACCATAGTTCATATTTGAAGGTAAGGCACAGTAAGGCCGAAACACTGCTTCGTGTAAATTGGAAATTACCACACTTGGTTTTTTAAACCTATTGCACTATTGTGGCAACCCTGATTTTTGCTTAACTTTTGGACACCTAATTATGGACAGCCTGAGAAGAGTCATAGTAGATTTCAAAAAACTGACGCCAGAAGTGCTTAAACTTCTAGTGGATAAGTATCCGGACGGGTATGATGATCGTAATATTATTACTTTTAAAAATGCTCAAGGCCAACGTATTGAAGCAGTGGAAGTTACCGCTGGGAATACCAAATATTTGGTAAAGATCAGTGCCAAATTGGAGTATACCATGGAAAATTATGATGAGGACGATTATGAAGATTTTGCGGTCGATGACCCCACTGCCGTGGTGGATCCCAAAGAGATGCTGGAAGAAGAGGATGAAGACTAAGCTTTTAAATTCCCCAGCATTTCTTTCGTAGTCTTTTCCAGATTAAAATCGGGTTTCCAACCCCAGTCCTGTCTCGCTTCGGAATCATTAATACTGTTCGGCCAAGAATCTGCGATATCCTGTCTAAAATCGGGTTCATAGAAAATCTCGAATTCCGGAATGTGTTCTTTGATGCTTTGGGCAATTTCCTTTGGGGAAAAGCTCATGGCCGATAGGTTATAGGACGAACGTATCCCGATTCTTTCCGCGTCGGTCGCCATAAGTTGTAGGGTAGCTCGTATGGCATCTTCCATGAACATCATAGGAAGTTCAGTATCCTTGTTCAAAAAACAGGTATAGGTGCCTTCGGTCAAGGCCTTGTGATAAATTTCCACCGCATAGTCCGTGGTTCCTCCACCGGGCTGTGTCTTCCAACTTATGAGTCCCGGGTAACGAAGGCTACGAACGTCCACTCCGAATTTGTGATGATAATAATTGCACCAACGCTCTCCGGACTGTTTGCTTATACCATAAACCGTACTGGGCTCCATAATCGTATGTTGGGGGGTGTTCGTCTTTGGGGTATTGGGGCCAAAGACCGCAATGCTCGAAGGCCAAAAAATCCTCTCTATCTTTTTGTCCTTGGCAAGGTTAAGGACATTGAACAAGGAGTTCATATTTAGGTTCCAGGCCCGTTCCGGAAATTTCTCGGCTGTTGCACTTAACATGGCTGCCATAAGATAAACTTCATCTATTTCATAGTAGGCAACAACTTCCTCCAATACGTCATAGTCGGTAGCATCCAATAGCTCAAAAGGACCGGAGTCCATAAGGTTTTCACTTCCTTCCCTTATATCGCTAGCGATTACGGATTCGTTCCCGTAGGTTTCCCTAAGGTTAAAGGTAAGCTCCGTGCCTATCTGTCCGCAGGCTCCCAGAATAAGTATGGATTTACGCATTTAAAATGAAGTTAAAGGGATATCGGGGTAAAGATAACCGATTCTAAAATTTGTACATTCGCAATATGCTAAAATTCTTCGCTTTGGGAGTTATTGCCCTAGTGCTTATTTCTTGTGGGCCCGGTAATGAAAAGGAGAGGAAGACGGATACTTCGGTGTTTGATATATCCACGGAAAAATGGCCAAAAAAGACTCCGATAAATTCCAAGGCGATGGATATTTTGAAAGGCTGGCCCGAATTCAATGCACTGGAAACGAGTTTTGATGCACTTTATTCGGTCGAGAACAAAGAAGACCTTAAGCTGGTCATAGAAGATCTGATTGAAAAGCAAAATCTATTGGCGGATTCAAAATACCCCGAATCTTTTGATATTTCCCAGGTAAAGAGTAGGCAAAAAGTATTTAAGACCTATGTTTTAAAGGCAAAGGACTATTTGGAATTCCAACAGGACCCCCACGAACCGACCCTGGAGATGATCAATGCCTACAACGTATTTCGGGATCATTTCAATATCATAATCAACAGTACCCTGGACACCAAACTTATATTGGAAGATGAATAAGGAATAGCTTGTTCAGGGGTTGTTGAAGACTAGTTGGATTAAAATCATGTCGAAGTCACTTCTTTTTATTCCGGATATTTCCGGTTTTACCAAATTTGTCCAGACAACGGAGGTAGAACATAGCCAACACGTGATTTCCGAACTGCTGGAAGTACTTATCGATGCCAATACCCAGGAACTTGAATTGGCCGAAATAGAGGGTGATGCCCTGTTCTTTTATAAGGAAGGGGAAATACCCTCACAGGAGCGGTTATTGGCCCAAATGGAAACCATGTTCACCGCCTTTTACAGTCATTTGAAGTTGTTGGAAAAAAACAGGATATGCCCTTGCAATGCCTGTGCTACGGCACCAAACCTTCAACTGAAGATAGTAGCGCACTGTGGTGAGTTACAATTTATTGCCGTAAAGGGAAGCCGAAAGCCATTTGGACAACAAGTGATAGAGGCCCATCGGTTGCTAAAGAATTCGATTCATAGCGATAATTATGTATTGGTCAGTAAAAAACTGGCCAAGGCGATAGAATTGCCCATCTATTACTACAGTAAGGTTTTTAGGTTTAAGGAAGGGAGGGACAGCTATGATGGTAGGGAAGTGGAATACATCTATGCATTGATCGACCGGGAAAAATTGAGTCTGAACGAATTTTCCCAGGCCAAGAAAGTTGTTTTTGAGAGACCTCCCGACCTAATTTTGGAGAAACAATTTCCGGTTCCGGCCTCGGAGCTCATGGAATACATTACCAACTACAAATATCGGTATGAATGGGCCAAAGGGGTGGATAAGTTCGAATTCAATGAAAATGAGGTCACACGATTGGGAACGGAACATGTGTGTGTCATTAACGGCAAGCATCTAAATTTTATTACGGTGACCAAGGAAGTTGATCCAGGGGTATTGATTTATGGCGAGATGACCACAAGTCCCCCACCTGTAGACGCCTTATATCAATTTTTTAGTATTACGCCTATTTCCCAGACCTCTTGTAATCTAAGAAGCGAGTCCTATTGGGAGGCCAAGTCACTTTTTAAAAGGTTGATTATTTTCCTTTTTCTAAACCGTATCTTCAAGAAAAATACGCAACAGGCTTTGGATGGCCTCTACCGGTTTATTACGACCAAACCTTTGCAATCCCAGTTTTAAGACTTACTGTTCAAATAGGAACCAAGGTTGCCCAGGGCATCGTTCCAGAAATGCTCGTAAAACTTAAGCCATTGGCTTACTTCTTTAAGCGGTTGGGCATCCGCATAGCAATAGCGTTCCCGACCTCTGGTATTGATTTGGACCAATCCCGCTTCCTCCAAAGTCTTTAAATGTTTGGTAATACCCTGTCGGCTGATTTCAAATTGACCGGAAATCTGGGTGATGGGCATTGCGGTGGCCGCCAAGACCAAGGCGTGAAAGATTTCACGCCTTGTAGGGTCGGCAATGGCCTTTAGGATTTTGGTGATTTTATCCTGCATGGACTTCCTGTATTAGATACTTGGAAAGTTCCGACACACAATTGTCCCATCCGGCATTGAAGCTAGTAAACATTTGCACGGCACTATCCCCGGGATATTTGGATATTCCCGAGTGCTCCAAATACAGTTTGGTCTTGCCCTCTACTTCGTTCAGTTCCCATTTAACCGTGGTTTCCGTATTTGTATTCTGGACTATCCAAGTGTATACCAACGTATACGGATCTGCCTTTTTCACAACTCCGGTAATCTGGGTGCACCCATGTTCCTCATCTGCGGTAAATGTGTAATTGTACCCTGTTTCTGCCTTAAAATCGGCATTGATGAACCAAGCGGAGATTTCCTCGGCCTTGGAAATGGCATTCCATACCTTATCAATGGAATGATCAAATAGGTGTTCTTTTGAAATTACATCTTTCATGACTGTTCGTTTTTTTAATTAATATGCAACTATATGGTTGCAAATATAATCAATAAATTTTAATGTGCAACTTTTTGGTTGCATTTTTAATTTTTACGAATCCACTTAATATAGTGTAACATTAACCCGTGATCTGTCGTCCTATCCTCTAAAGGATTTACTTGGAATTACACATTGTTAAGGACGTTTCCGTGTTGATCAACGCTTTTGGCGCGGGCAACTGTTTTTTGCTCTCGTATGTTTATATTAAGGGAAAATCAAGGGATCTTGGCCTTAATGCACAAGTCCTCTCCTTTTTGTTTTTCATCATTGGAATAGTCATCTTCAATACAATACTTAATTTTGCGGGTTACGGTCATGTCCTTTATGTTTTTGAACCTATTAGCAATGCACTTACCTGGGCCATAGCACCCCTTTTATATCTTTATATTAGATCTAATGCATCAACAGGAAAAAGGAAGCGGGTAGGTGTGGTACATCTGCTGCCTTTTTACATCATTTTGTCCTTTACCATTGGGATATTAAGCTTTTCCAATACGGGTATTGGAAATTGGGGAACCAGAATCCTAGACCACAAAACCATGCTTTTGTTGTGGAATCTGCATTTTCTTGTATACATATCCATGTCCTTTTATTTGCTTAGAAAGTGGAAAAAGGGCAAGATTAAAATGACTATTGTCATTTTTTGGAGTATTACATCCATATGGTTCCTTAATCTGTTTTTTCATATGTACCGAATCTTTGTTCATGAACTTCCGAATCTCCTTTATCTTAATATCACCTTATTATTTACAATATTGATGCTCTGGGTCTCCTATCAAAAGCTTGCGGTATCCCATAAGGAAAGGGTAACCAAAGCTATTCGAAAGCGGAAAAGAGAAGCGAAGTACCTTGGAGGGAATTACGATTCCTTGATTACCTCAATGCGGGAAAACAAATACTATAGGGATTCCAATCTGAACATCCGGACACTTTCCCAACAATTGGATATGCCCTACCATGAGTTGAGCAACCTCATCAACCAAAAATACAATAGGAATTTCAATGAGTTCATTAACAGTTTTAGAATTTCCGAAGTTGAAGAGGCCTTACGATCCGGGCAGCACACCTCTTTGACGATTATGGGAATTGCCCAAAAGGCAGGATTTAAATCCAGCTCGGTATTTTACACGGCTTTCAAAAAAGAAAAAGGAATTACCCCGGTAGCTTTTATCCGCCAACAGACCCCTACTTCCTGAGCTTCATTGGATTCTATTTTCGTACCTTTTGCAGTACCGCTTTTGATCTAGGGTTAAATTCACACAAACTCCATTTCACATAAAAAAGAATTGTCCCTAAGCATCTTAAATGCCTTGGGTTTTTAAATGTTCGGGAGTTATTCACATTCGATAAACGCATGTAAGAAAATAACCGCAAATTCCTTAAATTGCCCAGATTGACTAATTCGAAATACTAAAACTAATTGTAACACAATGAGAAGGCAAAAACTACTTTTTTATGCATGTTTTTTGGTAATTGCCCACTTGGGCCTTGGGCAGCAGGTGAACGAAAAGACTTTTGAGGGACTTAAATTCAGGAGTTTGGGACCGGCATTGACTTCCGGTAGAATCGCCGATATAGCCATTCACCCTAAAAACGAAAACATTTGGTACGTAGCCGTTGGATCTGGGGGAGTTTGGAAAACGGTCAACTCCGGAACCACCTGGACTCCCATTTTTGACAAGCAGAAAAGCTATTCCATAGGTTGTATCACTCTAGATCCCAACAATCCACATACTGTTTGGGTAGGTACAGGTGAAAATGTCGGAGGTAGACATGTAGGTTTCGGGGATGGAATCTATGTAAGCCATGACGATGGAAAAACTTGGAAGAACATGGGGCTACGGAAATCCGAACACCTTTCAAAGATCATTGTCCATCCGGAAAATTCGGATATCATCTGGGTCGCGTCACAAGGCCCCCTATGGAATAAAGGGGGTGAACGGGGCATCTATAAATCTATTGATGGCGGGAGAACCTGGAAAAGAACATTGGGTGATGAAGAATGGACGGGAGCTACCGATTTGGTAATGGACTATTCCAATCCCGATGTGTTATACGCGGCCACGTGGCAACGGCATAGAACGGTGGCTGCCTATTTAGGAGGTGGCCCCGGATCGGGTATCCATAGAAGTACGGATGGTGGCGCAACCTGGTCAAAAATGACCGAGGGTATCCCAAAATCCAATTTGGGCAAAATAGGTTTGGCAATTTCGCCATTCAATTCTGATGTTCTCTACGCGGCCATAGAACTCGATCGAACGAAGGGGGGTGTTTTTATGTCCTCTAATAAAGGACAATCATGGGTCAAACAGTCGGACGCGGTATCGGGCGGAACAGGGCCCCACTATTATCAGGAGCTGTTTGCATCGCCCCATCAGGAAGGGAAACTTTATTTGATGAGCAACTATGTACAGGTATCCGATAATCATGGGAAGACGTTCTATACCATGAACGAGAAAAACAAGCACGTGGATAGTCATGCCGTGGGTTTCAAGAAATCCGACCCAAACTATGTACTATTTGGTACCGATGGTGGGCTCTATGAAAGTTTCGACCTGACCAAGAGTTGGCGTTTTGTCGGGAATTTGCCGCTTATCCAATACTATAAGGTGGCCGTTGACGACTCGGAACCTTTTTATAACATTTATGGAGGCACCCAGGACAATGGTTCCCATGGAGGCCCTAGTAGGACCAGAAGTGAGGCCGGGATACTCAACAGCGACTGGTGGATTACCCTTGGAGCGGATGGACATCAATCCGCGGTGGAACCTGGAAACCCAAAGATTACCTATGGGGAGTACCAACAGGGATGGTTATGGCGTATTGACCAAACTACCGGGGAAACCGTTTTTATTCAACCTCAACCGGGCAAAGGGGAGCCCTACGAACGTTTCAATTGGGACGCCCCCATATTGGTAAGTCCGCATAAGCCTACGAGACTGTATTTTGCATCACAACGGGTATGGCGCTCCGAAAATAGGGGAGATGAATGGACTGCCATATCCGAGGATCTGACGCGAGATCAGGATAGAATAGCCTTATCTATAATGGGCGGCCAGCAGAGTTGGGACAATGCTTGGGATGTAGGTGCCATGTCCAACTATAACACGATTACTTCGCTTGCTGAATCACCCAAACAGGAAGGCCTACTCTATGCGGGAACGGATGATGGTATTATACAGATCACCGAGGATGGTGGTGCAACTTGGAACAAAGTTGAAGTAGGGAGCATTAAAGGGATACCGGCAACTGCCTTTGTAAATGATATCCGAGCGGATTTGTTCGATTCAAATATTGTTTATGCCGCCTTGGACAATCACAAGTACGGGGATTTTAAACCGTACCTTATTAAAAGCAGGGACAGGGGCAAGACATGGACCTTTATAAACGGTAATTTGCCCGAAAGACTTTTGACCTGGCGTTTGGTACAGGATCATATAAAAAAAGACCTCTTGTTTGCCGCGACCGAATTCGGGGTATATTTTACCTCCGATGGTGGGGTTAAATGGACAAAACTGAAGGGAGGTCTGCCGACTATTTCATTTCGGGACATTACTATACAACGGAGGGAAGATGATTTGGTAGCCGCATCATTTGGCCGAGGGTTTTATGTTCTGGATGATTTAAGCCCTTTACGCAGTTTCAGTAATTCCATGTTGAATGATAAGGCTACTTTGTTCCCTTCCAAACCGGCATATTGGTACATTCAAAAAGATGCGGTGTATGCTCAGGGAGATAATCAGTACAAAGCCAAAAATCCACCTTTCGGGGCGGTGTTCACCTATTTTTTACCGGAAAAAGTTAAATCTTTAAAGGAGCTGCGTCAAGAAAAGGAAAAGAAGGCCACGGAAATCGTATTTCCTGGGTGGGATGCGCTGGAAGCCGAAAAACGTCAAGATTCGCTTGCTATTATCCTGACTATAAAGAATGAAAAGGGTGAGGTCGTAAATCGGGTAAAGGGATCCAATAAACAAGGATTTAATAGAGTAAACTGGAACTTAAGGTACCCGAGTAAGGCCGAAGTAAAACTTAAGCCGCCCGGGGTTAAAAACGAATCCTCCAATAATGGTATCCTAGTTACCCCTGGCCTTTATACGGTGACCTTGACCAAAAGGATGGACGGCAAAATGACCCAGCTGGCGGAACCTCAAAAATTTGAAGTGGTTCCATTGGGCCAAGGGGCATTGAAAGGAGCTTCTTATGAAGAAATTGCTGCCTTTACGAAAGAATACCACGCCTTTCAGAAAGATTTGACCGCTACGAACATGGTTCTATCGGAGAACCTTATGTTAGTGGATGCGATGCAACGTGCTGCCGATAAATCCGACAAACCATCGACTGATCTTGTAAATCGTATTCATGAGGTAAGGGAGCGTCTTTTGGATATTGAGAAAGAACTAAAAGGAGATCGGACGAAGGGTGAAATCGGGGAGCGTTCCGATCCCACGCCCCAGAACGCCAATTCCATAGCATCCACAGCTTTAGGAACCACCTATGGCCCGACCCCCAATCATAGGGCTTCCTTTTTGCGTGGGAAAAATCAGTTGAAGGAAATTAAATCAAAATTGAAGACGGTAACGAATACTACCTTGCCAGCGATCGAAAGGGACTTGAAGGCTGCTGGCGCTCCATGGATTGAAGGGCAAGGTCTTATCGAAGATTAAACGATAAAGGCGGGCTTTGGCCCGCCTTTTATCTATTCTTTTTTCTCTGCCGCCTCCGGGGGGTTTTTCCTCGCCTCCAGGGCCTGCTTGCTCAAACTGGCCAAGTTAAAATTGGGATCTATGGCCAGGGCCTCATCGATTAGGGCCAAAGCCTCATCGATGTTTTTCTGATCGTTGTTGTATTTGGTGAGCCCCTTTAAGTGGATAAAAGCTGCCTTTAAGGGAACCTCATAGGGTTGTTGCCTTTCATAAAAGGCATATTTCATTTCATCCTTGGCATTGGCAATACCATATTCGATATTGGTGCTAGCTCCGGCAATGTCCCCGGTCTGTATTTTTAAGTCCGCCATTTCATAGGCCAGATAGGCGTTAGGGCTTCTTTTGAACAATTCTTCAAAATGTTCCAGGGCCCGCTTGGGCTGGCTTAGCGCCTTTAGGGAAATGGCCTTTACCTGTACCGCCAGGTCGGAATCGGAATCCACCCTTTCGATTCCTATCGTATTTAAGGCCTGAAGATGTTGATTGTCATTGGCATAGATATAGGCCAAGGTGTCTTTTCTGGCCTTTGAAGGGGACAGGACGTTCAAGTGTGTCATGGCATTGATTACACCATCTACATCGCCCTGTAAACGCATTTCCTTATAAAATGCTTCGTAGTGTTTTTGCAATTCGGTCTTGGTCTGAGCGGTAGCCATAAAACCAAGGGCAAGTGCCGATACCCATACTATCGTCTTCATGTGTTGTTGAATTTTGGTGCGCAAAACTATTAAAATTATTTGTAGAATCCTGTTAAGAAAACACTTAATTGTATGGTTTTGGGCAGTATAGGGTATCCTAACAATGAAATAGGATGCCTCTGGGACACCCTTTTTCATGTTCTTTGTTTCCAAAAATTCAGACAACCGTAAGTGTTACTTCCTTGTTCGTGAACGAGCGCAATAACCCGGCATAGAACCCGAGACTTTTTGAATCCCCCTCGATGCATGATTTTAAAAACGCCTTTAGATTTTTAAAAAACAAATTCGCATGTAGCATGGGCAGGTATAGATTTACCTTTTTTGGATCGTAATACGTATCATCCATAACAATGTCCATCTTTACCCGCTTTCGGTGGTAGTCTATGGAGACATCCGCTGCATTATAATACTTTTTAAGTAAGGCGATATGAAGTTTTTCAAATTTATCCGTCACTTTTTGGTCGGCACAACTATGGGTAATCAGGTTTTCTATTTCTGTTAGGATCTTCCCTTTTAGACTTGAATTTTCCATGGCAATCTTGTTTTAGATATACCTAAAGTTATGCATTTCATCGATAAGTATTTAATAATCAGCACTATAATTAACAAAAAACACCTTTTTTTGTTGTGAAAAACGGCTTTCGTGTGGCGTATCAAGTATAGATTGAAGTGTTAAAACAGTATTTTTTAACAAGAATAAGCTTACTAGATTGTACTTTTTTGCCCTTTTGAACCGAATCCTTGGAATAATCCGGGGCGGGAATTCCCCTTTGTTCCGCTTCCGCGGCATAGTATTCGGCCTTGGGTGGATGATCCGGATATACGGCATTGAAAACCTCGTTCCACCACCCTTGCCCTATAATAGTTTTTAGGATATTAATACAATCATCAAGATGGATGAGATTTATGGGTGCGGTACCATTTACCAGTCCGATCCTTCCGGAAAGCATGGTCACCGGGTGTCGATTTGGCCCAATTAGGCCACCAAACCGAACGATGGTAGTCTGAAGCTCGCTATCATTTCTGAAAATATCTTCCGTGACCAGAAGCTGCCTCCCGGACTCCGTAACGGGTTTTGGCACGGTATCCTCAGTGACTTCCCCATCGATGTCCCCATAAACCGAAGTACTGCTTACAAAGACAATTTGTCGGACGGACGATGCCTTGATGGCATTGTATAGGCCTCGTATTTTTTCGATATAATTTTCCCTGTTTCCACCCCTCAACTTGGGGGGTACGTTGATGATAATGGAATCAACGTCCCGTAAAAAGTGAAGGACAGGCCCTTTGGGGCCTTCTTCTGAAAGTGAAATCAAAAATGGTCGGATACCTTCTTTTTCCAATACAGGTAGCTTCTCTTCCGAGGTGGTACTGCCATGCACTGTGTGTCCTTCATCAACAAAGGACTTTGCCAGGGGAAGGCCTAGCCACCCACAGCCCATAATGGCGATAGACTTACTCAAACCGTAACTTTTTTATGATTAAAATAGCATCGTTCAATACAAATGGCATGGGGATGTTATCCTCCGGTCTTGCCGGGACCGTAAATTGTCGATTTTCCAAAAGGTCATTTGACGCTTCATATAAGGTAAGCTCCAAAACAGCATCCTTGGGAAAGGTAAGTGTCAATTCCGTCGCATCGTTATCCGTGATATGATGGGTTACCAGTCCGCTTCGTTTTCGATTTTTAAGATAGTGGTCCGATAGGGCAATACTATTGACCGTTGCTTCGGAAATGGGAACATTGTTCGTAAATATTTCCAATCGATTTACGTTACGTTGCGGCGTAATCCGGATGTCCAATATATGTTTTTCCTCGATAATGGTGTCCCTTAAGGTTTCAATTTGCGGAGGCGGAATATCCTTTACAGGTGCATCGGATACATGGGTAAAACCGGAGCTGTATTTGCTGCTAATCGTCTGTTGCGTCTGTTCTGTGGTATTCTCTTTATCCACTCCCAGATACTGGGCCGTCCAATCGGACAACTGGTTTTCATACGTGGCCCATTGGGCAGTACCTCTGTCTACATCCCTAACGTACAAAAGACTGGTAGGTTTCGGGTTATCCCTATCGAACCCTGAATTGAAATGGGCCGTTATCATAAATCCGAGCGATAGTACCAAACTCAAGAAAGCCAGTTGTTTTTTCTTGGGATATGCTCCAAATAAGGGGAGTAGTAGAAAAAAGGTCAAGGTGGTCAAAAGGGTAGCGCTGACCATCATTTTAAGACCTAATCCCACGGGAAATCCTTTTATAAATGGGGCATATATCCAAATACCAGGTAGGGCCAGTAAAAGGAGTACATAGGAATTGGATTTTTTCCGGTCCAAAGTCACGAGAAACGAGGCCAATAGGGCAAATACGGGAACAATAAAGAAAGCGGCTCCCTGAAGATAACGGGAGACGCCCCAACAAATAATCAGCCATGTCATGATTGGGGCGACCAGCAGGTTGGCCGTTTCCAATTTTTTGAACTTATGATAAATCCAGAAACAGCTACCTATGGAAAAAAAGACAAATACGGCAATGTAGGTATAGCCATTATAGGTAAAACCTTGAAGGATATCCTGATAGTGCGGATACATCCATTTTAAGGCGGGCCAACTGTAAAAGCCAACGACCCCATTTAGGGCCAGTGTAAGCAACAGGGGCAAAAAGCCTTTACTAATTTCCACTCCGTTTAGCATCCTTCTTTTGAAGCCATAGGCCAAGAGGAGGACAAACATGAGTGCGGCCAGGCCGAACATGGGCCAAATCCAATCGAAGGGATAGGATACCAATCCAAAAAAAGGGATGTTGAAGTATACATAATCGTTGAGGCTCTTTAAATCGGTCAGGTCTGCATTGCCGAAATGTTTTAGCAAAGGTATAAGATAACTACCTTGATGGGCCAAGGTATTCCTGTCTAGACGGTCATAACTATCCCTTGCCGTATGATAATCAAAGTGGTCGCCGATAAAGGCAAAATTGAAACCTTCAATATCACCTTGTTCACGGAAAACGGTCAGATCCGTGTCATTGGGCAACATCTTGTAAATGCTATAGTAGAGGGAATTGGCCATAGGATATTTAGGATTGGCCTTTATAAATTCCTCTATCAACCTTTGGTTTCCTCTGTTGGTCTCTATAAAGACATAGCTAGGGCCCCCGCTGCCCCTTGCTTCAAAGTTTAGCACCAGACCTACGTCCTTGGCCCATGGATGCTGGCCTACAAAGAGTTCCGCCCCACTAAGATCCACTTCCTCACCATCAGAAATTAAAATGATGATATCGTTTTTGGTTTTTTTGTTTTCGGATAGAAATGCCCTTACACCTTCCAGAATAGTCGCCACACCACTTCCTGCGTCACTAGCGCCCAATGCGGAGTGTAGGTCACTGTCATAATGGGAAAGCAAAAGGAGGGATTTGCCGGATTCCGAACCGTTTATCCGGGCCAGGATATTTGCGGTCTTGGAAAGATTGTGGTCCTTTCCTAGGGTGTAACCTTCCTGTAAGGTCGTTTCCAATCCCATCTTCCGTAGCTCGGAAATTATGTACTGCTGTACCTCCTGGTGTCCAGGAAAACCGACACCATGTGGTTTTTGTGAAATTTCCTTGACATGTACGAGCGCCCTATCCGTTGAAAAGGCAGTTTCAGGCACATCCGGATTTTCTGCGGAATAGGAGGGCATTGATGAGGTAAAACCCCAATAAATGGCCAAAACCAATAGCAATAGCGTTATGGTGGAAGCGTATTCTTTCATTCTAAAAACCGTACCTTAAAAGTATAAATTTTTGAGGGGTTGCCGTATTTTGCTGGATATATTTAGGTAATTCGCAAAATTTAACTATATTTAAGATTAACCTGACTTGAATCGATTCAGGTAAAAAACCAAACAATTATGGGAATAAAGAGTTTTCAGGGGATACGCCGATCCTCTAAAAAGGAGTTTGATGCCCCCATCCTGGTGACCGATTATATGTCCAAGAAATTGGTAAACTTCTCCCCTGACCAGTCTATATTAGAGGTGATGGAGGCGTTTGCCAAACACAAAATCTCTGGGGGACCGGTATTGGACGATAATGGATTTTTGGTTGGAATCATATCCGAGGCCGATTGTATGAAACAGATTTCCGAAAGCCGTTACTTTAACCAACCCATATTGGATAAAAGTGTCGAAAAATATATGACCAGAGAAGTAGAGACCATTCCCCATGATATGAGCATCTTTGATGCCGCTGGCGTATTCGACAAGCATAACCGCCGAAGATTGCCGGTAATGAAAGATGGGATCCTAGTCGGTCAAATTAGTAGAAAGGATATTGTTATCGCCGCATTGAAGCTTAGCGGGCAAAATTGGAAATAGGAAACCTTATTCCCTTTTTACAATCATGTATTGGTCATTGTCCAAGGGCAAATAGCCCAGATCATAGACAAAGTAATAGGTAGTTCCTTTCTTGGTGGTGTATAGATTGGTGATAAAGTCAAAATCAAAACCTTTGTCCAAAAGCCGCGTTCTTGTGGTCCTTGTTTTCCCTTCCCTTAACGGAAAGCTGTCCAAAATCCTATAATTCTTTCGCAAACGATTGTTGATGTTTCGAACAAGGTTTTTACTATCCTTATTGACTTTGTTATTATAGGCGTTACGGCAGTAGTCCGAGCAGTATTTTTTATCTACCCTTCCCATGATTTCCGTCCCGCACTCCAAACACTTCTTTTTCAAACTACATTCTTTTGTAATTGAATTTTACCTCTTTTTCATTTTTGCCATCTTCGGAAATGACCACATAGAGGTTTACTTCATCAGCGTTGATTTTCTCAAAGGTAAAACCGTCAAAAAATACGCGGTTCTCTTCCACCTTCACCAATCTAAAATCCACGGTCTCGTCCTTTTCCTCCCATCCTTTTAGGTTACCATGAAAATGCTTTAGTTGAAGAAGTAGGGTTTCCCCGATCTGTTGTATATGGCCAACCTCATAAAAATTCACCTTTCCATCCGATACCAGTTTAAAGACGAACATCATGGAACCACCCAAGGGAGGGCTCCAAACTTCCTCCGTTATGCCCCCAAAGGCCTCTCCCTTCCAATGGCCTTCCATCCAAGAAACATCTTGCAAGCTGGCCCTGGGCGAAGTGCCATTTTCCGGAAACGGCAAAGTGTTTTGTCCATTGCAGAGCAGCGTAGAAAAAATGAGGATTACGATACATACTTTCATTGGGATAGATTTAGGATTAAGGTACAAATTATCCGTTTACAAACGGATATTGTATTCTATTCCACAACGATATCATATTTTTTAAGCAATCCTATGGCCCCTTCTTTGGAGAATTGGGCTTTCCTCAAGCGATTTCTTTCGGGATCGATGTTAATATTACGGGCCGTTCTAAAATCGGCATTTTCCAAAACGGTTGCACTGAAAATAGCACCTTGTAGGTCGCATTCAGTAAATCGGGCATGGGAAAGATTCGCTTTGGTAAAATCAACTTCCTCTAACTTACAATCTGCAAACTTTTGATTTTTAAGTTTCAACCCATAAAATGAACTGAAATTCAAAATGCAATCCTGAAAGCTAAAGTCCATCAAAAAATCATTACAGTTCTCAAATTCAAGTCCCATCATTTTGCAATGGGAAAAGACCACCTCCTTAAAAGTAGTATGGGCTATATTGGCATTGCTTAGGTTACAATCCAGGAATTCGCACTCCATGAAATTTTGGTTATCCAAATAGCCTTTGGAAAAATCGCAGCCTTCAAAAACACAGTTTTCATAATCGCCCTTGGGTAAGGGATTTTTGGTATAATCTATTCCCTTAAAGGTTTGGTCGGCTATAAAATCATTCATCGTGAGCTTTGCAGGGTTTGAATATTTCTTTTTTTAATAATGCGCTTCATTGGGATCGTCATTGTTCGGGCAATATAAGGGCGGGTAATCCCAACTCCGTATAAGTTTTATTGTAATCCTCCATCTCGTCCTTTACTATGGCATCCCGTTCCTTTTCGAAAATGCCCCACTCCTTCATCAAATCTCGTAAACGCTCTTGGGCACCTTGGGTAACCCGAGGTTCCGCTGTGTCTACATAACCCTTTAAATGCATTAATTGGGCACTGAGTTTGTTGTTAAAGTTGATGACATCCTGGAAGGTTTTCTGTTTAGGCTGGATGAGATTCTCTTCCCAGGTATCGATACGTTTAATGAGGGAATCCCCTTTTGTTATCAATACATTGGCCTCTTCCCGGTCTTTCAGTAATTCGGCATAGCCCTTTAACTGTGATCTTGCCGATCGCATTTGGTTAACAGATTCGTGGATGTTTTTTATGGCGCTTTCAATTTGATCCAAGACGCTTTGCTGCTCCGTAAAATCCGCCAAGGTAGCTTCTACTTTTGGATTGGCAAGGATGGTAGCCTCGGTCTCGGAAGTTAGTGCGTCCAAGGTCAATTTTAAGGTATATTTTCCCGGACCTACTCTGGATCCCCTATAATTTCCATAGACAAAAACCTTGTCTATGGAAGGAAGACCATCTTTTCTAAAATCCCACGTAAACCGATTATATCCTTTTTTTGAGGGAAGTACCTCGGGTTTCGATGGGCCTCCGGGCCAGGATTTAAAATCCTTTGGTTTTTTGTTGGTTATGGTCCGTATTGTTTTTCCATTGTATACTACTTCCAGCCTTAGATCCAGGCTATCCGCCTCCCTGTCCAGGTAATAGTCAAAGGTCACCCCACTCTTTGGATTGTCCCCTAGACCCGGAACCGGTTTTTCACTGCTTTCGCCGAACAGTAAATAGGTGTCCTTGGGCGGAAAAATTTCGATGGGTTGTTTTGGTCCAGTGGCATTCTGGATGGCGGTCAGGTCATCCAATATCCAGAAGGAACGCCCCGCTGTGGCGACCACGAGATCGTTGCTTTGAATAATGAGGTCATTGATGGGAACTACGGGAAGGTTCAGTTGAAAGGGTTGCCAATTTTTACCATCGTCCCAGGAAATAAAGAGTCCGGTTTCGGTACCGGCATACAGGAGTCCCTTTTGTTTGGGGTCTTCGCGTAACACCCGTACAAAGGTATGCTCGCCAACAATTCCATTGACGATTTTGATCCAGGTTTTTCCGTAGTCCGTAGTCTTAAAAGCATAGGGGGTCAAATCCATCCACTTGTAACGCATTACAGTGATGTAGGCCTTAGCCGGATTATGCGGAGAAACCTCAATACTGTTAATGATCCCCTCTCCGAGACCAGGAGGTGTTACATTTTCCCAGTTTTGACCGTCATCCTTGGTCAAGTGTACCAGCCCGTCATCGCTTCCGGCCCAAAGTACGCCCTTCTCGTGGGGCGACTCGACCAAATAGGACAGGGTATTGTAGTTCTCACCGCCCGCTGCCTCATTGGTGTAGGGGCCGCCCCCAGGGCCTTGCCTGCTTTTATCGTTCCGGGTAAGATCCGGACTTACCACTTCCCAGCTATTGCCCTGATCCATAGTTTTAAAAACGACATTTCCGGCATGATAAATGGTATTTCTGTTATGCGGCGAACTAATAATGGGCGCGTTCCAATTGTAGCGATACTTAAAGTCCCGTGGCGCAATGCTTAGCCCAAGCTCGGGATATTCCTTAATCGATTTTCCTTCGCGCGATGCACGTACCCATTTCTCGATAATACCTTGATAACACCCTCCAAAAACGTGTTCTGGATTGTTGGGGTCAAAGGCTAGGAAGGCACTTTCACATCCGGCTACGGAATACCAATCCTTCCAATCGATTCCTTCGTCATTGGTACGGCTGGCAATGGCAATGGCCGAGTTGTCCTGCTGGCCCCCATACACATTGTAGGGAACGAGATTGTCCGTAATCACACGATAAAACTGTGCCGTAGGTTGGTTTTGTTGCGTACTCCAGCTTTTGCCCCCGTTATTGGAGACATTGGCTCCCCCGTCATTGGAATTGATCATACGTTGATTGTTATGCGGATCTATCCATAGATGGTGGTTGTCGCCATGTGGGGTCGGGAGGGAGGTAAAGGTCTTTCCGCCATCAATGGATTTGGTCACAGGAGCATTGAGCACATATAGCACATTTTCATTTTGTGGATCGGCCAGGATTTCCATGTAGTACCAGGATCGGGCAATGTTGATCCGATCCTTATTGACCTGCTTCCATTTTTCCCCGGCATCGTCGGAGCGATAAACGCCACCTTCTTCCCCTTCGGCTTCTATGACCGCAAAAACGAGCTCGTTATTGGCCCGTGAGACCGAGACGCCCGCTTTTCCAAATACTTCCGGGAGCCCTTCACTTAGCCGTTCCCAAGTACTGCCCCCATCCATAGATTTATAGAGTCCGGAACTTGCTCCACCGGATTCCATGGTCCACGGATATCTCCTGTGTTCCCAAAGGGCCGCATAAAGAATCAAAGGGTTGGTCATATCCATGGATAGGGAAGAAGCCCCGGTTTTGGTATTTATGAAGAGCACTTTCTCCCAAGATAGCCCTCCATCCGTAGTACGATAAATGCCACGCTCTGGGGTTTCACCGTATTGGGCACCTTGGGCCGCCACAAAAATAATATCGGGATTGGAAGGGTGGATGATAACGTCGGAAATATGCCGTGTTCTCTCCAAACCGATATGCTTCCAGGTTTTGCCTGCGTCGGTGGATTTGTAGACCCCATCGCCCATAGAGGTCATAACACCACGGGCCGCATGTTCACCCATTCCGGCAACGACAATATTGGGATTGCTTTCGGAAACGGCTATGGCACCGACCGTTCCCGTTTTAAGAAAACCGTCGGAAATATTTTTCCAAGTAATGCCATCATCCACGGTTTTCCATATACCGCCCCCGGTACCACCCATATAATAGGTCATGGGTTGGCCGACCACCCCGGAGCAGGCGACACTGCGACCGCCTCGAAAAGGGCCTATATTACGCCATTTAAGTCCATGGAAAAGGGAATCCTGTACAACAATTTTGGGAGGTACGGTTTTTTTGCCCCGTCTTTGTGCTTCAACGGCTGATGGAAATATGAATAGGGCAATTAAAAAAAATGGAATAATCTTCATAGTGTCTTCTAATATGTTGAAAATGAAAAGGCCTGCTATTCGGAAAGGCCCTTAATCTTATAAGGTTTCAATTCCTCAAAGAAAATATCATCGTTAGGCACCTCAAAGTCCAGTCCTTTTACGCTCAGATTATTATCGGTCGTGAACCGTACGGTGCCGAAATTGAACCAGGCATGTTTCTTGTCCCACTTGATCTCCCAAACGTCATAATGCCAATGTTCCAGAGTAGCGGACAGTTCTGGGGTGTGTTCAAATAACATCCGTAGTTTTCCGTTTACCTGATCGATTTTGATCTCCCCATAAATATCGGATTTATAAATCCCTTCGCAATCCTTTATAGGTATCGAGGGCTCGGTATTCAAAATTCGTTTCGCTTTGATGTCGGCTACACGCGAATCCTCCTTTTGGTTTTTGTTGGCCCTTTCCAGATATTCGGCGGACCAATCCTTGCTGTCAATCCCTAAAAATAAATCCAGGGCATGGTAAGTAGCGGCATGGATGGGACTTTTCATCCCGTTGGTCAGCACCACGATACCCAAGTTTTCGTCCGGGATCAAGGTTACGGCGGTAATCATACCATCATAACCACCGGTATGTGCCACACGCAATCGGCCATGATAATCGCTCAATCCCCATCCCAGTCCATAGGCGTTAAAATGCCGGTCCATGTTATTTTTTTTGGTATGGTCTACGATAAAGTTGTTATGGGGCGTCCAGACCATATTCCGGGTTTGGCGGGTAAGTAAGGTGTCGTTACCAAGAATGCCGTGATTTAGATTAAAAATCATCCATTTAGAGACATCCTTTACGCTGGAGATTATACCTCCGGTAGCCCCGATCTCCTCCCAATCCTCCCAGGCAATGGGAATATTGATATCATTTTCACGGCCATGTGGGGTAACATAATTGCCTTTTCCCTTTAATTCCTTGGGCGAGGTAATGGTCCTATCCATTCCCAAGGGCCGGAAAATCCGTTCCTTTACATTTTGGCTCCAACTTTTCCCGGTTATTTTTTTGATAAGCTCCCCGGCGGCGATGTACATAAGGTTGGAATAGCCAAAGCCGGCCCTAAAATCAAAGGCCTTGGGCAGATGTTTGAACCTTCTGATAATTTCCTCGGAAGTGAGGGTGGATTTATACCAAATGACATCCCCGCTAAAGGTGCCGAATCCGACCCGGTGGCATAATAGATCCCGTACCGTGACCTCGTTGCTTACCCAGGGATCGTATACCTCAAAATAGGGAAGGTACTTTTTCACTTTGTCGTTCCAACCTAATTTTCCTTCCTGGACCAACATCCCCAAAATAGCCGAGGTAAATGCCTTGGAATTGGAGGCGATGGCGTAAAGGGTATTCTCATCCGGTTTTTGGGTTTTGCCCACTTCAAGAACACCGTAGCTTCCCGTAAAGACCAGTTTCCCGTCCTTAACGATACCGATGGCCGCACTGGGGACATCCCAATCGCGTACCATTTTTTGGTAATAGGCATCCAGGGCCTTAAAATCTATTTGGGGCGTCTGGCCCAAGGTCTGTAATAGGGTACAGAACAGGATGGGAATCCACAGGACGATTCTTTTCATTGGGATGGTTTTGGTGGATTTATTTTTTCTTGGAAGTATTGGGTTCCAGGGACATTACATAATCATAGCTTTCGTTAAGATAGGCGGCCACTTGGTCCGGGTCTTTGAGGACCGCTTCCGGAATGAGGATATAGCCCCGCATTACGGCACCATAGGACTTGTAGATCGTGGTGCTCAATTCGCTCATATACTTTTCCTGGACGTCCTTTGAAAAGCGGATACCGATTTCCCCGGCCTTATTTAAGAGCGAAAACATATGGCCGTTGGCGGAGGTATAGGGCATGGTCTTGCCCTTTCGTTCAAATCGGGGACATTGGGCTATCAGTGCATCGTACAGTTCCAGTCGTTGCTGCCAGGTTTCCTTGGAGATCTTGCTCATAATTTTAACGTATAGATTTGACTTTCCTTTTTCCGAAATCCCAAGTTTTGGTACAGTTGGTGGGCCGGTTTTCTATGGTATCCGGTAAAGAGCAGGATTTCCGAAATTCCTTTTTGCCTACCCTGGGCAATCAGGAATTCCATCAATTTACGGCCAATTCCTTTGCCCCGATGCGCCTCGTCCACCACCACATCCTCTATCCAACCCTTACGACCTGAAATTACGGAATATTCCGCCATTACGGCAACCCCCACAATTTGATTCTCCAAGGTACAGCATGTAATAATTACCGGATTCCCGGGGTCTAAAATGGTCTTGAGCGAAAGCGGTACCCTTAGGGCGTTCAACTGTTTAAAGAGGACGCGGATTCGATTTTCGGTTTTTGAGTCGATATCGGAAGGGGTAAGTAGGGATAAGTGCATTGATGGCATTTTAGAGAGTTGATTAGCGCTGTTCTAAAATTACGGATTTCCTACCTATTTTATTTTTGGCATTTGAAAGGATTACCTGACCCCTGACCTTGCAGTTCGTCGAATACTTTCTACATTCATTGGAAATATGGTAGTATATTCCTACATTTGAATGCTACTTATGAAAAACCCCCGACAAAATGAAAACTACCCAAATCTTTCTTTTTGCCCTGTTCTGCTGCTCTATGGCCTGGGCCCAAAGCTACACTCCTTTGCATTATCATTTGAACGGTACTCCAACTAACGGTATCAAAATCAAAACAAATCTGCCTTTCCAAAATAACGCATTAATGCCAACGATCATCATCGAAGGATATAATTATGGAAGAAGCGGATCTATCGGAATCATGTTAAATTGGTATATCTACAATGGAGATTTCATCAATTTTGGAGCTTCAAGTCACGGAACTTTCGCACCCACGATAAAACTTTCCAACGAAAACGGGAATGTTATAATCTATATCGATTCAAGGGAATACTTTAATAGATTTCAGATAAGAGCCTTTGCAAAGGGTCTCCCACAGGATCTAGCTGTAAACTATCAGGGCTGGACGGCGGTAGACGAACCTTTGACAGGTACAAACACCGTTGATGTCCCATATAGAGCGAAAATCAATGGACAATCCATTTGGACAGAAAATGGAGCTAATATTAATTATGGCGTAGGCAATGTGGGTATAGGGACCACGAATCCGGCAGCTAGGCTTCAAGTCCACATTAATGGCGATCAAAGAGCACTTAGGATAAAGAACGATGCGAACAATGCCCAGTTCAATCTTTGGACCACGGAAACAGGAAGTATTAAACAATTAAGATTGGACGAGGATACCACTGGTTCCACCGTGGCCACTTTTTCCGATAATGGAAACGTGGGAATCGGAACAACGGCCCCGGACGATAAACTCACAGTTAAGGGCCGTATCCATGCCGAAGAAGTAAAGGTGGACCTTTCCGTTCCCGGGCCGGACTATGTCTTTAAGGAGGGCTATGACCTGAAATCTTTGGAAGAAGTACAGCACTATATAAAGGAAAAGGGGCATTTGCCCAACATTCCTTCCGCCCAAGAAATGGAGGAAAACGGGGTGGAATTGGGTATAATGAACATGAAGCTCTTGGAGAAGATCGAGGAATTGACGCTTTATCAACTTCAGCTTCTTCAACAACTTGAGGCAAGCCATATGGAAATAGAAAAACTTAAAATAAGGGTGGAGCATCTTGAAGGTAAATAAGCTGACCCTACTCTCCAACATTTATCAAATGACACATATTCTTCAGTAAAGCCATATAAAAACTTACATTTTATTAAACCCCCAAACCAAATGAAAACTTCCCAAATCTTTCTTTTTGCCCTAATTGGAATAAACTTAGCTTTAAGATCTCAATCAATCCCGGTAACCGGAGACGGGTATCATTATTATGGACCGAACTCTACTTGGAATGAATATTTAAAAGTTGGAGGTCACGAACGGGGTACGGATAGAGCTTCCATAGTTGCAACAAACGGTAATTTACACGTAGATTCTAAAAATGGTTTTGGCCTTTATTTAAATCATTACAGCAAAGGTAAAACCTTGATAAATCCTCAAGGGGGCAATGTTGGAATAGGTACTACAAACCCGGCTTCCAACCTTCACCTCGTAGAGGATGGTGATGTTGTTTATTTGAGGGGCAATTCGTTCAGGACCTCCTCTGGAGGATTCGGAATCCTTGGATATGGAGCCAGGGGTTCGGAATCCTCGCCATCGACCCTTACCGCCGGGGACAATACATTGTGGGTAAGAGGTATGGGCTTTGATGGCACCAATTACCACAGGGTCGCCCATATAGGATTCAATGCCGAAAGCGTAGCTGCGGGTGCGGTTCCCGGATATATTGCGTTTCAGACAAACGACGGGAATGGGATTAATAACCTTGTTGAACGAATGCGGATAAGCTCCAATGGCAATGTCGGAATAGGAACTGGAACGGTTTCTCCGTTAGCTCCATTATCGGTTAAATCGAACAGCGTTAGTTCTACAAATAGCGGGTTACTTTTGGAAGCAAACAACTCTAACAATGCTCTTGTTAAAATTGCGGAAAAATCAACGAATGGGGCAAGATTACATATGTATGAAGAAGGTATCGAAAAAATTGCTTTTTATACCGATGGCACTAGCAATCATATTTCAGCAGGAAATGTAGGCATCGGTACGACGGCCCCTGACGAAAAACTAACCGTAAAGGGGCGTATCCATGCGGAGGAAGTAAAGGTAGACCTTTCCGTTCCGGGGCCGGACTATGTCTTTAAGGAAGGCTATGACTTAAAGTCATTGGAAGAAGTACAGCAGCATATCCAGGAAAAAGGGCATTTGCCCAACATCCCTTCCGCCCAAGAAATGGAGAAGAACGGGGTGGAATTGGGTTTGATGAACATGAAGCTCCTGGAGAAGATCGAGGAGCTTACGCTATATATGATAGAAGTGAACAAGCAGGTAAAGCAATTGAAAAGGGAGAACTCAGAACTGAAAAAGGAGTTGACGAAGTTGAAATAGATTCCTTATGAATGATGGACTTAAAATCGATAGTTGCATATATTATGTAACAAGTTCTTAAAAAATTATTAGCCCTTGTCCTCGACTTTTAGATGTCAATCTTTAAAGAAAATAGAGACGTACATTTTTAACCATACATATTAATTTAATCCCCTACGAATGAAAAAACTTAGTATCTTATTGTGCCTACTGTTCGTGACCGCCACTTACGGTCAGATAACCTACGATCAAACCGTAACCATCGAGCCAAGTTCGTATGGGGCAAAACTTATTTTGAACGATGCGAATACCGCCAATAAAGTCCCTCTTGAATTTCGATCCAATAACGCCATTAAATGGGAATTAGGGACGAGAAACGCCAGTGAACAGTACGACTTGGCACTGTGGCGTTACTATGGTGGAACATTTCTACCGGTAATGTGGTTCAATAACGATGATGGAAATGTAGGGATTGGGACGAAAACCCCGAATTCGAAGTTGGAGATTGAATCTTCCGGTGCTATTTATTCTACTGAAGCATCACTTATTGTAAAAGATGTATTGAATAGGGGAACAGTTTTTCTAGAATCGGTTACAGATAAGCCAACAGATTTTGTCTTTAAAAATAACAATCGATTTTCCTGGTCCATTTCGACTAGGAATTCCCCTGGAAATTACTCGCTGAGGTTTTATCCTTCTGTCAATGGCACATCATGGTCCGCCTCTGCCCTTACGTTATCGGTCAATGGAGATATTGGAATAGGCACCAATTCACCGGATTCAAAACTAACCGTAAAGGGCCGTATCCATGCCGAGGAAGTAAAGGTAGACCTTTCCGTTCCGGGACCGGACTATGTCTTTAAGGAGGGCTATGACTTAAAGTCCTTGGAAGAAGTACAGCAGCATATCCAGGAAAAGGGACATTTGCCCAACATTCCTTCCGCCGCTGAAATGGAGGAAAACGGATTGGAATTGGGTTTGATGAATATGAAGCTCTTGGAGAAGATCGAGGAATTGACGCTGTATATGATAGATATGAACAAGCGTATGGAACTATTGGAAAAGGAAAACTTGCAGCTAAAAAAAGGGTCAGCTAAATCTGAATAGATTCATTTAGATAGAAGAGTATAAAAATGACTCGTCTTTACCCTAAACTTTTATGTGCCAATTGTCAAATGAAGCAAAAACATATTTAACCATAAACATTAGTTAAAACCCCGATAAAATGAAAACTATCCGAATCTTTCTTTTTGCCCTGTTGGGCTGTACCTCATTCGTTTTTTCACAATCGTACTCAGGCGTACTGACACATACCAATAGTTACTTTACCATGGAGCCCTTTAACGGCTCATATGATGACGGTTCGGCCGTCAGAATGTTTTATGACGGCAATAATAAAAGAATCCGATTTTGGAATACCGACTCCGGAACCAGTTTTACCCATATCGACGTTGGTAATGTAGATGCAAATGGAAATTTGGAAGCAACGGGAAACATAACCGCTTCAGGGAGTTTGGGAATTGGTGTTACTTCACCGACCGCAAAATTGCATTTTAAGGACGGAAATCAGGAACTAAGATTCCTTACAGGATCAAACTCGAGCGGATACAGATTGGATATTGGACTTAACGACGATGGGGTAAATATAAATAACAGTTCAAATTGGCGGGGGTTTAATTTCAGCAACGGTCTTGCCGACTTAATGAAAATAACCTATGAGGGAAATGTGGGTATTGGAACCACCGCACCTAATGAAAAACTGGATATCAACGGAAATATCCTTGTTGATAGAATGGTGAAGATTGATGGTCATGGATCGGTGGCTTCGCTCCAGATAATGGACAACTCCGATACGGGAACGCCGGACATATTACTCCGGGGAGATGATGGCGACTCGTACATAAAAGCGGGCAGTTTGGGTATCGGTACCATGGATACCGGTACCTACAAACTCGCGGTCAACGGGAATGTCAGGGCCAAAGAGGTGAGGGTGGAAACCGGATGGTCGGACTTTGTCTTTGAAAAGGATTATGACCTACCAACCCTAGAAGAAGTCGAGAAATATATCCAGGACAAAGGTCACTTAAAGGGCATTCCAAGTGCAGAGGAAGTCGCTGAGAATGGCATCTTTTTGGGTGAAATGGATTCCAAATTGTTACGGAAGATAGAAGAGCTTACGCTATACATAATAGATATGAACAAGCGTATGGAACTATTGGAAAAGGAAAACTTGCAGCTAAAAAAGGAGTCGGCCGAAACCAAATAGATTCATCAGGATAGAAAAGCATAAAAATTGCGCATACAAACATTAGAGAACAAGCTCCTAAAAAGTGACTCTTCCTTTTCCTGGTTTTTTGGGCATCGATTGTCAAACAAAGTAAAAACATACATTTTTAAACGTAAATAATATTAAACCCCTCCAACAAAATGAAAACGTCCCCAATCTTTCTTTTTGCCCTATTCGGCTGTGCTATTGCCTTTGGCCAGACCAATACCTTTCCCGCTTCAGGATATGTGGGGATAGGAACGACGACTCCGTCATCAAAGTTTCATGTTTATGAAGGAAGCGCCAATGGTTTTTACGACCCATATACATTTTCTTTAATTGAGGGCATGGATGCCAGATTGCAATTATTGTCTACCGATGCCGGAAACCATGGCTCTTCAATAATATTGACGAACGAAACATCATCATGGACCCTGCAACAAAGGACCTCGACTTCCGGCAATAGGTTCGATATCGGCCATAGGGTCTCAAGCCAAGTCGAGGACATCGTCAGCAGACAAAATATATATCTATCGATTTTCAACGACGGGGATGTAGGAATTGGGACGACGGATACCAAAGGCTTTAAACTTGGGGTAAACGGAAGAATCGCCGCGACCGAGGTAAAGGTGGCCAACTACACTAATTGGGCAGATTTTGTCTTTGAAAAGGATTATGACCTACCAACCCTGGAAGAGGTCGAGGGCCATATAAAAGCTAAAGGCCACTTAAAGGACATCCCAAGTGCCAAAGAGGTTGCCGAGAATGGTATCTTCTTGGGAGAAATGGATTCCAAATTGTTACAGAAGATAGAGGAGCTTACCCTATATACCATTGCCCAGGAGAAGCGGATCCAACATCTTGAAAAAGAAAACGAAAGCTTAAAGTCCATTGCCGAAAGGATGGAAAAAATCGAGGCATTGTTAAAAGTTGAATAGGTCCGGATCTGGACAAACCTCTTTTATTTCACTCCATTTAGGGTTGCAGATATTTGTTCGGGATGTTTTTGGCCATATAGTCGATGCCGAAGGCATGCCGTAACAATTTGGATACGGTTTCCGAAATCACCGTTTCGTTCCGGTGCATTTGGGGCAACAGCCCCATCATCGCATAACTGATCGGGTTTACGGCGGGAATCAAGGTTTCCCAATCATAACCCTGGCCCCAAATAAACCCTTTAACGGTTGTATGTAGGTCGGCGGATTGGTACAGCAGAAAGTCCAACATCTCCGCAGACTGATTTAAGTTTTGATTTACCGTATGGAAAATCGGGGTCTGTCCTCCGAAACCGTGGGTATCGATTCCAGCTTGGGCGTTGACATCTGCCCCATTTTTTACTAGGATTTCGGCACAGGCCATATGATTGAATTCGGCACAAATGTGTAACAGGGTCACTTCAAACAATGGGGTGTAAGCACACTTTATCGTATATCTTTTGTTTACAATGTCGGGATGGCCCGTAATATGGGCCTGTAGGTTTTCGGCATCGTCCAGCAAGACAGTTAGTAGGGCCCTGTCTCCAAACTCGAGTCCGAATTCCGCGAAGACCCGTACACATTCCTTAAATTTTGGGCCTCGCAAATATTCACTGGTCAATTCATTAATCAAGGGCTCTCCTTTGTAGCTGTCATTTGGGGTAATACCGTTTTGGAAACAGTTCCTTATACCATTAACGGAATGAAGTTCTATCTGATGAACAATTTCTTGTAAATAATCCATTTTTAATAATATTGAGAGCCAGTTTACAAATGGTCACTTCTAAAACACTTCATTTGATAACATCGCTAATTGTTGCGCTCATAGAGGCCGGAAATGCAACGATTATAATACGTTTAATGGCCAGTAGATAATCAGTTTGCCAAGGACATCTTTGTATGATTGTTAGTAATATTCCAACGACCAATACCGAAATCAGGTACGTGGCAATGACCCTTTTACCATAGTTGAACAGGTTTCCCTTGATATTAAAGCGATAGAAATTGAAGTACACAAAGAGCGCAATAAAGACCAAGGACAGTAACGAGAGAAGCCCCACGTTAAGCAAGGGGAGTTCGTTCCCTAAATTCCAGGCTTCCTCGGTATAGGTTACGGGAAGGGCAAGGATCGTGGAGCCTATCACCACCTGCATGATGTCCCTCGGCTTAAATTCGACCATCAATGGTTTGGCGATATAGTTTATCAACTTTCCGCTCGCATCGGTTATCGGAATCATCTTATGGAGATAGCCCCCAATTCGTTTTGTAAAGGTTTTTTGGTTTTCCATGTGATTTAAAGATAAGCAATAAAAAGGGCGATACGCTTTTAGGAATCGGTGGGGATTGGAAAATTTGCGAGCTTGTGCCTAGATATCCAATAGCATTTTGCGATTGTCCCGGTACGCGTACATTTTATCAAAGGGAAAGGTGGTTTCCTTGTCGATTAGCCCTATCGATCAAAGATTTTGTTGGTCAAGAGGTCTATCAGGGGTTTGATGACGCCTCCCAAAAGAATACATCCCAATAACCATAGGGCCATCATAAAGGGGTTGGTTTGCAGTACATAGAGTGTTACAAAGTATACCGGAACGATCAGAGCCGTATAGCATACTACCTTGAACAACAATCTGAAAAAAGTTTTCATCACTTTTTTCGACACGGATTCCGGAAAAGGTAACGCGGTTTTTATTCCATATTCTCCGGATATCCCCTTATAGCATTTATCGGGGTACAAGGCAATAGTCGTCCTTCTTGACTATTAGTATTCGTTCTATATCCAAAAGTGTTTCCCGGTCTTTCTGATTCCGGTACGTCTCGTTGATGAGTTCGCAGAAGGGTATCCGGTGTCATTGTCCGGAAAAGTCATTTTTCTCCGTCCAGTATCCAGTATTAGGAGATAATCTTAATAGGGCCGTCCTTGCCATTCCCTTTCTTCGCCAATTAATAAAGTGGATTGGAAAGCATGATGAAGGCCGTACTGACTTCCCCATTATGGTCAAAAGCGGAAACCCAGCCCCAAACGTATATTGTTGATGTTCCCGTTGTCCGTTGGGTTCAGGATTATTATTGTGTCCGGGACATTTTCGTCAGGGGTCAGATCTATGAAATCGTATTGGGCCTGTATAAAGAATCGCCTACTGAAGTCATAAGAAAGGCCCAGGTTAAGATTAAACCCTAAACTTCCGGAACTGTCCGAATCGTCAAAACCGTTTTGGGTAGTGTAATCCGTAACGACATGGACATAGCTGGCCCCTAGGCCCACTGACGGCCGGAGTCTCTTCAGGCCGGGAATCCGAAGTTCTGTAAAGACACGGGGCTGGATCAAATATGTATCGTCGGTACGGCTTGCAAAACCAGTGTTCTCGATATCAGTCCTTGAAAAGCCCCCGTTGACCCCGAATCCCAAATGGAATATCCCTAATCTTACGAATCTGTATTTTATGCCTACATCGATGAAATTATCCTCCCCGAAAACACCGTCACCGGGCACTATGGTGTAGTTGGCCTCTACGTTCCATCTTTTATGTTGGGAATAGGAAATGGAAAGGGCCAGTAAGGCGATAATCAATAGTAAATTCGATTTCATGGTCATGTTTTCAATAATTCCGATAGGCTGAACAAATATAATTGCTGCGTATGCCCGAAAAAAGGCTAGATGACCGATTACCCCAAAATTTTGTTCCTAAAAACCAACTATTTTCAATTTTGGCAAAGGCTGTACGTTTAAAGTGCATTTTATCGATCTTTTCTTTTGGTTCGTCTGATTTAGCAACTGTTTTTCTATATTCGCCACGGAACGGATTTGTAGGTTCAAACCCTTCCTTCCCTACTAAATCCCCACAGCTTTAGGGGAAGCGGTCCATTCGGGGATCGATCCGTTCTTCTCACGTAACTTTTTTCTTACCTTATAAAGGCAACCTTTGGTAATTTGGAACGTCTTTATAATATGATGAAAAAAGTCTGTCTTACCGGATTTCTAATGGTCATTTTTGTAATGATGGGCTCCTGCGATAACGATCTTCCCCCTGTCGTTTCCACCGATCCCCGCGAACTGGTGGGTACATGGTTCCATTCGTTTCCCCATAGGATTGATGGACCTGCAGAAGACCTTGTTGAGGAAAGCGGCGAAATCCATATGATTATTACCTTTAAAGAGAATGGCGAATTCATTTTCAATAGGACCACATTGGGAATTTATACCGGATTCAGCCCAAGGGATACTTCGTCTATAAGGATTGAATCGGGGAACTACATTGCCGGTGACGGGAATATCGATGTGGTCTTGGACAGACTTGTTTGGCGGGATTTCTTTTATAGGTACGGCATTAGATAGGAGTTTTGGTCTATGTTGGTTTGACTGTCCTAAATGAGGTGGTTTTTTCATTCCTCCAAAAGCCCTAGCAGCTCTTCTTGGAAATCTTTGGAAGCGGCATGCATTTCGGACTTATAGAGATATTTTCTTCCTTCATACGAATAGTCCACAAATCCCTTGATGAGCGTATCCATGATACCCAATTCTATGAGCAACTTTATCTGTTCTTTTATCATTGGTTTCATTTTAGTCATTTGATTCAATTCATTCCAAGTTTTTCGGATATCCCTTTATGGTGACATCCTTGTGGTGAAAAATCATCTCACCTGGACAACCTCTTTACAAGGGGCCTTATGATTCCTTCTATAAGGACATAAAAAGAAATTGGTGGACAATTTCTTGGACGCTGTTTTTTAAAAAGGTAACGTGGTTTTTTCATTCCATATTCCCCGGGTACCCCATGACGGTATTTATTAGGACGAACAGGTGTACAAGGCAATACTCTTTCGCCGATGGTTCGGAACTTAATTAGGGACGAGCAATAAGGGCATGAAATGTTTTCTCAAATGATAGGGGCGGTTGTTTTATGAATATGCCGAAACGGATTATAGATATTGGAAAACGAACGTTTTGATCATTCAATGGGATACACCAACAATTTTGTATTGGGAATCGTATCCGATTCAACGAATTTGAAGGTTTCCTGATTTAAATATTGGAGATTGGAATTTCCTATAACCACTGCCTCATTTTTCACCAAGCAAAAAGTCAACGGCACATCCAGTTTTGAAGTGTGCCCATCCATAACTTCGACATCTACAATTCTTGTTTGAGTTTGATCAAGGATCAATTTTCTAAAATTAAATGTATTTGCCCTAACCCCATTTTGGATGGCATATAAATGACCTTTGTAAAATTCCAGTCCGTCTATTCCTTGGGACATGCCCAAAGTGTCCGGTTGGTTTAGAATTCTTTTTGTTGAAATATCGAGTATCCGGATACCTTTCGAAAATGATGCGATGTACAGTTTGGTATGGTCTTCCGAAATGGCAATTCCATTGGGAAATTCGATTTCCGGGGACTTAAAAAATAGCTCTAAGGAACCAGTTTCATGTTTGAGTAGATAGATGGCGGAACCTTTTGAATCCGTGATATATAGATTTCCTTTGTCATCTTGGATGAGGTCATTTAGGAAATGTTCCCCCGCATCGGTAACGTCATATCTTTGTAACAGTTTTTTGGTATGGATATCGAAGGTAAACAATGATGAAAGGGAATCCTTGTACCTATAGTATCCACCAAGGGCATGTAGAAGATTTCGTTTATCATCCACTAAAATTCCAACTCCCGGGGTATAGCCAAACTCATGTTCCTGTATAAAATCTTTCTGCGTTCCCGATTTTCTATCTACCTCTACTATTTTGGATTTGGCCACACTCGTTAGGTAAAAGGCGTCCTTCTTTTTTGAATAGGCGATTCCCTCGGGCACCAAATCTTTTTCATGAAGGACATATTCCTTCAATGTTCGTGAATTACATCCTAGAATGAATGCTATGGACACTATGAGTATTCTATATCTCATTTTTTGGATTGGTGGAAGTCCACATTTGAGAGAAACAAAGCTAATTAAGGGCTATACCACATAAAGAACAATAGCCACAACTATTAGGATGACCAGGGCAAGGAAAGCGAATTCTTTCCGTCTTTTGGCTTTGGCCTCCCGTCTAATTGTATTCACCACTTCTTTTACTTGCGATTCCGGGAATTCCTTAAAGGAGGCTTTGTTTTCCTTATAGGTTTCGTTGTAAATGACTTCCCTGTTATCTTCCTTGAATTTTTGACGGTTGGATGGTCGCAAAGATCGGTTCTGGCGTATTCGTTTTAGCATGTCCAGTATGTGGCCGGCGGAACTCATTGCTTAAATTTTGGTCAATGTAAATCTTCGATCAATAATTCGTATTTCCTTGTAGTACTAAGATAAGGGATTCTTGGGTTTTGTAAAGTGATAGTTTTAAAGGGCACCTATATACTATATGGGACAAAATGAAGTTTTTCGTAAACTAGAATCAAATTCCCATGTCCATTTGAGACTTGATATTCAATAGAAATCTTGACCTGAATAGACTATCCGTTCGATGAAGTCAATTTGCGAATGGATTGAACTCCCAGACATCAGTAAACGCATCATTTCCACGGTGTCCCAGACCCAGCATAATTTTATTGTTGACAACTTCTGCAATTGCTTGTGTTCTACCTTCTCCCGGAAAAGTAACAAGGTGCAATGTCCACTCATCATTTGAGGAATCATACCTCCAAACATCCTTATGATTTATATTCCATGGAAATTCGGGGATTTCTTCACCTTCCCCGAAGCAGACAAATCCATAGTCATCCAGTCCCACTCCGGTAGCATTGTATCTATGGCCCCCTGGAAAATCGGCTTTTTGTATCCAAGTATCACTTGCCGGATCATATTCCCAAATATCCCCACAAATCAAATTCCCTCCAATCTTACCAGTTATTCCAAATCCGACATATCCTTTGTCATTGATGGCGAATGCAGTTCGTCTAGAACCACAATTACCCGGATACGATGCTTTTTGCTGCCAAGCATTTGTGGTCGCATTATATTCCCATAGCTCGTTACCGACAAATATAACATAGGCCTTCTCACCAATCACAAAACTAGTGCCAAATGGCCCCCCATCTTCTGGATGTTTAGCCATTTCGGACCAACTGTCGCTATTGGGATCGTATCTCCATAAATCGTTATGATTAACAAAAGTACACGTAGGATTAAAAATGTCCGGGGGACCCGAACAATCTTGACCGAAACCTACATACCCAAACCCATTGATTGAAAAAGAAATGCTGGATTGTCTCCTTCCCCAAGGTAAGCTCGCAATCTCTTCCCAAGAATCCTGTGTTGGATTATACTTAAAGAACAGATTTTCTTCTGGAGCGGTATTAAACTGCCTACGTCCATTACCAACATATAAAACGTCATCAATCGCAAAACTATTGATATAAAATGTGTTGTAAACCATATTGGCTCTAGGAATCCATGACATTGCTTCAGGTGTACCAAATGACAGTTCATTACCATAAAATGTACCTGAACTATTTTTGACATATGCTCTTACAAAATACTGCGTATTTGGTTCAAGGCTTCTTAGTTTACTGGTAAATTCGCCAATTCCCTCACCATCTTCACTAAGGTCATTATCAATGGTCGGACCTGGATTCGTACTCCAGCATATTCCTTTTGAAATTACCGAGATTCCACCATCATCCGATATTGTGCCACCGCTAAGAGCAACATATTCATTTACTATCGAAATTGCTTTAGTAGTTAGTACCGGTAAAGTGCCCACCGTTGTAAATCTCAATTCATTACCATAAGCGGTCCCTGAACCATTCGTAGCATAAGCCCTAACAAAATATTCGGTATTTGGCGATAACCCGGTTATCTCACTAGTATAACTACCAATGCCTGTCCCGTCTATGGTTTTTTCATCCTCAATGGTGGGGTTTTCAAACAAGCTCCAACAAACTCCGCGAGATGTAATCGCACTACCACCATCATTTAATACATTTCCCCCTATAGTCGCCCCGTTATCAGTAATTTCAATAGTATTGGCCGTAGTTAGTTCGGGAAGGGTATTTACTTTTTCTTCTTCATTGGAGTTACTTTTACCACAGTTGGCGATTACAGCTAAAACACCTAGCATTGCAATAAGTCGTTTCATATTAGATGTTATTAAAATAAAAATTACTTCGTTTCTTTTAGCTGTGTATGATAGCGTATCTTAGTCAAATTGGTGAAATTCGCTATTTTCAAGACCTACTCCTACATTCCCGCTAAATTGTGCATTAAGGAATTCCATATGGGAATAGGGCTGCACATACAGGCAACTTGACTGGTAGATGAGTTCTGAAACATCCATCTGCGGATACCTATCCGTTATTTCCTTCGGAATCATCCCAATAACAGAAGAAGGTGTTGATGATGAAAACACTTTCCATTCGATTCTCCTGTTATCAGACTGGGGGGGTTCAAGATTGCTCCAACTAATGACTTTTCTCTTGTAACCCAAATTGGTAGACATCTCGAATTCATTAATATCCGATTTAACTATATTAAAAGAAGGTTGATCGGGTACGAACAGGCCTTCCGGAAGTTCGGCCCCGAAATAATTGATATAATAGCGATAGTCTTGTTGAATGCTCGTTAAACTCAAGGAATGGCCCTCAAACATATTTCCAAGATAGCCCAATTTAAACAACCTGTTGATTTCAGCACCTATATGGGCAGAATTGAAATTATAGAAATCATAACCTGGGCTTGAGATGCTTTTTGGTGTTTCAGGGAAACCTCTAAGGGAAAGCCAAATTTCTGAAGTAGGCGGTAATTTCATAAGGATATGAGAGTCGAATTCGGAGAAATCGCTTAAGTTTAGATTGTATTCTTCAAGATGTTGAGGTTCTTCCAGATAATAATATCTGGTATTGCCAAAACTGTTCATAAAAGTGATATAATAATTATTATCCTCATATATATCAGCAAGTTTTTCATAGCGCCAGTCCCCAAATGTGCCGATACTCATAGAGAACGATCCACGGCCCGAATTTTTTCCTCTTTTATCCGAGATATTAAGCATTGAAGGAGTTGGAAATTCACCGAAAACAGAAAATCTAAAATTTCCGTTGAACTTTGGTTGTGGATATGTTTCGATGCTAGAATTTGAAGATCCAATAATCCAACTACTGCCATTGACTACTTCAGTGTAGGAATTAAGGGTATAGGGAGAGCTTGCGGTCAATGTGGAAAAGCGGATATCGGTCACCGTGAATTTGTCCAAATCACTGGTCTTGGATATTTCAAAACGTATGGTGTCGTTTTTCTCGAAAGATGTGTAGTCCAGAATTCTTCCTTCCTTATCATGGGTCAATAACCAATTGTCCGAATTATCCGTGTTGAGATTATCACTTATCACGGCCTCAAAATAAACCTCCATCTCAGGTTCAGGTGTTTCATTGGGCTCGGGATTCTCGGGTTCTTGGGCGTCGGGTTCCGGAGTTGGATTTTCGTCTTTTGAACAATTACAAAGAAACATGCACAGTAGAAGGGCAATGCCTAATTGGGGAACTTTCATGGGAGAACAGTTAGTTGCTAAGCGAATATAAAGATAATGTTTAAAAAGCATTTGGATTTTAATTAGTAGTCAAAATCCCTTAAAAAGAAGGGTTGGGCTCTGAAATAATGTCCGACTTCCTAATTGAACTAGATTCAGGCACCTCTATGTAATGGAGGTATACCTAATGGGTCATTTAAACAGATTATCTTCAAAAATTGTTTTTTTAATCCCTATATGTAAATACCTGATTTAAAACAAAATAAACGTTTACAAACGAAAGTAAATATTTCCCAACCGAATCTTTTTTTCATACCGTTCTATGTTTGCCTTGTCGAATCAGGGAGGTTCGATGGCATTAACTGTTTCATCTTAAAAATTAGTAGTATGAACGCAATTAAAAACAAAGTACAGTTGATTGGAAACCTGGGACAAGATCCCGAAATCGTAAACTTGGAAAACGGAAGCAAGCTCGCCAAATTTTCCATAGCCACCAGCGAAAGCTACAAAAACGCACAAGGCGAAAAAGTAGAGGACACCCAATGGCACAATATTGTGGCCTGGGGCAAGACCGCCGAGATTGTGGAGAACTACCTTACCAAAGGAAAGCAGGTGGCCGTGGAGGGGAAACTCGTACATCGCTCCTATGAGACCAAGGAAGGCGAAAAGCGATACATTACCGAAGTACGTTGCAATGAGTTGTTGATGCTGGGGAAGTAACGCTCGCAAAAACGTATTCGCGAGAAGCGTAGCGACGAAGCGATCTGTCAGTCCATACATAATATGAGCTAGACCGATCGCTTTGCTTGCAATGAGGTGCAGCATGAAAAAATCACACATTTATATTACATCCAATAAGAACCGAACGGTCATTTATGTCGGAGTTACCACTAATTTGGTAAGAAGGATATATCAGCATAAAACCAAATATTATAAAGGATTTACAGCACGGTACAATTGCGACAGATTGGTTTATTTTGAAGAATTTACGGATATTAAAAAGGCCATGGCCAGGGAAAAACAGCTAAAATCGGGAAATCGACAGCGAAAGGAAAATTTGATTAATTCAATAAATCCTGAATGGAACGACTTGTCCGATGGATGGTTGTTCTATTTTGATTAGTTTTCGTAAGGAACAGAGCGATGAGGAGATCTGTAGATCCTGGACTGGGATTGGACAGTTTGCTTCGCTTCGCTCGCAAAAACGTATTCGCTAGAAAGGTAGCAACGAAATGATTTGTTGCTCTCGGAATCTAGGAACTTTACTCATTTTTAAGTACAGACCTGGGAATGGCTGAATGGCAAGGTCTTCGACTGCACTCAGATCGACACTCTTAACGGAATACCGAAAAAGTCATTGCCCCCGCTTATCAATAACGGTAACGGGCTTTCTTCGTAGTTTCGAGTATCGTAGTTTTTGAATTTCCCCAGCCTCGCAAAACTCGATCTTCGGAGAAACGCGTAACTTGGATCGGAAGTGGTCCTTTATATCGTGCAACAACAGATTCGAAGCGTTCCGGGAAGCGATCTTGATTCCTATTTCGTCCGTACCTATACTATTGTGATAAATCTCTATGACATAACTTTCCACCTCCTGGAAATCGTTCAATAGGTTATCCATGGCCGGGGGATACAAGGTAGTACCCTTGTACTTGATCATTTGTTTTTTTCGTCCTACCACAGGCCCCAAACGCAGGGTATTCCTTCCACAATTACAAGGTGAATCATGGGCCACCACAATATCACCGGTCTTAAACCGTACCAAGGGCATGGCCTCCACACCAAGCGTGGTAACTGTCAGTTCCCCCTCCATACCCGGCGGTAACGGCCGATCGTTCTCGTCAAGAATTTCCACGATGATCAGTTCCGGGTGGTGATGTCCACCCTGCTGTTCGCTACATTCCGTAAATGCCGTACTCATTTCCGTGGAGGCATAGGTAGAATAGAGTTCAATATCCCAGGCCGATTTTATCTTATTGGCGAGGACATTCAATGAAAAATCCTGGTTCCGTAGCGATTCGCCGATACAGATGGCCCCTTTGATTCCAGAGGAGTTTACATCAATACCATGCTGGACCGCATACTGGATAAGTTTCAACAAAAAAGAAGGTACCACGATCAGATACGTGGGTCTGAATTTTAAGATAGTATCCCATTGTAACTCCGGAATCCCGGCACCTACGCGGATGATACCCGCCCCTAACTTACGGGCTCCCAAAAAATAGGCCATCCCTGCCATAAAACGCCGATCTATAGTCGTTGTCAATTGCAAAATGTCATTTTCGGTAACACCGGCACAGGCCAAGGAAATGGCCTCATTGTACGCCAAACGATCCAAATCGGCATCGGTAAGGCCAATAGTCACCGGTTCGCCCAAGGTACCGGAAGTGGTCACAAAATCGACGATCTTGTTTTTGGGAACACAGATAAAATCGTCATTATGGTTTTGAAGCTGCTCTTTGGTGGTGACCGGAATTTTAGTCAAGTCCGCTAGCGTCCGAATCGTCTTGATATCAATGGAGTGTTCTTTGAAAAGTCTTTTATAGTAGGGTGATTTTTCTTGGACATAGTGGAGCGTTTCTTTTAATCTTTCTTCTTGAAATGCCTTTATTTCTTCGGGCGAAGCCTTTTCTATTTCTGGAATCATAAATGCAATCTACGCTTTATTTTTTTGATGTACCGCATTACGTTTTCTTTATCCGGAACCGTAGTAATCTCTTTGGTCAGGGCTTGCTCAAAGGCCGTAAGGGCAGCGGTGTAATATCCTTTCCCGTATTGATATCTTCCTGTTAAATAATAGGCTTCCCAATATTTGGGGTTGCTAAACTGTAGTTCCGTCAGAAGATCCTGTTCCAGATGTTGGTCGTTGAAAATAGCCGTTAAAACCTCGTTTTTTAACCTTCGATATTCCTGATAGTTTTGGTATTCCCGTGAATGTTGGAAGGGGTCTTCAGGGATGGTCAGATTCTTTTCCGCCAAGGGGGCTTTTTGAAAATCTGATACTGTCTTTTTAAATACCTCGTCCAAGTCATAGGCTACAAATTCGCCCAATTGGTAGGGATTGGTACTGACCCATACCAAAAGCTCTTCCGGCTTAAAGACAATACCATGATGTGCCAACAACTGGTTGAGTGCCTTTTCATTACCATACCCGATTTCCTTTCCGTCCAACCCCTGTTTGTCCCTCAGGATATCCACTGCGGCCTGTACCGTGGTTTTGCCGCTTTCCCCTAATAGTTCCTCCATACGGTCATAGCGATATTGGGAGTGACTTTCCAGAATATGTCTTTGGTTTTTTTTATCCGCCGCATAGGCAGCACTTTGAAAATGGTTGGAACAAATGAGTTGATCGGTATTCTGAACCTCGTAAACCCCAAAATTTTTGGGCGATACCTCTATGACCACTGCTTTTTTGTCCTTTGCACTGCCTACAAAAATGGATTCCGATACAAAGACTTCCCGTTTCCGGGCTATGGCAACCGCTTCCTCTATAGTAGCGGCATACTGTAGGATTTCCCGTGTCACCAAAGAAATCGGGGTCTTCGCCACCAAAGGAAACTTTGACTTTCCGGCATTGATGGTAACGGTCAGCCCCTGATCGTTCATTCCGGAGACCACCCCTATCATGCCGCCCCAAGTTACGGACATAAACTTATGACCCTCATCCGGGTTGATAAAGGCAATGATTTTTTCCTGGGCAAAATCGTCCCCGGCGTAAAAATCGAAATTCCGCCCAATTAGGAGCTGACCGTCCTCCGTTTGATCTCCCCATACGGCAAAGGAGGAACAACCTACCAGGGCCAAATCCTGTAACGCATGGCCAATATCATGGGCCCCATGCAGATAGAGTATACGGGGATAGGCATCCGCTATATGGGCATAGGTTTCCGAGGCGTATTGTGAGATGCCATAAATCTCGGTTTTGTATTCCTCCCGTATGTTGAGATACATTTTGCGATTGAACCAGGCCAAAAATTTACGCAATAGGTATTGTTTGGTATTGGATGGGACTAGTTCATTTACCTTGTTCAACAGCGCATCTTCCTGTTTGTGAAAAAGCTCTTGGGTAAGACTTCCCGTGGTAAGCCCTAATTCCAAGGGATTGCCTTCTATGTACAGCTCCCATAGACCATAGCTGTTTTTTGTCAAATAGCCCTTTTCGGAAGAGAAAGTGGAATCGGATTGGCGTACCCGCTCCGGAGTCTTTGCTTCGTATTGACTGATATCCGGTAAATCCCTTAAGGATTTGGAAACACCACAGGATATGAATAGGAATACTAGGAAAAATACAGGATATATGCCTCGTATGTAGCCTTGTCCTTGCATTAGACTACCGGTTTCCCGTATTTTTTATTGATACGCCGCACCATTTTATTTTCCTTGTAGTCTACCCATTTTTGCCCCATGGTCCTTCGCATTATATTTTCAAAATTTCGCATGAACAAGACGTTGGAAGCGGTTTTCAACAAACGTTGTGGCTTGGTGGGCAAAGCCCGCAACGTAATAGAAAACCCCCCAGTCATATATTTGATGAAATGCCAATAGCCACTGGGCATATAGAGGGCGTCCCCATGTTTCATTTCAGCATGGATCCCTTGAACGTTCTGCAGTGCAGGATATTTTTCAAAATCGGGATTATCCATATCTATAGTCTCCAGATTGTGGACCGAGAAGGGTACCCGATATAGATATTTGGTCTGCTCGGGCTTAAAAAGGGTTACGTTTTTGGTACCGTGGAAATGGACATGGGTCAAGTCAGCCAGATCCATATCATAATGGGCCAATACTTTTGAGCCCTCGCCCCCAAAGAACATTACCGGCAAACGTTTAAAAAACTTAAGGCCCAAATCTGGATATTCAAAATCCTTTGCGAGTTCGGGCATACTATCCAGGATATTATAGAAAAAAATACGAAGATCGGTCGGTTCATTTTTCAATAGTTCGAGATAGTCGTACAATTTCATTTCAGTGGCCGGTGCCGCGGAGTTTTGTTTGCCCTTCGTGGGCTTACTATCATATAAGGGAACAATTTGATCGCCGGCCCGTTGCTGAATGTAGTCCAGGTTCCATTTCCCGTAAGCGGGCCAATCTCTGGTGAGGCCCTCTATTAAAACGGGTTTTTGGGGATTGTAATAGTTTTCCAGGAAATCCTTTTTGGAAATATTCTTGACCCTGCTTACCGGAACCGTCCTGAATTTTCCCATTACACGTTTATTTTAGCAGTTGTATTCTCTTTTTCTTGCTTCAGAATCCTATTTAACAAATAGTCCCTTCCCAAAATTTCCGAGCAAGTAACCACACCACTTATGGTTACCCCTAAAATACCGTGCATGTTTAGGCTTTGACCGGTAAAGAATAAATTCCCGATTTTGGTCCTTGGGGAAATGAAGGATTTTAAAGGGTAGTTGATGTCTTTGACATAACCGTACATGGCCCCTTGATTACTACCGATATAATCCCGATAGGAGAGGGGTGTGGAGGTGTATACAGACTGAAGACATTCCCGGATATTAGGGAATTTTTTTTCAAGTTCGTTGAGGAACTTTTCGGTCTTGGCCTCCTTAAACTGTGTATACGTCTGTCCTCGGTCATTTTTATTTGCTACGGTATTGAACGTGTTTTCCCAAGGTTTTACTTCATCATATCGCATGTAGGTAATAGCGGTCATTTGATCCGCCCAACCGTCCGTAGCTTTGCTCACTCCCATACTGACCATATAGCTTTCCGGCCAACTTTTTTCGGTATATCGATGCCCTTCCCAAACCTTTACTGGATCTTTATAATGGTAGTAGTTGTAATTCAAATATTTGAAGGTCTTTGGTTTTAGGACCAAATGCAGGCTAAACGCAGAGATCGTACTTTCTATCTGTTCTATCCGATTTGAATATGATTTTCTGAACTTGTCCGCACCGACCAGTTTTAAGGTACTTTTGGGCTCAATATTGGAAATGAACAAATCTCCCTTTATTTGTTTTCCGTTTGCGACTTCGGCATAGGTCAATTTTTTTCCTTCATAACCAAAGTTCACCACTTCATGGTGTTTGTAGGCCTCTCCCCCATTTTCCTTAAGCCGTCTTATCAATAATTTGGTAATTTGGCTACCCCCGTTTACACAACGATAGGAACTTTCTATATAGGAGTTGACGGAAAGTGCATGTACGTAGAATGGGGTCTTGTCCGGTTCCCCTGCATAGAGCAGATTAGATCCCGCTAATACGGCCCTTAATTTCGTATCGCCGACCATGGAATCGATAAGGGCCTTGGCCGGGGTTCGAAACATCTCCTCATCATCATAATACGGTTTGCCGTGGTTCAAGTTATATAAGGGGAATTTATTACAGGTCTCCCTTAATTCCTTACAATAGGCGGTAATTCCCTGAGCCTCATGGGGAAACTGTGCGATAAGGGATTTCTCAAAATCCTCATATCCCTGGGCGTGAGGATATTCCTTTGTATCGTCATCGAACGTAATGATGTCGAAGCTATCATCCAGCTTCTTAAGCCTAAGGTCGTCATAGATGCCCAAATATTTGAAATAGCGATAAAGATTTTGCCCTTCGGAAAGTCCGCCGATGTAGTGTACCCCGGTATCGAAAATGGTACGTTCACGAACAAAGGTCTGAAGATTGCCCCCATATTGGTTGTTTTTCTCCAGAACACAGACGCTACGTCCTTCGCGGGTCAAAATATTTGCCGCTACCAGTCCGCCCATACCACTACCAATGATGACCACATCATAATGCTCTTTCATCCTGTACTGCTTTTTTGGCTATGATAAAATTATCATTTTGCGCGCTTATCGTAAAGCCGGTGTCCGTAATATTTTTCAAGGGGAGGTCCATCCCCTTCTTCAATAACAGTAAGATACCAATTTCATTTATTTTGTTTTGGATGGGCTCCCAATCCAAGGGATTTAAATCGATCAGTAATATCTGGGCTTCATTTGCCAAGGCATCGGTAGGGGTAGCGGTTACCTGAATATTTTTGTGATGTTTGGTAATAAAACTGTTTTGGACGATTTGCCGAATGGTTTCCTTCTTAAGATAAACATGGATCTTACGGTCGGGTGAATCCAGGGCCAGTAGAAAATCCAATTGACCATAATCCTCGGAGAGATGAATGATGTGCGCTTTCTTTCCAAGAAAATCCAAAAGCTGTGCATAGACATTGGCATTTTTTCTTAGATCTAGCCGAATCTTCCCGTATAATTTCCTCCCTTTAAACCGATACTCCTCCAAAACGGACTTGTGAAAGTAGGTTTCCTGTTCCAATTCCCTGCGAAAGGCAAGAAAGTTCTTCTTAAAATAGGCACTTATTCGTTTCGTCCGTTGTGTGTAATCGATTCCAAAGGTAGAATCATTGGTTTTGATACGAGGTAGAATTTTAAGGGTAATACTACCGTCCCTAATAATAAAACTCCCTTTGGGCAAGACTTCTGAGTTGCCGTGAATGAGTACGGGAAGGATATCCAAGCCCAATTTTTCTGCCAAATAGAAAGCCCCTTTATGAAAACGTCTTATTTTATTGGTACGGGAACGGGTACCCTCCGGGAAGGTTATCAATGAAAATCCCTGGGCTACTTTGCCCTTAAGATAATCTTCCCCATTTTCCAATCCATCGGAAACGGGATAAGCCCCGACCAACTTGGCCGCACTTCCAAAAATAGGAGAGTTGTAGACCCAATCATTCACAAGGAATATAATCTTGGGATCCAACATGCCAATGGCCAGGATATCCAGAAATGAGGTGTGGTTGGCTATAAGCATGCCCGGTTTTTCAAAGGTTTCACGATGTTCGTTAATGACTTTCTTACGTACAAAAGGATTGGTATAGAGGACGGATTTCATCAAAAGGGATACCGCCTTGTGGAACCCTAATTGTTTATTCTCCCTACTATTGGGAAAGAGCGTCAACACAATCTTGGCATAAAGGGAAAACAAAAGTCCGCCCAAACCAAAATAGCCGAAAGAGAGTAACGAATGGATTAGGTATCTTAGGGAGATAGGTCTTTTTTTCTTACTTCCTATGAACAGGTGAAAGAGCATAGGCTGTATCGTAAAGGCGATCAAAACTGCCGAGAGGATACCGATCAAGGAAACTACGGAAATGGTATATAAGGCAGGATGTTTGGCAAAAATCAGTACGCCGACACCCAAAATGGTGGTAGCAACGGAAAGGATAATCGAAGTTCGGTGTGTGGACAGGGCTTTCTCACCGGTGCGAGATTCCGTCCGAAGGCCGTTGGTCATAAAAATACTGTAATCCACGCCCAACCCAAAGATAAAAGTAGAGATGATGATATTAAAAATATTGAATTCCAGTTGCAAGAGCCCCATAATACCTATGGTTAAAAACCAGGTGAGGAAAATGGGAATACTGGTTACCAAGGTGAGGGACAGACTTCGAAAGAAAAGTAATAAGAGCACTACTATGGCCAATACGGAATACCCGATAAGCCTATTGAAGTCATTCTTAAGATGGCCCAAAAAAGTTTCGTTCATGCCCTGTCGGTCGATCAGGACGGTTTGGGCAGTATTCGAGAAGATTTCGCGGACATACCCTATTTGGGATGAATCTACCTTTACCAACGAACTTACGGTCGTAAATCCGTTTTTTGTAGATAGGTAGTCATCTACCGAAAAGGAGTTCACCAGATTGTAATCTTCAATTTCCAAAGGTTTAAAATCCGAATGGAGCAGCGTATAAAATTGATCAAACGTCTTAGGTTTAAACCCATATTCCCGGCCCACATCGACGAGGGAAGTAGTAACGGAACGAATACGGTTATCGTTCCAAAACGCTTTCCAAAGGCGAATCTTTTCATTTTGTTCCTTTTTTGAACGGACAAGCGCACCTATGGAACTGAACCCTAAAATTTTTCCTTTGCCCTTAAGCCGATTTAAGGAAGCATAAATACTATCATTAAACTGTAATACTTCTTCCCTGGAATTCCCGTAATTAGTCACGTAAAGGGATTTAGCCCCTAGATCAGTCAGATTTTCCAAATGCTTTCTGGCATTTGCCAGTCGGAGAGGTTCATAGTTCAATTTCGCAATATCCTTGTTAAAGGTTACGGAACTGTAGGTAAAAAGGCTGATAACAAAGAATGCCATGAGCGACCCGAAGAGCCATTGGTCTCCCTGAAAGTCATAGGCGGCAATTGAATCCAGGAAAGTTATGCTTTTCTTTTCGGCTGTTTTGGCCCCATATACCTGAGGGATAAAAAAAAGGGCAAATACGGATGCGCCCAGAACACTCACCGCCGCAAAAATCCCAAGATCTTGTAAAGCTTGTGATTCTAGAAACAACAGGCACAAAAAAGCCGAGGCCGTGGTAAGGCTGCTCATCAAGATTGATGGGGCAACCTCTGAATACAAACTTTGGATGGAACGGTTGTTCCTGATATGTGTGAGGATGTGGAGCGAATAGTCCAGGGTTACCCCTAGCAATACGGCACCTATACCTAAAGAAATACCGGAAATCTCCCTACGGATAAAATACAATAGGGCCACTGCCAGCAACCCTCCAAAAGCCGTGGGTAAAAAGAGAATAATGGGCAAGGTCAGTTTCCGATAAAAGAAAATCAAAAGGATGAGCAAAAGCGTCAATGCGATTCCAACGGTAAACTGAATATCCGTTTTGATCTGTTGTGCATTGGCTACGGCTATCAAAGGCGCTCCGAAATACTCGCCCACGGCCTTGGATTCGAAAGCAGGATTCAATACATCCCGTATTCGATACAGTTCCCTGACGAAGGGTTCATTCTCCGAAGTCTGATTGGAGGCGTAAGTGGGGGTAACAAACAGTAAAATGTTTTGTCGATCTTGGCTCAAAAGAAATCCATCCTTTAGCGTAAATCCATCTGCGATTCCCAATTGCCGTAACTTTTTTAAGGCGATATAGGACAGCCCTAGGGGATCTCGCAAAATGTTCTTTTTGGTAACGATTCCCGATGGGGAAATCAGTGTCTTGTAATTTTCCTTTGTCAGGGCCGCAATACTATCCCTTTTAATTTTTTGTCGGATGGTACCATAATCCGCTGTATCCAGAAACAGGGGCAGGTTTTTATGGACAAAATCTAAGGTTTGTAACACTTCATCATCACCTACCTTTCCCTGGATATTTTTTATGTATCCTTGGGTGTTGGCCTTAAGACTATCCAGAAACTGTGTGGTGTATTGGGTAAGATCGTCTTCGGAACCTTCACTTTGTAGCTTTATATTTAGGATAATCTTATCCGTAAATTGAAGTGTTTTCAATACCCTTTGGTAGGCCTCGTTTTCCGAGTTTACAGGGATGAGCTTGGTGATGTCCTCCTCAAATTTTATTTTGCCCGTTAAGGCCGAAAGCCCTAGAAGGATTGCTAAAACCATGGTAAGTCCCAGCCACTTTTGTCCCAAAAAAAATCGGTATGTGCGATGGAAAAAACTATCCATTGTGCACAGCTATTTTTTTCCGGTCGAAGATGGATAAAAATACATAGGCCAAAAAACCCAGGATCAATGCGGAGAAGGTAGATAGCGTTAGACTGCCAATGATGTAAGTCTGTAAGTTTTTAATGATTTCAAAATTCTCATCTATCTCATGGATGGAAAAGTTCAATTCCCTTCCGGTGACCCATGCCCCGGTCTGTAGACTTAAATACAATACCAAAGGAATTAAGGGAGGGATACTGATGTTGGAAAAAGCAAAGGCGATAACCTTGTTCAGTTTAAGCAAAAGGGCCAAAAAAATCACAGTGACCGTATGAAACCCCCATAAAGGGCTGAGCCCTATAAAAACCCCCAAGGCAATGGAAAATGCTTTTTTCCGGGGAGAATCCTGATTGTGTAAAAAATCCTCGTAGAAAAAACGTCTAAACCCTTTTTTTTTGAGCCGTTGTATAAGGTCACGAGGTTTAATATAGACCAAAGCAACCAATACTAACCAGGTATTCAGCACACTTATCCTAGCAAAATCGATAATTGGTCTAAAATGGGAAACACGCTCCGGATCATCGTATAGAATATTGATCGGAATATTCTTGACCGATATTCCCTTCCAGGCCGATCGGACAATAACCTCTATTTCGAACTCGAATTTTGGGGTATAGAATTTCATGTCCTTTATCGTCTCCAAAGGATAAAGGCGAAACCCACACTGGGTATCCTTCAGCCATTTGCCGGTCTCTACCCAAAACCAGAAATTGGAAAACCGGTTTCCAAAACTGCTACGGCCCGGAACGTCGGATTGCTGCATATTCCTGGAACCTATAAACAAGACCTTTTTTGAGGATTCCTCTTCAAGGGCTTTGATAAAAACGGGGATATCCTCGGGAAAATGTTGGCCATCCGAATCTATGGTGATTGCAAAATGATACCCTAACCCCGATGCCTTTTTGAACCCTGTCCGAAGTGCATGGCCTTTCCCTTGGTTTTTGTCCAGATGTACCTGTATCAGTTCGGGATACGAATTGAGTATTTCACTAGTGGCATCCGTAGATCCATCGTTGATAACAATGATGTTTTGGGTGTGGTTCAATATACCGTCCAATACCCTTTTTAAGGTCTTGCCATTGTTGAATGTGGGAACGACTACGCAACATCTTAGTTGCTGCATGGTCTCCGATATCGATGGGATGGAAGCTGGCAAGGTAAATCCATTGAAAGCTTTCTGGTCGCAAAAAGCTAAATTCTAGACAAAGATACGGATTACCGCCCCGAAAACAACTGCTTTTCGGAGGCGTCAAAAACAGAAGACTGCACGGCGTAGTTTTTTATAAACTCACGGATTTCACCTGAGGATACCTTTGCAAAGTTGTGTAATAAAAATCCTTTATCCTCCTCCATGCTTTCTTTATATCCAACAACTTTGGGCGAGTTTTCCTGGACGCTTAACCGGATACATCGGATTTCTATGTTCTTGGGCTGTGTAGCCACAGCATATTCAATGAGTTCTGCCCCGGATTTAAAAAAATCCTTCTTATTTCGCAGTTTTTGGGCATATTTCGCCTTTAGGGTAGATACGGCTCCTTTATAGGCCACAAGAACTGCGTTATCCGTTTTGGTCACCGAAGAAAGTTTTATAAAGAGCTCGTCTGTAACCCCCTCATTTGCATTGGCTTCGGGATAGGTTTTCCGCAATTCGGAAATATCCGGGGATATCAAAAAGGCCAGGGAACATATAAAGGCTACTACTAATTTCATTTAGTCTCGTATTTGGAAGGTAGCGCTTAGCTTCAATGCCAAGGTATCCTGAAATGTAGTCGTATTTTTTACCTTAACCTCTCTTTCGTCAGTGGAAATATTTAAAATTAGATGGAGTATATCGTTTTCCTCCGGGTTTATAATGGCCATAAACTTGATGTTGGAGGAGACCTTTAAAAAAAGTTGCTTCCCGGTCGCCTTTTCCGTAAGCTCCTTGATAATCTGTATCATACATACGCCGGGCATCACGGGATTTCCAGGGAAATGACCCTTGAAGATAGGGTGTTCCTTGTTCAACTGTATGGTGGAACTGACCGTATCCTGATTATATTCATAATCCTTTATGACGTAAAGCCCTTCTATCAATATCATTATCGCAAATCAAATTTGTAGGCCACTCCGAACTGGAATACATTGTTCAGTGTGTTTCCCTCCCCGCTGTAAAATTCCGACTCAAAATCTTCATCAAACAGATCAATATCGAGCAACCCTTGCTTATATCGGGCTTCCAATATCAACCCAAAATCAAACTCATAGCCTATCCCAAAAAAGAAGGAAAGGTCAAAAGGGGTGATATCGGAGTCATTGCTGTCGTTGATTACATTAATGAGATTATTTTCAAAATCGAAGTCCAGACTAGGGCCTAAAATAAGATGGAGACCTTGATTGGGAGCGACAAAAAACTTATTGACTACACCGACCGACAAATAATCGATATCCAAATCTTGGTTGGTACGGATATTGGACTTTCCGCCTTGTCTGGAATACATAATTTCTGGCTGTAGGGCATAGAATCTTGAAAAACGGAAATCGGCAAAAACTGCCGCGTTAAGCCCAATTTTATTGTCCAAGGTGGTGTTGGAAATATTGGCACTATTGAATCCCAAGCGAATACCTGGTCTAATTTTGGTCTGGGCATAGATTATCCCGGAAAATAAAAAGAGTATGGACAAAAGGATTATTCGGTTCATTTTAAATAGCTTTTAGCCGTATGGACAGCTTAATATTGTGGTGCAAGATCTGAATATTTTTCGCAACCTCCGCATGAACCGCAGAAAATATGAAAGCGACTTTTTTCTTTCGATTCTTGGTCTGGACAATTTTCTCCAAATTTCCAGCTACGGTATGGTAGTAATTCACTCGTTCATCGATTTCGGTTTCAAAAATGAATTCATCTTGTGAGGTAAACGTATTTAGAATAGATACGTTTTCCGTGACCAGCGTCCTGAAATCCCTTTTAAGCAGGTTAATGACTATTTTTTTGTTCATCTCCGGAAGGATGTGATTCACGATAAAGTCATCATCCCAAAATGAAAAGTCAAAAATGGTATTTCCCAATTCCGTAGTAAATACAACCCTATGGTGCCGCACTCCCAATTTCTTTAAGACAAGGATGCCACTGAACGTTTTCTTGTACAAATCAATATCCGCCTTGTACACATAATCCTTGTCCAGATTGGAAAAATAGGGATTGGTGACCGTTGCATTGGAGGTCTCCACGAGTTGGAAATCGTTGCGTTCCGGATAAGAGGCACAGGCCCAGACCAGAAGAAGGAGACTAATGGGCAAATACCGCATCGGGCAAGGATTGGTTTGTTTTTCGATCCGTAAAAACAATACGGGTATAGTCATTGGAGGGCTCCAACATTTTTACTTCGGTTACTTCTCCTTTCTCGTTAAAGGTAATGTGGAAGGCTTTGATGAATGTGGCAAAATCTTCATCCTTGGGGGCAAAATGTACTTCACTTGTATTTCCTTTTTCGAAATAGTTGATATGGAATTCATCCGTATCGAATAAATCTCCTTTAATACTGTTTGTAATGAGTTGATTAAGCCGCTTAAACAGTTTGTTGGAACCGATGTCCATATCACTTTTGTTGCCCTCGTTATTGATATAAAGGGTTTCCTCCTCAAAAATGACCGAATAGGCAAAGGGCTCCGTATATTCCCACTTAACCAAATTGGGGGCCTTAAAGGAGAGCTTGCCCAAAGATTCAATATCGTTGGAAAGGAAGTCCATATGCTTATATTGCCTAAAATTACTAGTAATGGTCTCCGTAGTATTGGCGGTCTTCTTTACCTTGGCCTCCAATGCCCGGGCATCCGTGGCGCTCATTTCGGACTGCGCATTTGCAGTACATACCACAATCCAGAACAGATAAAAAAGGTTACGCATAGGCTTTGATATTCAACAATTGGTCAACGGTGACCGATCGTAAATTTTTCTCTCGCAAAATTAACAATAACCGTTCCAAAACAGCTAAGGTTTTTGCACTGGTATCATGGAACAATACAATGTCTCCTTTGACAAGTTTACGGGTAACCCGATTTAAAATGGCATCTTCCGAAAGAGGGGTAGTGTCCAAGGAACGGACGCTCCATCCAATAGATTGTAGATTCATGGCCCGAATGGCTTTTTTAATGCTCGGATTGGTTACACCAAAAGCCGGGCGATAGAGTTGTATTTGCTTTCCCGTTATTTGGTCAAAGATGCTATTGGTTTCTTGAAGCTCGGCGATTACCTTTTTGGAACCAAAGAACCCGAACGCTCTGGAATGCGAATACGTATGGTTACCAATGGTATGTCCCTCGTCGAGGATTTTTTTTATCAAATCGTTGTGCTGTTCCATATGTTTTCCGATACAAAAAAAGGTAGCTTTGGCGTTAAATTGTTTTAAGAGTTGAAGTACCTGGGAAGTATATTCGGGATGTGGGCCATCATCAAAGGTTAGGGCAATATAGTTATCAACAACATTTGGATTGGAATTGTGGGACTTAAAATGGAAATTCCATTGAATTAAAAAAGAACCTAAAATAGTCAGGACAAAAAACGCACTAATAGGAATCCAATAATAGAATCCTGGAATACCATATAGCCAATCGATAACCAAAAGAACGGTCAAGGCCATTAGGAAAAGCCGTCTTATGGAGACAAACGTCAGCATCCGCGGAGTAAAACAAAACTGTGGTTCTCCCCGCGGTACTGGTTGTACAACAACACGGTCCTGATTTCGGAGGGTAGGATGCCGTTCAACCTGGCAGCTTCCGGAATGTGTTGGGCCTTTATCATTTTTGCGGCCATCCAGGTACCAAAGGAAGAGGCCGTATTGAACTCACCGCATAAATGTTTATAATAAGTCTGAGACGTATTTTTAAAGGACTCCTCACTTAATGCTTCATAATAGGAATCGAAATTGATATCGCCATTGTTGCCCATTACCAGAATATCGATATCCGCAATTTCCAGACTATTGTCTTGTAGAAACGACTTAAGAACCTTCTTTAATTTCTGTTCAGAAAAACTATTGTAGGTGGCTACGTCCAAAACCTGTGCATAGGTAGTTTCACTCTTTTCATTGGAAAGCACAAAGAAACTGGCTCCCTCCCCAAAAACTGCACCCGGAGTACCGGACTCCAACAGTTCCTTGGAGTTGACCATATCGGCCTTAATATGGTTGACCAACTTATGTATTTTAATGTGATGATCGGCCAGCTCATCCACTCCTCCGACCAGAATGTTTTGGGCCTCATCGTTTTCCAATTGTAGTTTGGCATCCAGTAGAGCCGATTCAAAAGAAATACTGGAATGGACATAGGTAAAATTATAGCCCTTACAGCCTATACCTAAGGCTATTTGTCCCGCCACGGTATTATGGGTAGATTGTATAAACGAAGTAGGGGTTAGGTACTCCTCGTTATCATCTATGATTTTACTGACGAATTTTTCCGAATCCGCAATACAACCCAAACCGGTACCTGTAATGATGGCATCCAAATTTTCCAGATTGGCCTCTTGTAGGGCAATTTTTGAAGCGGCCACCCCCATCTTTATTCCTTTGGCCATTCTCCTGGCTGCGGCAGGCTGAATGAATTCTTTATAGTTAGGGTCTATTGTGCGAACAACGTTGTCGGCATACTCGGTAATATCGTCCAAAAAGACCGAATTGTCAAAAGTCCTCTGGGCCGATATGGAAGCAACGCTATTGAGGTAAACCGGCTTCATCTAGGCTTCTTTCGAAAAAATAAGGGTTGAACAATTGCCCCCAAAGCCCAATGAATTGGATAACACTTTGTGTAATTTCTTGTTTTTGAGCTCCGTTTGCGGTTTAAGATGAAATTCTTTCATGGGATTTTTGAAATTGAGATTGGGGAAAATCACATTATTCCGTAGGGCCAGAACGGAAAAGACCGCTTCGACCCCCCCGGCCGCCGCCAGCGTATGCCCGGTATAGGCCTTGGTGGAACTGAAATCGGGTACACTATCGCCAAAAACCCGTAGAAAGGCCCTTCCTTCGGAAAGATCATTGTTGGGGGTGGCCGTACCATGAGCGTTGATATAATCGATTTCATCACTTTTCAACCCGGAGACCTTTAATGCTTTTTGCATGGCCAAGGTAGCTCCGTCCCCATAGTCCGAGGACGCTGTTTGGTGAAAGGCGTCATTGGCATTGCCCCATCCTTTAACGTAAGCCAGGACTTCCTTATTTTCTTTTTGTACCAACTCATCGGATTCCAAGACCAAAAAAGCGGCCGCCTCACCGAGATTCAGTCCCTTCCGGTTTTCATCGAAAGGAGTGTTATAGGTATCGGATTGGATCATAAGTGTCTTAAAACCGTTCAACGTAAATTTGGAAAGTCCATCCGTTCCACCTACGACCACCCTGTCCAATTTTCCCGATTTTAATAAACGTGCGCCGAACAAAATAGCATTGGCAGCAGAAGAACAGGCCGTACTAATGGTAGTTACCAGGCTGCCTTGGATACCTAGTTGCTCCGCAATTTTTTGGGTAGAATCCCCGGCATGATGCCCTTCAATGTATTTTTGGACTTCTTTATTCTCGAAATACTCGTAATAGTATTGTTCGGTCTTGTCCATACCCCCTACCGTGGTGGCCGATACCAAGCCGGTTTTGCACGAATTTATATTGGTTATGCCCGCGTTTGAAACAGCTTGCTTGGCCGCATAGGCCCCCAATAAGGCACTTCGGGAATAGTTATGGTCCGTGTTGAGCCCTAGAAGTTCCTCCAGTTCCTGATTGGTGAAATCGATTTCACCGACCATTAGGGCATCCCTATGGACTGTATCGATTTTTGAGATTCTGGAGATTCCTTTTTTGCATTCAATTAGGGCTTTGTAGTTTTCCTCTACATTGTTGCCAATGGCAGAAATGATTCCCATACCCGTAATGGCGATGCCTTTGCCCATACTATTTAACCGAAAACGCTTTATTGCGAATGTACAAAAAACGGAAGGTGAAGCGGAAAAATATTATTTCCCCTTGTGTTGTACAATATAATCCGCCATAGTCCCAACGGATTCGAAGATTTTTTTTCCTTCCTTGGGGTCGGCCAATTTTATGCCATAGTCCTTATCTAGCATTACGATGAGCTCTAGGGCGTCTATGGAGTCCAGCCCCAATCCGTCACCAAAAAGTGGATCGTCGTCGGCAATTTCATCCACTGAAACATCTTCCAGATTCAACTGCTCTATGATTTTTGACTTCAATTCTTCTTTCAATGCCTCCATATCGGTTTAAAATAATCGGGTTATTTCCTCAATACTGTGCGCTATGGAACCTTCTTTGTCCACCAAATATAAAAAAGCCTCATAACCGGGGCCATCAACATCTACCCAACCGCAAAGTACCTTTTTCGCTTTTTCCGTATCCAACAATCCGTTCGTATACCAGAACAGATGGCTCGGATTAAATTCGTCAAAGATAAAAAAACTATTTTCAGAATAAAGTTTGTGCCGGATACTAATTTCCCCAATGCAAATGTTGGGCAATGTATATACAAAAATTGCGGGGCTGGGATAATAATCATTGGGATTGCGGATGGATTCCCAATGCTTTCTGTCCGTATCCAGACTTGATGCCCTATTGCTAAGTACAATGGCGATGTCTTCTTCGTTTTCCGGAAGAACACCTTCGTTTTTTAGTAGAATATCTGCCGCCAAAAACCCCAATTTGCTGAGGTTGTCCATTTTGAAAAACTTGGGATAGTCGGTTTCGAAGAAGCGGTAGGCCGATTTTGCCAAAGACTTGAAGTCGGGATGCTGTTCTTGATAAATCGTTTTCCCGTTCAGGGATATGGTGTTGTTCCGGATATGGCAATAGGACGATATACCGTAATTTTTTTCCATCATTCCGCTACCTTTTTAAAAATAACGGCCGTATTGGAACCTCCAAATCCCGAAGACGTTTTTAGGAAGGTATCCATTGGCCTAGGCTCCGTTCGTTTAATGACATTGATGGGTTGCGATACGCCCATTTCCTCAAATCCCTTGGAGGCAAAGACCGTATTTTGATATAGGGAATGCATACCTACGATCGTTTCCAAAAGACCTGATGCGCCCAAGGTATGCCCAAAGTAACCTTTTAGACTGTTCAGTGGTGTGTTTTGAAGCTTTAGCCGATTGAAGGCAATGGCCTCCATTTCATCATTGAATTGGGTAGCCGTTCCATGTGCTGAGATGAAATCGATATCCTTGGGTTGTAATTTTGCCTCCTTTAGCGCAAGTTTTGTACTACGGTACAACCCTTCACCGGTTCTTGAAGGCCCGGAGATATGGTTGGCATCATTACAAGAAGCGTCACCCAAGACGACTACCGATTCCTCGGCAAGCTTCGTTTCGTCTTGGGTTACCAAAACACTTGCGGCTACTTCACCGATATTAATGCCTGAACGATTTTTGTCATAGGGCCTACAGGGTTCAGGGCTTAGTGCCTGAAATGCATTGAAGCCCGAAAGGGTAAATTTCGAGACCAGATCACCGCCGATGACCAGGACATGATCAAAACGACCTTGTGTAATCATTCTTTTGGCGGTCGCAATGGCCAATAGCCCGGAAACGCAGGCATTGGAAAGTACTATGGGAGGGGTCTTAAATCCAAAGAATTCCTTTAGAACCTTACCTAATTCGGCCAAGTACGACCGTTCTACAGGGAAAGGGTTATCATCCTCCAAGACATCTATATTACCTTTTGTAGTGGAAATAATGAGCCCTACCCGATCGGTCAATTCGGTTTTGGATGCTTGGATGACCTGGCCCAGGGACATCAATAGCATTTGTTCCAGGTGCGTATAGTTTTCTTCCTTCTCCGGTTCCCCAATGGTCTTGGGCAGTTTTCCTATATCAACCAGTGATGTACAAAGGGGTTGGTCCAATAATTTTGGGTCGCTTACGGATTGAAGTCCGGAAACCCCATCCTTTATTTTTTGAATCACGGTGGGGCTATCGTAACCTAAGGAAGAAACAATAGTGTTATGTGATACATATACCCTACCCATCCAACAATCCTACTTTTTTCTTCCATTCCAGGAAGAATTCCGGTATGGTCAAGGACATTTCCCCACCAAGCTCAACGAATACCTGTACCGTCTCCCCGGTACAGACCAGTTCTTCCTCAGGATTATAGATTTCATATCGGAAAATCATCTTGGCAGCCGGAGAATCTACGTAAATGGTCTTGATAGTGGCAACGTCCCCATAGCGCAAAGGAAGTTTGTGTTCGCTATTCGACTTAACTATAGGCGTGGAAAAATTATGCACTTTTTGATCCAAATAGGATATCCCATGGTGTCTTCCAAAGGCTTCACGGCCATCCTCAAAATATTGGATGTAGTTGCCATGCCAAACGATACCCAGGGGATCGGTCTCTACAAACCGTACACGTATCTGGCTTGTAAAACTAATTTCTTTTTTGGGCTTAGACCGCATTTCTTTGTTCATAGTAAATGACCGCGATTAGGGAGCTCAAAATAAAAAATCCCAACAGCAATGAAATTTCCGGGATGATTTCCGAGATTCCTGCATTGCGCAAAAATACATCATAGAAGGCATTTAATCCCCAATTCATTGGTGAGATGTTCGAAAGCAACTGCATCTTAGCGGGCATTACAAAAACAGGTACCCAAACTCCTCCCAACGCTGCTAAAATAACCACTAATGTGGCGCCAAAAGGTGCCGATTGCTCTTGAGATTTGGCAATTGTTCCTATTAAAAGTCCCAATCCAATAGCTGCCAGACCAGCAAAAAAGGCCGTTATATATAGAAGCGGTAGCTTATCGCGGACGTCCAATTGTGGCAGGCCAAGAGAGGGAAACAAATACACGCCTATCAGTAACATCAGGGAGAACTGAATCAAACATACGATTAAAAAAATCAAGGTCTTGCCTCCCAAAACGGTCGCATAGGATACCGGTTGGGTACGGAGGCGTATAAAAGTTCCCTGGTTCTTTTCCTTTATCATATTAATGGAAAGGGGTAGGATAATAAAAAAGATAGCAAAGAGCGTCCACGCCGGTACGTTGTGTTGCGTTGAGTTAGGGATGTAATTCCTATCCGCTCCTGGAACGATTTCGGTGAAGGTGATAAAACTTTCGGTATCAAAAATAATTTCCGAGGCATCATCCGTCAATTGTTCCTGAAAAGCGTTATAAATGGTCTTGATCTCAATTTGGGAAATCATCTTATCAATACCATTTTTTATGGAATTTTTAAAGGATTGCTGGGTAGCGGGATCAAAATATAGCCGTATCTCCTTGGGTTCGATTTTTAGGGTCGTTGAAACCGAATCCGCTTCTTCTTCCATCCCGAATCTGGACATAATGCCGTCCACATTGGCCGTTACCTTTTTATCCATATCCCGGGATAGCCCTTTCGGGATGATTATGGCCAATTGATAATCCCCTTTTTGAACTAGTGCAAGCGCCTCGGTTTCCGATGCTTTTTTGATGATTTCCAAGGATTTGCTTTCCGAGAGGCTTTCATGTACGTTTTTGGAAACCGTACCATTATCCAGATCCACCAATAGAATTGGAACCTTGGTCTCTTCGATGGTCTTAAAAGTACTATCCTGTACCAAAGTAATGACTATTAACAGGATCAAGGGCATAAGGAAGAGGATAGCCAATCCGCCCAAATCCCGAATCAACAGCAAAAATTCCTTATATGTAGAGACCCAAAGTTTATGCATAGTCCCTCAATGCTTTTCCAGTTCGGGCCAGAAAAACCTCCTCGAGATTATTTGCCCCTTTTTGTTCAACGACCAAGTCTTTTGGTACCCCTTTACAAACAATTTGACCATGGTCTATAATGGCGACCCTGGTACAAAAATGCTCGGCCTCGTTCAGATGGTGCGAGGTATAGATAATAGTCGTACCCTTATGGTTCAGTTGTTTTAAATGTTCCAGGATAGCACTTTTGGACTGTACATCCACCCCGACCGTGGGTTCATCCAGGAACAATACCTTGGGTTCATGCAGAATACTTGCAATAAGATTGATACGCCTTTTCATTCCCCCGGAGAACGTTCGTAACCTTTTGTGGGCAAAGTCATGAAGTCCGAGTGTTTCTAAACCCGATATAACTCTTTCTTGTAGGGAATGGCCCTTTAACCCGTACATACTTCCGAAATAGTGTAAATTCTCAAAGGCGGTCAACGAAGGATAGAGCGCATAATCCTGGGGAACGATACCGATATGTTGTTTTAATTCGTTTTTGTTCTGCTGGAAATCCAGTCCATGTATTGAAAAGGATCCCGAGGTCGGTTTCAGCAGGGAACTTAACATAGAAATCAAAGTGGTCTTACCTGCCCCGTTTGGGCCCAACAAACCAAAAATCTCTTTTTCATGAACTGATAGGCTCAAATCCTTGACCGCATAAAAATCGGCTCCCTTATACTTTTTGGACAGTTGGTCGATTTGAATCATTGGCTGTGATTTTTCAAAACAACGGATGTATTTCAGGGATTAAAAATCTTTAGACCGCTTTACGTAAAGCTTTAAAAAAAGTTTCCTCCCTTTGGGCCAAATCCATCAATTGATCTGCCACTTTGTTATAGGCATCGGTCTGTGAACTACGATTTTTATATACGCGGGAAGCTTCCAAGGCAAAATCGCGCCATTGATCCCCAATTTCGGTCATTTCTTTTGAAAACCCCGATAGCTCTTCGTTTTTCAATACTTTCCCGGCTTCCTGTAAAAAGGCGGCATAAATATACCGAAATCCACCACCGCCCGTACCTATTTCCTCCTGCATGCGCACAATCTGACCCAAATAATGGTTGGCTTTTTTGGTGCCCAATTTTTGGGGCCACTTCCGAATATTTTTGGCTACCCACCGCATGGCCTTGACCCCTACAATGGGCACGGGAGCGGTCATATCCCTGCAGGTATGTTTTATGCCCTTCACGATTGCTTTTTCCAAATTCAGGGTTTTTGGAAAGGCAATCGGATAGTACATATGGCCTTTGGGTGCAAAGGCCCCCTTGGCAAACCGAACCTTTTCCAGTTCTTTGTCCGTTAACGTGGTCACATCTTCCATAACGGGATCGCTAATAAGGTACCTGTCCCCTTCCTTTCCATAGACCACCATGTTATGCGCGTTGAAGTGAAAGCGATACTCCTCCGGGAAATAGGGGAGTTGGAATACCCCTACTTGGAGCCCCACCGGGTTGTTGTTTGCCAAATTGGTATCCAATCTTGCCCGGGCATCCTCTCTTTTTTTGAATTTTTCCCTTTTCACCTTAATGCCGACGCGCTTAGCGAACCGATTAAAAATAAGACCGGGCATTACCCTGTACGTGAAGACGGGGGCATAGTTGACTTTTAAAAAAGGGAGGTAGCTGAACAGAAGCCCTGATCCTATTCCGAATACCATAGGCTCACTTACTTCAAAGCCATTGTGCCGCATGAGGTTGGATACCACCCCGTTTTCACAATGGGCGGACTGTTTATGTGTAAAATCTATTTGCATGGTTCAAGGGTCTATATGCACTAGTTCCTCAACGGTGATGTCAAAGACATCAGCATATTTTTGTAGTGTTCGCGAGCTTAATTTCTTAAAGACCGATGGTTTAAAATGACGTTTTACACGCCACTTCCAAATCCCTACATAGCTTGCTAGGATACCCAGATCCATTTTATGTAGCTCCATATAATAAACGATAGGGCTGGCCTCGCGGGCAAGTACACGTTGCATTGCGTTTTCCACACGTTCCTCAATTTCCTTTAGCGCATTTTCCAATGCAATGGTCTTGGGATCCCAGCCAGTACTAAGCGCAGTGGTATACTCCCCGTTTTCGTCTACGGCATAGCACATCTCTCGGAGGTTGGCAGCTTTAAGTATACCTTTATGTTGTGGCACTTCGCCCTTTTTCATTGGACTTCGTGAATTAAAAAGTTCAAGGTACAATCTACGATTAAATCGTCTTTTCTAAAAATGGAGCCGGTTATGGTACATATACTGAGCTCTTCGGTATCGTAACGGGAAACTAGTTTTGCTTTTGTGACCAAGGTTTCGTTTACCTTTGGTAATTGAAATATTTCTACTTTTTTTATGGCACTGATGTATCCTATGACCTTGTTGCCTTTTCCCTCTAGATCGTCCGTTTCAAAATAGCTTTGACCTACTATCGCCGAACACGCTTGGGCGGCATTTTCAATGAGCCCCGTCTCCGATAGTCTGCCATTGCTTACAAAAATACAATCCTCTGATATGTGAAATTCAGTCACGACCGAGTCGACATCAAGATAGGGCATGGTATTCACCATGAGCATGGGCTCCCTATGGGGAAGAAACTTTTTAATATCGATATGTAAACGTGCATTCTTCACCTTTGGGCCAGTACGGTTTTCATTTTGCCCGTTGCTATTAGAGATCCGTTACATTCAATTTGAGACTCTACCAATGTAACTCCCATAATGTCGTGTAGGATATGAACAATAGTCGTCAGTTCCTGCCCCAGTACAGGAAGGGAATCGATTTCCACTTTGGCAATGGCACCGATGTACCCCATCGGAGCATCTTGGTCTTTTAAAAAATAATGGTATCCGGTATGTAGCGCTACGGTTTGTGCCATATTCTCGATAAGCCCAGGTTCCTTGAACACGTTGTTTCGGGTAAATAGATTTTCTTTTGTAATGGTAAATCCGGATATTATTTTCTCCGGAGAAAAATAAAATAATTTATCTACCATTACAAAAGGGTGTTTTTGGGGAATTAGTCCAAGTAGAAAGTCCCGATCGGTTATGGGGTCTTTGAGAAGATTCATTTAACTTACGGTCAAATAGGCGTAGGTATAGGAAAAACGGGCACTTTCCGGGACATGTAGCAATATTCTATCCCCTTTTTTGAGTTTCCCGGATGCTACCAATTCCTCGAGCATCACATAGATAGATGCCGCACCCACATTACCGACCTTTTCTAGATTAAGGAACCATTTGTCCAAGGGCATTTCAATCCCTTGCCGCTTCATTTCATTGTACAGTCCATCCTTAAAATAGTACGATGATATATGGGGTAGGTAATAATCCACATCATCTGGGCCGATACCGTATTTTTCGTAGGTCAATTTTAGGCTGTTCACGCCCTTTTCCAAAATATACTCGCCTAACAATCGCGTATCCTGCTTTACGGCGAATACTGAGTTTTTGCTCCAGTCACTGGCATGAAACTCGGTCCAAGATCTCAGGTGTCCATTTTCTTCCTTATCACCACCGGCGTACATACAGGCTTCCAATTCAAAAGCGTAGGAATAGCCTTCCATCCATTCGATTTTCAAAGGTACTTTACCTTTAGGGTCAGGCTCTAACAGCACCGCTCCAGAGCCATCGGATAACATCCACCGCAAAAATTCCTTATTGAAGGACAAGATGGGATTTTCCTTCAATTCCTTCAAATATTCTATTTCATCCTCATAAATCTCGGACTTCAGCCAGGTAGAGCTACGTTCCGAACCCGCACAGACCGCCTTTTCCACCTGTCCGGTCTTAACTGAAAGATAACCGTATTTTAATGCATTCATCCCTGAACAACAGGCGCCCGAAGCCGAATTAATTTCCATGTTACCGTTCTTAAGAAAACCATGGACCATTGCTGCGTGGGATGGCAATATTTGATCGGGACTGGAGGTGCCACAGGACAGTAATTGGATATCTTGGGCGGTGAAGTCTTCATCGCACAGACGCTCAATGGCCTCTTTGGTCAATTGGGCATTGTTATGGGTTACCTTGCCATTATCATCCAAGGCATAATAACGGGTTTTTATCCTGTTGTTACGTAATACAATCCGCCTAGCCTTTGAAGTCTTGCCACCTAAAATCCCTAGTTTTTCTTCCATCCCATCATTGTCCACGGGAGCATTGGGTAAAAACTTGGCTATTCGTGTTATATAAACGTCCTTCATTTATTTTCCTTTAGCGCTACCGAGGAATAATAGGCTTTTTCTTCTTTCATCCTTTGGTACCGGGGCAAATAAGTGAGCAAAAATACAATAAAAACTATTGGTGCTATGACCCAGATTGCAAATAACAAATAATAATTGAATATTCTGATCCATTTGAGTCGTCGCGGTTCCCCGGGCCCTCCTTTTTTGATAATGTGGCTGGCCCATTTAGAGAATAGTACATTGCCTCTTTTATCCGTAAGCACCAAGTATGGGTTGACGTGAATGGCACCTTGTTTTAGAAGGGTTTGCTGTAGATTTGAAAAATCCCCAACGAGCAAGGCCGTTTTAATGGGCTCTCCAAATTTATTCGCCTCCCTGATATCCTTGTCAGAGATCCCGGGCTTCGGAAAAATACCGAGATACCTGTCCTTTCTTCCTGACAGCATCCAATGCGAAATGGTTATGACACTGATGTGATTAATATGGCGATCAACCAGCGCAATATGCCCAACAAGTTTGGCTTCTATTTTGGCCAGGAGCCTTTTCATCTTTTCCTGTGCCTGTATCCACATATTCCTACAGGCGACAACGGTCAATACCGGTCTGCCCTTTAATAGGGATTTCCCAATATCGGATCTTAAAAATGAGTTGATAGGAATGGATGGCGTAAGGTACCATACTTGATAGCCTAAAATCACCAAATCATACTTTTTCTTTAGGATTTCCTCTTCGGGAGGATGGAACCTAGAGGGAATCTGTAAAAAAGATTCGGGGAAGCAATCAAAAAATTTTTCCTTTTGCCACGGAAATTCATAGGGTTCCTCTGGGACTATTCTGTAGTAGGAAACTGTAATGTTATCCTGTTTTAGGGGAGAAACCATATTTTCCAGAATATCCAACAATTGCCCGGTTTGGGAGTAATAGACGACCAGAACTTCCTTCATGTGCTTTCCTTTCTTTTCCAAAAGTCAAAATAGTTGAACCATTGTAAAGGATACTTACTCAAGATCCATTCCACACTTTTGGTGTATTCTTCCAATAAGCCTTGGGCATCCCTCTTTTTTACGATTGCTCTTCTAGCAAAAAGATGGTAGTGTTTGGCCGTTTCCTTCATTACATAGACGAACAACACCGGAACTTCAAGTCGGGATCCCAATAGAAATGGGCCGGCTGGGAAATGGGCCTTCTCGCCTAAAAGTGTTCCTATCAATGTTTTTTGGGCCTCAAAATAGCGATCACCCGTAAAACAGACCAGCTCTCCTTTGCCCAAGGCTACATTAATTTCAAAAATATGCGAAAGATCGTCCTTTACCAGTATAAACTTGATTTTTGATTTTGATGTAACACTATCAAGATATTCCTTTATATGCTCATGTTCGGCATCCGTGGTAACCAAGTTGATCTGGGATCGGGTATCTATATCTTCGAAAAAGAATTCTGCTATCTCGAAATTTCCAATGTGCGCACTGATTAGAATACCTCCTTCGCCCTTTGCCAGTAAATCTTTTATGTTCTCGATACCGTCAAACTCATAGGTGAACCTATCCCGAAGCCCGGATGCTATGGCTGTTTTGTCGATAAGTGTTTGCCCAAAGGAGTAGTAACTTTTGTAAACCCCAAAAATGCTTTTTAGATGGGAATATCCCAGCCTTTGGTGGAGATAGTAGTAAATTGCCTTTGTGTTTTTCCAGGAGAAAAGGCAGAAATACAGAATAACAAAATAAAGTAGGAAATACGAGGCACGGATGCCTAATTTTGTAATGAAGAAGATAAAGATTTTATAGCCTAGGACGGTACCTCTGGATTTTCCTTCCCATTCCGTTGCCATGGATAAGTTTTGAGAATGATCAGTCCAATTTCCGTTCGATGAGGTCGTAGAAATCCTGAAGTGTAATTATATTTATGAAATCCTCCCCGACCAGTTTAACGCCAAAGTTGCTTTCTACCGCCACGACCAAATCTACAAAGTCGAGACTATCCAGTTCCAAGGTCTCTTTAAGATTGGCCTCAGGAGCGATATCCTCTTCCTCTACTTCAAATTCGTCGATAAGGAAGTCATCTATTTTTTCAACAATAACCTCTTTAGTCATTTTTCTCTAGCATTTTTTTAACGATCAATGCGGAATTGGTACCACCAAAGCCGAATGAATTGGACAAAAATACGTCAATTTTTTTATTTAAGGTTTTCTTAACTATGTTTAATTTGGAAGAATCCTCATCGGGTTCTTGCAGATTAATGTTGGGTGCAATAAAAGAATGTTGCATCATAAGCATAGCGTAGACCACCTCACTGGCGCCGGCCATCCAACACTCATGGCCCGTCATGGATTTAGTGGAGCTCACATGGGGATAATCCGTGCCGAAAACTTCAAAGAGTGCTTTGGCCTCGTTGGCGTCGCCTACAGGAGTGGAGGTCGCATGGGCATTTACGTAATCTATGGCTGCGGCATCCATGTCGGCGTCCTTCAGGGCTTTTTTCATGGCAGAGGAAGGTCCCTCCACATTGGGTGTTGAAATATGGCCTCCATTAGAGGAAAAACCATAACCCACAATTTCCCCTAAAATAGGGGCGCCTCGTTTCTTGGCAGATTCATAGCTCTCCAATATAAGTGTGGCCGCCCCACCACTGGGAACCAGGCCATCCCGACTTTTATCGAATGGTCGTGAGGCCTTTTCAGGATTTTCCGTATGAACCGTAAACACCCCGAGTCCGTCAAAGCTGGCCATGGCCAAATGATTGATTTCCTGTGCACCGCCACAGATAACACAGTCCTGAAGCCCGCCCTTGATAAGTTGATACGCCATGCCAATGGAATGTGACCCACTGGCGCAGGCTGCGCTGATGGTAAGGTTTATTCCCCTGAGCTTAAGGATCGTGGAGAGATTCATGGTAACTGTAGAATTCATCGCCTTAAAAATAGCTCCCGAACCTACCAAAGTGGTATCCTTTTTTTCACGGACAATATCTATGGATTCAATTACCGATTTTGCGGTACTGTCATTGCCATAAATGATACCAACCTCGTGGGTCTCCATGAATTCCAAGGGGATATTGGCTGTCCTTAATGCCTCCATAGTGGCCACATAGGCATAGGCCGCTTCCTCGCCCATACTTACACGTTGTCTTCTGGAAAGTTGATTTTTGAGGTCTGGCAATTCTACACGGCCCGTTAAAGGAGATCTATAGCCAAAAGCCTCCCTTTGCTTATCATAAATGATTCCTGACTTCCCTTGGTATAACGAAGTTCTTACCTCCTCCAAGTTCTTGCCTATACAGGAATAAACACCCATACCTGTTATAACCACTCGTTGCATGGCCAAAAAAACAATTTAAGAATAAATACCGCCGTTAATGCTGATTACCTCTCCGGTAATGTAAGATGCCTTTTTGGAAATCAAAAACGAAACCAGATGTGCCACTTCCTCCGCTTCTCCCAGTCGATTGGCCGGAATCATTTTTTTCAATTCCTTTTCATCCATTTGGCTCGTCATATCGGTTTTGATAAATCCTGGCGCTATTGCATTTACAGTAACGTTTCTTTTGGCAACTTCTTGTGCAAGGGCCTTAGTAGCAGAAATAAGTCCTCCCTTTGCGGCGGAGTAATTGACCTGCCCGGAAGTTCCTTTTAGCCCGGAAACGGAAACCATGTTGATGATTCTGCCATATCTATTGACCAAGAGTTTTTGGATCAAATGGTTGGTAACATTAAAAAAACCGTTAAGACTTGTGTTCAGCACATTGGACCAATCCCCGGGTTTCATCCACATGAAGAGCCCATCCTGGGTGATGCCCGCATTGTTCACGATTACTTCGATTAGGGCTTCCTTGTTGTCTTCCTGCCACCTATCCAAGGCCATCTTTACGGCACCAGAATCCACTACATTGAATGGTAGAAGTTCACCGGAACCCCCGACCTCCTTTACTTGGGCCAAAGTCTCCTGGGCGGCTTCACTGTTACTGTTGTAATTGATCAGGATATGGTAATCGGAATCCTTGGCCAATTGGACACAAATGGCACGACCTATTCCCCTGGAACCTCCTGTTATAAGGGCACACTTTTTAGTTTCTCCCATTCACCGTCGGTATAAATTACTTGCCAGTATCAACGAAAAGCTCAGCATTTTGGTACCATTTGTTCCCAAGAAGTTTTCCTTCCTTGTCCAAATAGCCCCATCCCTTTTTGGTCTTTACCCGGGAAAGGCCGTTGATGAAACCCTTATCTTCCCCGCTCTGAAAGAAGGCAAAACCTACCGAGATATCATAATCCATGGGAATTATTAGATTTCCAGACGAATCGATGAACCCCCAATCCTTATCTTTTACGGGTGCCAGACCATCCTTGGAAAAAACTTCGGCATCCCTATATTGAAAATCGATTACCGTCTCACCCTTTTCATTGATATAGCCCCATTTTTTGCTTTGGGCAACGGGGGCCAAACCATTTTTAAAAGCTCGGGCCTTGTCGAACTTGGGCTCTATGACCCATTCCCCTTGATTGTTGACATAGCCCAATTTTTTATTCTTTCGGGCATAGGTCCAATCGGATCCGTCATGGAAATTCCAAATTCTATCCACATCGGGTATAACCTTTAGTTGACCATTTATTACTATTCCGTAGTCATCACCTTTTCTGCCCCAGACTCCGCTTGGATGATTGAATCCCAGCTCTTTGTATTCGACAGGGATGGCAAGTTCCCCTTTTTGGTCTATCATTCCCCAAAGATCCCCATTTCGAACTTTGGCCCTGCCGTGATGGAAATTCTTTATTTCGTCGAACTTTGGTTCCAGAATTAGTTTTCCATCCGTTCCCAATAGACCTATTTTGTCGTCCTTTTTAATCAGTGCCACGCCATCATTAAAATCATAATACTTTTCCGCCGCGGGAACGTTAAGGGGATTGCCCGAACTATCTATATAACCCCACTCATCATTCGTGTAGACCATGGCACGACCCGAATTGAATTTTTTCGCTTTATCATATTTTGGTTCAATGGCCCATTCCCCTGAGGCATTGATGTACCCCCAGTTACCATCTTTCTCGGCCATCGCATAGGGGCCCGAAAAACTTTTGGCCTTTTCAAATTTTGGTTGGATAACGTAAGCACCCGACTTATCTATGTACCCGAATTTACCGTCTTCCCGCACCAAGGCCAGTTCTTGTGCCGGTAAATTTGCTATCCCCAAAAAGATACCCAAAATGAGTGTCAATATGGTTTTCATAACGCTTTTTGTTCTCATAGTTCTAATTGTTTTTATGATTAGTGATAAAATCCTTGACCTGATTAACATAAGGGTACATGACCAAATCTTCCCTGAATGGGGGAACAATGGCCCGAATGGCCTCGTACATTTTCTTTGTCTTTGAGGAAACATTGTCCTGGACCTTTAAATATTCTATGGCTTGTACCACGGTAATTAATTCAATGGCGATAACCTCGAACGCATTTTCAATTACTTTTTTAGTGATCAA